>CAZVHW010000052.1:449-20971 GCA_964626835.1 uncultured Enterobacterales bacterium
GTTGGCCGTGGCGGTGGTGCGTGAGCGGGACACGGAGCGTCTGCTCGAGCGTATCGCACGGGTCGCCAGGGACCTGTTGGACGCCGAGCGAGCCTTCGTGTTGCTGGACCGCGATGGCGGACTCGAGCTGGGAGCATCGGCGGCGCGCGACGGCGTCGAGGCGGGTCAGCCTTCCACCTCCGTGGTTCACCGCGCTCTTCGAGGGGGCAAGGAGGTCATCGCGGCCGACATCTCCGAGCGCTCCGACTTGAGGGACGCCATCAGCGTGCTCAACCTCGACCTGGGTTCGGTCATGTGCGTCCCCATGGTGGAGGGGGAGCGCACCTTGGGTGCCATCTACGTGGACAGCCGTCGGACCAGCCCGCTCGAACCCGGGGCTGCGGTGCAGCTGCTTCGGGCTCTCGCAGCCTACGCGGCCGTGGCCGTGTCCACGGCCGAACACCTGTCGTTGCTGTCCCGACAGGCCGAGGAAGCGGCCGAGATCGCCCACGACATGCGCAGTCCGGCCGCATCCATCTCCATCCTGGCTGGCGAGATCCAAGCGGCGCTGCCTCGGGATGCTGCAGGTCACCAACACCTGCAGCGCATCCTCCAGGCATCCCAGCGGCTGCAGGACCTCTCCAGCGCCCTGCTCGACGCTGGCAGCTTGGTACGCCGATCCATGGACTTGTCGGACATCGTCGCTCGCACCGTGATGCTCGAAGAACCCGCGGCGCGTCAAGCTGGCGTGCTCCTGGGGCTGGACCTCGAGCCAGGGCTCGAGGTGGAGGGGGACGCACTGGCACTGTCGCGGGTCGTGTCCAACATCGTGGTCAACGCTGTCCGCCACAGCCCCAGAGGCCGCACGGTGGGAGTGAGCGTGGCGGGTGAGCGGGGCATGGCCTGCTGTCGGGTGCGGGACCGAGGCATGGGCCTCCCTGCGGGCGGCGAGGACAGGATCTTCGAGCGCGGTGAGCAGGCGGGTGGGCGGGCCGGTCAGCGAGGCCTCGGCTTGGCCATCGCCCGGCGGATCGTGGAGCAGCACGGGGGTCGCGTCACCGCCCGGAACTCACCTGACGGCGGGGCCGTGGTCACGTTCCGTGTCCCCTTGTCGCGAGACTAGCAGGTGATGGGCGGCTGCCGCCGCGCTACTCCGCCACGATCAGCGTCTAGCTGCGCTCCACCGTGCCGCTGATCGCGATGGCTACGCCCGCCACCTCGACGTCTCCGCTCCCGCTGATTTTCGTCCACGGGATAGACAGGCCCTGATTCCTGCTCGCCCTGGAGCTCTCCGTGACCCGTCGCGCCCTGGCTGTCCTGTTGCTCGCGCTCGGTTGCGACCCCCAGCGCGCCGACACTGCGACCCAGGCCTGTGGCTCGCGGGGCGAGTTGGCGCTCGTTGGCAGTGAGATCGAGCTCGAGGCTGGGGGCTGCGCCTCCCTCGTGCTCGAACCTCGCGCGGTGGGCGAGGGGGAGCTGGCCGTCAGCTTGGTGCTGGAGGGCAACGCGGTGATGGTCACGGTCGCTGCGGGTGAAGGTGGGGCCACGCTGCGAGCCCTGTCGCTCGAGGGCCAGGTCGAGATCGGGGGCACCGAACCCCTCCGCTGGTGGCGGCAGGGGTACCAGAGTTGGTCGTGGGCGGGGGTACTCGAGGCCTCCGAGGTGACCCTGGACGGGGAGGCGTTGCCCAAGGTGGGTGGGGCGGGGGTCACGACTTCGTTCCTGCAGGACACCGCGTCGAGCTCCTGGTGGGCCGGCCTGCTGGGACGGGCGGATGGGGCCTCGGTGCTTGTGGGCGTGCTGTCGGCCGACTCGGTCCCTTTCTACACTGCGGCGAGCGACAGTGGTGAGTTTTGGGGCGTATGGGGCGGCTTCGACGAGGTGTACGAGCTGGCTCCGGGCGAGATGCTGGAGCTCCCACCCGTCTGGCTGGCGGTCGATGACGATGCCCACGAGCTGTGGACTCGCTACGCCGAGGCGGTGTCGGGGCACACCGCCCCACGGGAGCTTCCTGTCCTGGACACGGTGGGCTGGTCCTCCTGGTACAGCTACTACGCCGAGGTCACCGAGGAAGACGTGCGGTCGAACCTCCGGGTGGTTGCCGAGCTGAACGCCTCCGGCGAGCACGCCCCGGTCGGTCTGGTCCAGGTGGACGACGGCTGGCAGCAGATGTGGGGCGAGTGGACCGCAAACGAGAAGTTCCCTGCGGGCATGGCCGCGCTGGCATCCGACATTCAGGCTGCGGGCCTGCAGCCGGGTCTCTGGATGGCACCCTTCTACGTCAGTCGCGAGTCCGCTGCGTATCTCGAGCACGACGACTGGTGGGTGCTCGACGGCGCCGGCGCCGAGCTGGCCTTCGGCAACGATGGCACCGGCGACTACGCCGTCATTGACGTCACACATCCCGACGCGTCGGCCTGGCTGGAGGGCGTCATCGCCGCCCGTGTGGCCGAGGGCTGGACCTATCTGAAGCTGGACTTCCTGTATGCCGGGGCGCAGCCTGGTCTCCGCTACCATCAGGTCAGCGGGCTCGAGGCCTACGCGCGGGGTCTGGAAGTGTTGCGCCAGGGGGCGGGGGAGGGGACCTTCATCCTCGCCTGCGGTGCGCCCATGCTGCCCTCCGTGGGCTTCGCCGACGGCTACCGCACCGGTGCGGATATCGCCTACGGATGGGATCCCGATCCCGAGCCGGCGTACCTGCGCTGGCAGGCCCGGGCGACTGCGGGTCGGGCCTGGATGAATGGCCGGTGGTGGTGGAACGATCCCGACGTGCTCATGGTGCGGGAGCCCTACGACGACGTGCTCGCTCGGGGTGCCGTGGTGGCCCAGCTGGTATCCGGTGGTTTGTGGCTAGCTGGGGACGATCTGGGTGCCTTGACGGACGCCCAGCTGGCGCTCGAGCTGTCCCGTGAGGCCATTCCCCTGCGAGGCCAGGAAGTGCGCCCCTTCGCGGCGCTTCGTTATCCATCCGGACATGATCTGGGGCCCGTTGCGGAGCGGCAGGTCCCCGATGACCGGGTCCCCCTGGTTTGGCGCGTAGGGCCCCGTTCCACAGCCTTGCTCAATCTCGGTGACGGCGAGGTCGTCCTGGCCTCACCTGGCGGTCGGGAGCTGCTGACGGGTGCGGCTGGCGTCGAGGGCGAGCCGCGCACGCTGGCTCCTGGAGAGGGCGAGATCTGGCTCGCAGACGAGTAGCGTCAGGACCAGGTGGGGCCTCTGTCGATGAGGCGGCGGGCGGCGGCGGCGTCCAGAGGACGGGAGAAGAGGTAGCCCTGGGCGTGCTGGCACTTGCGCTCTTGCAGCCACAGGCGCTGCTGGTTCGTCTCCACTCCCTCGGCCGTTGTCTGCATACCCAGGGCGCGAGCCAGCTTGACTATCGAGCAAACCAGCTCGATGCCGCGGCTATCGGTCCCCATGGCGTTGACGAAGGAACGATCGATCTTGAGGGCCTCGAAGGGGAAGCGGTGCAGGTAGCTCAAGGAGGAGTAGCCAGTACCGAAGTCGTCCATGTGGAGGGCCACGCCGAGATTGATCAGATCTTCGAGGGTGCCGCGGAAGGTCTCGTCGTTTTCGAGCAGCACGCTCTCGGTGATCTCGAGCTTGAGGTTGCGGGGCTCGAGCTCGGTCCCCTCCAGGGTCTCGCGGACCTGCTGCGCCAGGTCTTGGTGGGCGAACTGTCGGCTCGAGATGTTGACCGCCATGTACAGGTCCCGCTGCGGGAAGGCGCGTCGCCAGGCGGACATTTGGGTGCAGGCCTCGTGCAGCACCCAGCTGCCGATGGGGTTGATGAGTCCGGTCTCCTCGGCCAGTGGTACGAAGTCGGAGGGAGGGTTCAACCCCCGGACCGGGTGGTTCCAGCGCACCAGCGCCTCGAAGCCGATGATGCTGCCGCCCCCCAGTCGGACCACGGGTTGGTACTGCAGGTGGAGCTGTTGACCTTGGACGGCCTGCCTCAGAGCCGTTTCCAGCTCGAGCCGTTCCACCGCGCTCTCGTGCATCATCTTGTCGAAGATGGCGTACCCTGCCCGGCCTTCGGCCTTGGCCCTGTACATGGCGATGTCGGCGTTTCGGAGCAGCTTCGAGGGATCGTCGCTGCTGCTGTCGACGAAGGCGATGTCCGCACTGGCCGAGGTGTAGACCTCTTGGCCGCGGAAGCGGAAGGGTTTGTCCAGCTCCTCGAGGATTCGCCGTGCCACTCGCACCGCGGCGTCGTTGTCGCGCATGCCCACCAGCAGGATGGTGAACTCATCACCGCCGAAACGAGCCAGGGACTTCTCGGTACCGAAGCGGGCCAACAGATCCGTCCCACGCAGGCAGCGCTCAATGCGGCCGGCCACGGCCCGCAGCAGCTCGTCCCCTGCCCAGTGGCCCATGCTGTCGTTGACGACCTTGAAGTTGTCGAGATCCAGGAAGATCAGGGCGGAGCTCATTCCCGGGTTGCGGCGGGCCACCTGGATGGCATGTCTGAGCCGCTCCATGAACAGCACGCGGTTGGGCAGGCCGGTCAGCGCATCGTGCAGCGCGTCGTGCACCAGGCGGGCTTCGGCGTCCTTGCGGGCCGTGATGTCGGACATCGAGCCTACGAAGCGCAGGGGGAGGCTGGAGTCGTCACGCACCACCAGGCCCCGGCAGAGGACCCAGCGGTAGGAACCGTCCGCGGCGCGCAGGCGATGCTCGAACTCGAAGTGGTCCTCGCCGCCGTCCAGGTGCTCCTGGATGGCCCATCGCAGGGGCTGGCGGTCTTCTGGGTGGGCGCGCTCGAACCAGTGCTCCGGGTTGGTCAGGGTGTCTATCTGGCTCGAGGCCCAGCATCAGGAACCAGCGCTCGGACAGGTACAGACGATCTTCGAGGATGTCCCAGTCCCAGAGGGCGTCGTTGGCTGCCCGGGCCGCCAGGGCGTAGCGCTCGCGGCTCTCGACCAGGGCTGCTTCGACCTCCTCGCGGCGCGAGATGTCGTGGATGAGCAGCTGGTTGACGACTCGCAACTCCTGCGTCCGCTCCTTGACCTGGTCCTCGAGCTGCTTGTGGGAATGCTGCAGCTGTTGCTCGGCGCGCCACTTGGCCCCCAGGGTGGAGGCGAGGTGTCTCAGCACGTGGGGCTGGAAGGGCTTGGGAAAGTACAGCAGCTTTTCTGGAGGCTCGATGCTCTGCTCGAAGCGCTCGGGGCGCAGCTCTCCGGGGCTGGCCACCACGACGATGTTGATGTCGGGATCCGCGGCGCGGATGGCTACGGCCGTGGCGACGCCGTCCTCGCCTGTGCCCAGCAAGGGTGAGATGAAGAGGACCGTGAACGGACGTTCTTCGGCCAGGCCTTGCTGGACCGCGGCGATGGCGTCGGCTCCGTGTTCGCAGGTCAGCAGCTCGAACGCCCCGTTTCTGGCACGGACGCCTTCTTCGGGTGAGCCTTGCTCCGCGTTCGGCGCGCTCCAGACAGCCGGCGATCCAAACACCCAACGGTAGGCTTGTAGGGTTGCTGCCTGGTCGTCCAGAGCCAGGAGGCGGATCGGGTCCTCGGCGTGCTTGCTGGGACTGCTTTCGGGCATGTTCCTCACTCCTCCGTGGCCGCTTGGTCGGTGCTGGATTCGTTCTCGCTCTGTTCCAGGGGAAGGGCCAGCTCGAAGCAGGCACCCGGAAGGGGGCCGTCGATCAGCCGGAGGGTACCCGCGTGCCCCTCGGCGATACGCCAGGCGATGTTCAACCCCAACCCCGTCCCGCGCCCCGGCGCCTTGGTGGTGAAGAAGGGGTGGAAGATTCGGTCTCTGATCTGTTCCGGAACCCCGGGGCCGTTGTCCGAGATCCTGATGATCAACCGGTCGCCGAAGCGCTGCCCGCTCACCTCCACGCGACCGCTGTCGGCCGGGACGGCATGGAAGGCATTGCTCAGCATGTTGGTGATCAGTTGGTGGATCTCCTCCGGCACACAGGGGATCACGCCGTAGCCTTCGAGGTGGGTCCCGATGGCCATCTCTTGGCCGATGGGGGGACGCACGATGGTCAGGACCTCTCGAACGGACTCGAAGACGTCGTGGGGCCGGGTTGTGCGTTCCTTGCCCTCGGTGGCGTAGTGACCCATGAGCTTGACCGTGCTCGCGATCCGTTCGGCCCCGGTCGAGGCGCGATCCTGGAGCCGGCCGATGCGCGTGGCGAGCTTCCCCGCGCGGGAGATCCCATCCGGGGTCGCGGCGTCGGTGCCGATGTCCGACAGCAGTGCCGACAAGCTGTCGCTGTCCGTGCGGACCATGGACAGGGCCGGGCGGATCTGGTTGAGCGCGTTGTTGAACTCGTGCGCCAGGCCCGCCGCCATGGTCTCCAACGCATCCATGCGGCGCTCCAGCTGGACCTCGGACTGGATGTCCTGCACGTTGAGCAACGCGTTGACGGCCGCCCGGAGCTCGTGGGGTGAAAAGGGCTTGGCGAGGTAGGAGTTTGCGCCTGCGTCCAAGCCTGCGACACGGTCCGAGGTCCTCCCTCGAGCGCTGAGCATGATGATGGGGATCTGTTTGGTGGCCGGTCCGGCCCTCAGGCGGCGCACCAGCTCGTGTCCATCGATGCCTGGCATCATCAGGTCGGTGATGACCAGGCTGGGCAAGATCTCGTTCGCCAGTTGGAGACCTTCGAGGCCGTCCTTCGCGGTGTAGACACGGAAATATGCGTGGAGCGTGAGGTGGACGGCCCTCAAGATGTCCGGCGTGTCGTCGACCACCAGCACGGAGTGTTGCCGCCGTTCCTGGTGTGGGTGTCGCGCGACCACCCGTCGCTCGGTGGCGTCGGCGATCTGCAGGAGTCGGTAGTCCGCGCGCTCCGAGAGCATGCCGGTCCATTCGGAGAGGCCCTGGTCTCCGGAGCGGCGGTTTCCGTGGACGGCGCGCCGGGCACTGCGTCGGTCGAGGACCTCCGGGGCGAAGTGGTCCCGTCCGGTCTTCAGGCGAACGAAGAACCGCGCCCCCTCGTCGACCGCGGACTCGGCCCAGATGCGTCCTCCGTGCAGGCCTACGAACTCGCGGGCCAGGGCCAAGCCAATCCCGCTGCCTCCGTGTTTTCGCGTCGCCGCCATGTCCACCTGGTAGAAGCGCTCGAAGACCGCCTCGGCCTGATCTGCGGGAAAGCCCGGCCCGGAGTCGGCGACGCAGACCAGAACCTCGTCTGCATCCTGCGTGACGGACACCGTGATGTTTCCCCCGTCGGGGGTGAACTTGGCCGCGTTGGAGAGCAGGTTGACGAACACGCGCTCCATTCTCTCGCTGTCCCAGCACAAGGTACAGCTGTCGAGGTCTGTCTCGAGCGCCAGCTGGATACCCTTGCGATGCACCAGGGGCTCGACCTGCTGGATCAGCTGCTCCATGTAGCAGATCACGTCCTGGTCCTGAATGCGTAGGCGGACGCGGGACTCGTCGAGCTTGGACAGGTCAAGGATGTCGCCGATCATGCGCAGCAGCTTGAGGCCGTTGTGGAAGATCCCCTCCAAGGTGGTGCGCTGCTGTTCGGTGAGGGGCCCCATGTCCTCGGCGGCGATCAGCTCCACCGAGGCGAGCACCATGGCCAGCGGCGTCTTCAGCTCGTGGGTGATGTTGGCGAAGAACTGGGACTTGAACCGGTCGAGGCGCTTGAGCTCCTCGTGGGCCTCTTCGAGGTTGGCGGTCGTTCGCTCGAGCTTCACCTGGGCCGTGAACTCCGCCTTTCGACCCTGGTAGCCGAACATCTGGGACGCCGTCATGAAGAACGTGGCGAAGACCAGGAAGAAGAGGTTCAGGACCGTCGCCTCGATCATCGAGGCGTCGAACTGGTGGAGGTTGGGCAGCAGGAACATCGCCAACAGCGAGCCCTGGAAGAACATCGCCACCCTTGGTGGCCACAGGAAGATCGTGACCGCGATGGAGACCAGGATGAGGCCTGGGGTGTAGACCGAGCCCAGCCCGCCCATCACGAAGATCATCACCGCGATGCCACCCGCGACCACGATCATGAAGGCCGTGGTGAGGGCCACCGCGTGCCGCTCGAAGACCGGGCGGCGCGTCAGCAGGAAGACAACCACGGTGCAGACGAACACGACGCCGCGGCTACCCCAGAGCAGCCAGAGCCACTCGGGGGGTGCGACCAGCCAATCCAGGATCCCGAAGAGGGGGTAGCAGGTCCCGGTCAGGCCCAGGACGACCCAGGCACTGCGTCGGTTGTGCTCCGTCAGCCATGCCTGCCAGCGTCCCTCGAGGTCCCTCTCGACCATGCTCTCTAGCTCCCGGTCAGACGGACGAAGGGGTTGTAGCCGCTGGTCTCTTCGACGATGGTGACTTGGCCGCGGCTCGAGGCAGCTTCGCCCATGGCCAGCAGCTCCTCGCGGCTGCGGTACTCCAGGAACCAGTCCAGGTGGTGGTCGAAGATCCAACGGGTGGGCTGCTCGGGGACGATGTTGCCCACCAAGAGCTGGCCGTCGGGAGCGAGGATGCGGTGGAGGTTGCGGATGAGCCTCACGCCTGTGTGGAAGCGCAGGTAGTCGAACAGGCCGGAGGAGAAGACCAGGTCCACGGGCCCGTAGGCCTCGAAGATGCGCTCGTCGTCCAATAAGCGCCGGATGGTGTCGTGGCGGAGCTGCACGTTCATGGTGCTACCGGTCCGGGCCATGTAGGTACCGATGCGGTTGTTGACGTACTCGAGGGCGTCCCGGTCCTGGTCGAACAACAGCACGTCCACCGTGTCTGCCAGCTTGGGCTTGCGCTCGAGCAGCTCGACGATCTCTTGGGCAGGGCCAGCGGCGATGGAGACAATCCGCGTGCGTCGGCCTTGTCGCATTCGGTCGTGGACCAGGTCACAGATGGTCTGGAACACCAGGTCCTTGCGGGCGCGCACGGCGTCGCAGGCGTCGGTGGAGACACCGCCCAGGTGGACGGCCTTTGCCATCAGGCTGGAGCCCTCGAACTTGTCCGCGTACAGATAGCGCATCACCACGTAGTCACCCGGGTAGCCCAGGGGCTTGGACAGACAGCGGTTCATGAGTGGTGAGGTCATGAACGTGTCGTGCAGCAGGGCGCGTGAGAAGGCCTTCATGTTGTCCCCGTGATTCGGCGGGGCTGCGCGCAGTGCGGCGTCGATACGCCGCGCGTAATCGACGAATGCCGGTACGAATCCCTCCTCGAGTTGTTCGATGAGTGCCTTGCGGGCGGGGGTCACCTTCTCACCGTGGAGCACGTGCCAGGGTAGTTCGCGCTCCAGGGAGCTGAAGCGGGCCTCCGCCTCGCGTAGGAAGAGGTACAGCTCGGCCACCAGGGCCTCGAAGCCGTGGACGCGGTCGTTGCCGCAATACCATGGTTGTTCGGCCGGCCGGATGACCAGCCTGGGATCCGAGCGCCGCTCGCGCACCGCGCGCAGCTGGCGGACGTCGTCCATGTTCATGGGCGAGTCGAGGAAGGACGCGCCAACGACCGTACGACCTTCGACGTTGCGCACGGAGCGGACCATGCCGCCGCCTCGGTAGACCTCGTGGCGTTCGATGAGTACGGCCAGGTCTGTCAGGCGCTTCCCCGGGGCGAGCTGCGCTGTGTGTGGCCACTCGAAGGCCACACCGCTCGTCGACACGTCGTGCAGGTCGCAGGCGTGTTTTCCAGTGGGCATTCCCACCAGGACCTCCACCCGCATGTGCCCGAGATCGGTCGGTCGCAGACGCTCCGCACGGAAATTGGGGTAGGGCGTGGGGGGGAGGTCGTCCAGGTAGACAGGAGAGATGGAGGGCGCCTCATCGTCCGGCGCTGGCGGTGAGATTGCCCCGAGCTTGGCTGGCCCGTTCTTGTGGGACTCGCCGTTCACGGTGGACTCCCACGTTCATCGCCTTGGGCGTGTGCTGACGAGGTTCCGTTGTCGCCAGGATCAGCGCGCGCAGCCTTGGCAAGCAGGTCGGCCAGCAGGATCTCGATGGATCGGATGGACTGAACGGTGAACTCGAGCAGCTCGTTGCGGCGGGGATCGACCGGCAAGGATGCGAGGGCACGCCCGAGGGCTTGCAGCCCCTCGAGGTGTTGCAACAGGCGGGCTCCCAGAGCGCGGTGGAACCCCCCCACGGTGGTCACGCGTTCGGCGTGGAGGAGCTTGTCGCGAGTGACGCCCAGCTCCTCGAGCACCGCTCGAAGCTTGCTGCACTCCTGCTTCAACTGGTCGGCGCACTCGTTTGCCGCGTGCTCGAGGGCGCTGGCTCGGTGGGCCCGGATCAGGGCGTCAGCCAGCTCGTCGATGGAGGGCTTGGCCGGGAGCAGATGGAAGACTCGCCACGCGTTGATGGCGTCGAGCAGCACGTCCTTGTCCCGGGTCCCTCCACAGATCACGGGGCGGCCGGGCCAGGCGACCGTGGCGAGGTCCAGCAGCGGTTTCCTGTCGGGCCCGGTGAGCTCGTCGGCGGTGAGCAGAAGGATCGCGGGGCCTACGGACGGTGGAGGGGCCCCCTGGGCGACGTGGAGCACCTCGGCTCCCTGGGGCAAAGCTCGGAGCAGCCCGTCGGCCTTCAGGGACGTGGCGCCCGGTGACAACCACACGCGCACCACCAGGTTGTGCAGCTCCAGGAAGTCGCGAACCAGATCGAGGGACTCAGTCGCCACGTGGGCCCCCGTTAACCAGCTGTTGCGGAAGCAGGATGCCCGCCCTGGTACCTTCCCCCGGGGTGCTGTCGAGGATCAGCTGGCCGTGATGGACGGCTGCCCCCAGGACCGCGATCTCGAGGCCGAGGCCGATTCCTGTCGAGCCGAAGCCCTGATAGAAGGGCTGGCGTGCATCGCGGAGCTCTTCGGGCGCCATGCCCTTGCCTTGGTCTCACACCTCGAGCAAGATCGCACCGTCCTCCACCCACGTCGCCGAGAGGTGGATCGGTGCGCCGGGTTCGCTCGCGCGGGCGGCGTTTCTGAGCAAGGCCAGGAGTGCCTGCTGCATACGCGCTTTGTCGAGGTAGAGGGCTGCCAGCTTGGGTGCGGTGCTCGCGTGCACGGGGCACCGATGCCCCAGCTCCTCCATGAGGAAGAGCTCCATCGCGCCAGACAGCAGGCTCTTCGGGTGAACCGGCTCGTAGCGGGGGGCGACCGTGGCCGCCTGGGTGTAGTCTCGCACTTGGTGGAGCAGCTCCCGGAGCGCACCGAGGCCTGCCCAGGCGTGCTCCGCCGCGGTCAGAACGTCGCGCTCCTGCACGGTCTGCCGGACCAGGCCCAGAAGCAGGGAGAGGCTGGCACTCTGGGACTGGAGTTCCCTGGCGACTTCGGTCACCAGTGCTCCCAGGGTGTTGAGCCGCTCCTCGGCCAGCAGTTGCTGGCGTGCCTCGGCCAGTCGGATGGTGTTGAGCTCGAGCTGATGGCGGCGGCGGTCCAAGGCGGTCACCAGCTCGAGTAGCGCGGCGGCGCAGGACTTGACCTGGAGCGCATCGGCGACCGACGCCTGCATCTCGATGGGGTCGAAGGGCTTGAGAAGAAACCGGTACACCAAGCCCTGGTTGGCGGCGGCGAGCATGGGCTCCACGTCGGTGTAGCCGGTGAGTACGATGCGCATGGTTGCGGGGTGATCGTGGGCGACCTGGCCCAAGAGTTCGATCCCCGTCATGCCTGGCATGCGCTGGTCGGCGATGAGCAGATCCACGGGACCGTGTTCCTTCAGCAGGGCCAGGGCCTCGCTGCCCCCGCTGGCGGTCAACAGGTCCCAGTCGTCCTCGAGCACCGCCTCCAAGACGTCCAGGTTTCCTTGCTCGTCGTCGACCAGCAATACGCGGCGGCAGTCAGGTGCCGGCACGCCTAGCTCGTCCATGGCGGCTCGCAGCGCGGAGGGGAGCATGACTTATATGTTGCAGCGGTAGGGGATTTCCGCGGAAGGTAACACATACCATCGAAAACGATAATACCGATCCTATCTCTAATTCTACCTCGAGTCATCCCGGGCGGTGTGGGGCCAACGGGAGCCTCGACGGGCGCGGCCACGCCGTCTGTGACGGGATGGCCGCCGGTGTCCTGACTAGGGCGTGGGTAAGCCCAGGTGTGTGGCAATTCCCACACCCATGACCAGGATCAGGATGCCCAGGACCGCCGTGGTGCGGGGCGAGAGCATGGAGGCGTCGTTTCGCTCGCGGCGCATCTTGCGGCCAGCCAGCCAGCAGGCCACTCCAGGCGGTAGCACCATGGCCCCCAGCACGCTCCCAGCCAGCAGGCCCGCGCCGGAGAATTCATCCCCGTCGAGGTAGGGCCCCAGGTCGAGCAGAAACAGGCCAAGCACGACACCCAGGATGAGATGGGTACCCAGTCGGCCCACCAGCTCGAGGGACGAGGCGATGCGAAGGGACGGTGCGGGGGGGGGGTGTGACAGCGGGAGCCTTCTGCGGTGTCTTTGGGGGTGGTAGCTGCGACGCTGCCTCTGCCGTATGATGACCGGACCTCACCCGCAGCCCCTGGCCCACCGTCCAGTCTGGGGTGCCAGAAACGGAGCGACTCCATGCGCCTCCAAGCCCCCCTCGGCCTGACTGTCCTGCTCTGGATCTTGGCCTGTCCACCGGACGCTCTCGCCGGCAGCGGTCACTACATGTACGGTGTCGGCCCGCGGATCGGCACCATCGTGATTCCCGGTGCCTATCCCGCCAGCTTCCCGAGCTTCGACGGGCTGGACGAGAACGATGAAGAGACGGGTGAAAAGGTCAAGATCGAAGACGACACCACCATCGAGAAGGTGCGCGGTGACGTGATTTTGGGTCTCGAGGGGCTGTACTGGGCCGACAAGACCAATCGGCTGGCGGCCAGCGGCGGGTTTGGGCTCGGTGAGAGCTACAACGACTCCCATCTGATCCTCAAGTACGCCAAGGTCTCGAACATGGACGCCCTCGACTTGTTCTTCGGGGGAGGTCTGGGCGTCGGCCTCGCGAACTGGCGGGGTGATGAAGGCGAACACCTGCGCGTGCCCTACTACCCCCTCCGGATCGAGGTTGGTGCCATCACCCGGAACAAGAGCTGGGCGGTTCAGGGACTGTTCTTTCTCAACGTGAACATCCCTGGGCATCAGACGCTGACCATCGATCAGCTGGCGACCGACGGCACCACCTACGAGCAAGAGTACGAGAGCGGCTTCGGATGGTCCTTCTACCCCCAGATCGGCGCAGAGTTGCAGGTGCTGTTCGGCGACTTCACCAAGCCCCGCAACAACAACAAAAAGTAGCGTGCGGGGTCAAGTGCCGCTCGGCAAAGACCGATGAGGTCTGCGGGTAGGCTCCGCGGCCGCCCGACACCCACATAGTCCTTCCTCGGGCGTGGTCTCCCACCGCGTCGAAGGCGTCCACAACCTCCTCACTTGTTCTTGACTGGGAGGGTGCGCCCGTTCGTGCCGATGAGCATGATGCGGGAGAGCATGGTGCCCCCCCGACAAAGGCAAACCAGCCGCGAGGCTGGGACGCAAAGCCACGGGTCTCCAGACATGGTGGGAGGCAGCCGGGTTGCCGAAGGAGGAAGCTATGAGAACGACACGATGGATCTGTCTGCTACCTGCGGTGGTGGGCGCGACGATGGCGGGGTGTGCCCCGGACATGCATGAGGTGGATCAGGTGGCCGCGGCCGCCGAGGTGGCCCTCGAGGACGGGGACCAACGGAGCCTGGAGGCCCTGTTCTGCGACTGGCTGGAAGACCTGCCAAGCTGCATCGAGTTTGACGTGGGTGGCAAGCACGGCCCGCCCGCTCTGGGCTTCATGTGGGGAGCATACGGCCAGGGGGATCCCACCTGGAGCGACGACGTCGGCGTATTCTACGGTCGCTACCTGGGCTTCGACCAGGAGACCCATGGGCGCCTCGACGGTCTATGGGCGGATCACCCGAGCCAGCCGGGCGGATACCTCGAAGGGCAGGTTCTGGGCCCCGATCCGGCCATGCATGGCTCGCTGGAGGGCGTGCATTGGCCTGCGGTCGGTGGCAGCGGCGGTTTCAACGGGACCTGGACTCACGGTGATCGGCAGATCGTCGAGGAGATCGCCGGGACCTACCACGTCGGCGCCGAGGAAGGGCGTGGGCGCTTCGTAGGTGTCTGGCGGCAGTACGAGGAAGAACCGGAGCCCACCGTCCACAAGCTGCACATCCGCAACGAGATCGACGGGCGGAGCAGCATGGTGATCGGGACCTACTACGCCTATTACCACCACGACGACTACGCGGCCCCGGGCATGCATTTCTACTTCGGCCCGGGCGATCCCGACTCCGAGCCGGCCCGGCCGACGTACCTCCAGGAGGAGTGGGAGTGGTATCCGCAGTGGCCCGAGCAAGGGGAGAATCGCGACTGCGGCTGTGAGTCGTCCATGTTCGTCAGCCAGCCGCCCCACGAGGTGCTGGTGCCCTACGCCGAGGCCGACATCGAGCTGGAAGTGCTCGAGGGTCGCGGTGAGGTCAGCATCGTGGAGTACCCTTCGTGGGACAACGACTACGAGCTGACCATCGAGTGGAACGACAACCCCCAAGGCGGACCGGCCTGGTACGAGGTGGAGCTGACCTTCGTGACCGACTGAGGTGACGGCCCCCGGGGCTTCGGCCTCGGGGGTAGGCCCTTCGAGTGCTACCCCAGGTAGAACGCGGCCATGGCGCGGGCCATGTACCAGTGGTCCCAGGTGCCTGCGGTTTCGCGGACCGAGTGCATGCCCCACTGGGCAGCGCCCACATCTACGATGGGGATGCCCAGCTGGGCCGCGGTCATCGAGCCGATGGTGCCCCCAGAGCGAACGTCGGACCGGTTGACGAAGCGCTGGAATGGCACATCCGCTTCCCGACATGCGAGCTCGAAGACCGCCGCAGAGTAGCCATCGGTGGCGTACTTGCGGCTGGCGTGGGCCTTGATGACCGGACCGCCGTTGAGCACGGGAGCGTGGTTGGCGTCCTGCTTGTCCTTGTAGCCGGGGTGCAGGGCGTGGGCATTGTCGGCCGAGACCATGACGCCGTGGGCGAGGGAGGCGAGGTAGCCTTGTCGGTCGTCGCCCAGTGCAATGGCGATGCGCTCGAGGCTGTGGGGGAGCAGGGTGGAGCGGGCACCCTGCGGGGTCTCGCTGCCGACCTCTTCTGCGTCGACGAACACCGCCATGCGCGTGGCATCGCGTGCCTGCTCGGCACCTCCCACCAGAGCGGTGAGGGCGGCGTGACACATGCCTAGATCATCGAAGCGGCCGGAGCGCATCAGCTCGCCACCGGCGCCGGCGAAGGAGGCCCGCTGGGTGTCGTAGAGGAACAGGTCGAAGTCCAGGATGGACTCAGCCGGGAGCTCCAAGGCCTTGGCCAGCATCCAGCGCACCGCGCCTTCCTCGGGCAGACCTTCGGCCGTGCTGCCCAGGATGGGCGTGATCTGGGTCTGGGGGTTGAGCTTGAGCCCTTTGTCGTTGGCTTCCCGGTTTTGGTGGATGGCGATGTTGGGCAGGCAGACGACCGCTCCAGAGCGGTACAGATGGGTGGTGATCCTGCCGCACTCGTCGACCAATACGCGACCGCAGAGGCCCAGGTCTCGGTCGGTCCAGGTAGCCAGGAGCGGCCCGCCGTAGACCTCGACGCCGAGCCAAACCACGCCCTTGTGCACGGTCTCCGGGTTGGGCTTGAGCTTGAAACCGGGACTGTCCGTGTGAGCGCCTACCATTCGATAGCCGGCCATGGACGGCGGTTGTTGCCCTACGACGAAGGCGACGACCGCGGTCCCGTGGCGCTGCACGTAGTACTTTCCGCCTGGCTCGAGCTGCCAGGCTTCGCCCTCGAGCAGGGGCTGGAAGCCGGCGGCAAGGAGCCTGTCCTCGAGGGCGGCCACGGCGAACAGGTTGCAGGGGCTCTGGTCCAGGAACGTGAGCAGGTCGCGGGCCAGCTCCAGTGCCTGCTCGCGTTGCTCGGGATCCTCGATTCGGACTTGCTCGTTCATGGTGTGTCCTTTCGGGGGCTGGTTTCGGAGGAGAGCCATAGCGTGACGGTGGACATCATCAGGCCGTAGCTGACGATCTCCAGCAGCTTCGCGATGTAGATGATCCACAGCTCGCGCGGTGCGTCCAACAGGACCAGGAACTTGCCGACAAAGGACTCTTCGGGCTCGGTTTTTTGGTCGCGAGCTGCGCCATGGACGTGGCCTCGGGGTGGGGGAGGGCGGCGTGGGGTATCCCACGATTGTAACCCAATGCCGAGCCTCGCTGGGCGCCACGCGGGGTGATCCTGGATTACGATTGCCACGACCTTCTCCCGGGCTTCGCCCATGCGTCTCCGCTTGCTCCCGCTGCTCGCCCTGGGGCTGTCGTGCGATGGACCTCCAGACCTGGGGGCCGAAGAACCTGCGGTGGGCCCGCGCCCCCTCGTGGTCGTGCGGGCCGGCCGAGAGCTGGCAACCACCGCGGTGGAAGATCCGCGTGTTTCTCGCGATCACCTCTTGGCCGATGGCGCACTGGTGTCCCCTGCCCAGCTCCGCCAGGTCGAAGTGGATGTGCCCCGGGGCGAGCCTTGGCTGCGTTTTGCATACGTTGTCACCGATCCGGGCAGCGAGCACCGCCGCTGCCTTCACGGACACCCGTTCACGGTGGACGTCCAGCCCGTCGTGCCCTCCGGCCCCAGCGTTCGCGTATTTGGAGAACCGGTGCAGCGGGTGGACTGGCACGAGTACTGGAACTGGGGTTCCAGCGATCTGTCGCGTTGGGAGGGTCAGCGCGTTTCGCTACGCTTCGGCGTGGGCCAGCCGGGGGACACCATGTCTGGCTGCAGCTCCTTTCAAGGGGCATTTGGGGACGTACACGTGGTGGCGGGGGACCTCGCCCCCCAGCGTCCCGACCTGCTCCTCGTGGTAGTCGACACCATGCGCGGCGACCACGTGGGCATGCTCGAGGGATCGCCGGTGCGGACGGCGAACCTGGTGGCGTGGTCGGACCAGGCGGCGTGGTTCGACGACGCGCTGGCTCCGTCGTCCTGGACCAAGGAATCGGTCTACGCTCTGCTCACCGGGACCTACCTGACCATGGGCGAGCTGCGCCCGGAAGGCAGGGGGGTGCGCTTCCCGGATGACGTGCCCACCATCACCGAACGCCTGCAGGCGGCGGGCTACCGCACGCTCGCGCTCGTGAACAATCCCATCCTCGAGCCCCCGGATCGACTCGAGCGGGGCTTCGACCTGTTCCGTGCGAGCTCCGACGCGGAGGTGGCTGCGGACCTCGGCGAGCTCATCGC
Source organism: uncultured Enterobacterales bacterium (assembly GCA_964626835.1). GTDB lineage: Bacteria > Myxococcota_A > UBA796 > UBA796 > JAFGLY01 > CALDOK01. The sequence goes on from CAZVHW010000052.1 coordinate 17,580, forward strand.
CGCCAGTGATCCGCGCCAGCCCCGTTTCGTCTACGTCCACCTCATGGGGCCTCACCTGGACTATTGTTACCGCGACGGGATCTCCGCTCCTCACTTCGAGGCCCTGGGCCAGCCGGAGAACCCGCGGGATTGCCTGAAGGTACCCCGGGACTCCGAGCTGTGGACGGATGACCTGAAGGCTCGGGCCGCAGCCTACTATCGGGGCGAGGTGGAGTACGCCGATCACGTCACGGCGCAAGCCTTGGACCTCCTCACGGACAGCGCGATAGGCCGCGAGCCTTGGCTCTTCTTCACGGCAGACCACGGCGAGGAGTTCTGGGATCACGGTGGCTACGAGCACGGTCACACCTTGTTCCAGGAAGTGATCCGTGTCCCGCTGCTCGTTCGCCCGCCGGCTGGGGGTGACTGGTCCACGGGTCGGCGCCACGAACCGGTCAGCCTCATCGATGTCGCGCACACCGTGCTCGACGTGGCGGGTCTCGAGCCGCTCTCCACACCGGTGGGTGTCTCGCTGCTGCCGGTGTTGAGGGGGCAGGCGATACCGAGTGAGCGTGTCCGACTCTCCGCTGGCACCATCTACGGTCCGGCGCGCGCCGCCACGGTGATCGAGGGGTACAAGACCGCCTGGAACCTCGGCTATGCGACCGAGACCCCGGTCGCGGAGGTGTTCGACCTCGGCGCCGATCCCGGCGAACTGACCGCCCTGGATTCTTCTGGGCATCCCGATCTGGCCCGCAGCGCCTGGGCCACCTTCCAGCACTTGGCCACCACCGGGTCCAGTGCCCTGCGGGTGGACCTCGCGCCCCGGCCTCCGGATGGCGGTCCCATCCGCCTGGCCTTCGACTTTCCGGGCCAAGCCCTGCTCGTGCGGGTCGAACCAGCAGCCGAGTTGGTCGAGTTACAGGCTCGAGATGGGGGCTTCGAGCTCGTGGCGGCGCCCGTTCTGGCCACCACGGCGTGGATCCAGCTCGACGGACTGACCGAATCCATGGGGCCGCTGGTGGCCCACGCTACGCTCTCGGCGGGTAGCGGCGAGGTGATCTGGCCCCAGGGCAGCACCGAGAGCGACCAGGGTGTGGCCATTCCGACGCCTTGGGCGTTGTATCGGCCCGTCACGGGCGGTGAGGCGCTCGGGGAGGAGCAGGCGGCGCGTGTCAGCTGGAGCTTTCCAGGATCGTGGACGCCTGGTGGTCGGGCGCGGCATCCGGATACCACCGAGGAGCTACGTGCCTTGGGGTATGTCGAGTAGGGGAGTTTGGGATGGCGGTGTTCGGCAGAACGGTCTACGAATAAGGGAAACCCCAGAGGGGCAGGCCTTATGTACACGCATCTCTCGTGGCTCGTTTTCCTAATCCCATCCTTGGTCTTCCTCGGTTGTCCCAAGGGCGACACCGGCGACAGCCTACCCGAAGGTGACACGGACACCGACACGGACGCCGACACGGACGCCGACACGGATGCCGACGCGGACTCCGACACGGACACCTCCCTCCCATCTGCCGAGATCGAGTGGTGCAGCCTCGATCGACCGGGCGAGCTGACCGCCACCCCTGGTCTCGCCGCGGGCCCTGTCTACGGCCTGGTCAACGTCCCCGACCATACGGAAACGGGGAGTGGCAGCGAGGTCATCTCGAGCCAGTTTGGCTACGGCGAGCTGGACAGCGATCCCTCCACCGATCCCGATGGGTGGGCGTGGGAAGCCGCCACGTTCAGCGCCGACATCGACATCTACGACGAATACGCGTCCGAGCCGACCATGGCGTCGGCTGGCGTCTTCGCCTACGCGTTCCGTTTCTCGGTCGATGAGGACGCCACCTGGGTCTACTGCGACCTCGAGGGGTCCTCGCCCAGTGATCCGTACGATCCAGCCGAGCAGGGTGTGGCCACGGTGGGAAATGATGACGATGGCGATGGGTTCATCGCCGATGCTGACGGTGGCGACGACTGCGATGATGGGGACGCCACGATCTACCCTGGCGCGGAGGACACTCCCCTCGACGGCATCGACCAGGATTGCGATGGCGACGACGCTCTACCCGGCGTCGGTGATCTGGTGTCGGGCGATCTCGTGGTCACCGAGGTCATGGCCGATTCCAGCGCGGTGGTCGACCAATACGGCGAGTGGTTCGAGGTCTACAACGCGACCGGAACCGCTGTCGACCTGGTGGGTCTGGAGGTCTACGACGAGAGTTCCGAAGCGTTCACCATCGAAGATTCACTCGTGGTCGGCGCGGAGAGCTTGGTCGTCCTGGGGCGCGAGGGTGACACCAGCCTAAACGGCGGTGCGCCCGTGGACTACGTCTACAGCGGATTCGTCTTCGGCAACACGGGCGACGTGATCTACCTGGACAACGGCGTGGAGATCATCGACGCCGTGGTCTTCGACTCCGACTGGGACATCACGTCTGGCGTGGCGCTTGCCCTCGACCCGTCTTCCTGGGACGCATCTTCCAACGACGACGCTTCTTTCTGGTGCGCGGCTGCCACCGCGTTTGGTGATGGCGACCTGGGGACACCGGGCGAAGACAACGAGACCTGTCCGCCGGCCGACATCGACGCCGATGGCGACGGATACGACGACTCGGACTGGGGTGGAGACGACTGTGACGACAGCGATGCGGCCATCAACCCGGGGGCCAGCGAGCTCTGCGATGGGGTGGACAACGACTGTGATGGCTCGGTCGATGTGAGCGCGACCGACGCCACCGACTGGTACGCGGACAGCGACAGCGACGGCTATGGCGATGCCTCTGGCACGGCGCTCACCGACTGCTCCGCGCCCAGCGGCTACGTCGACGACAACTCCGACTGTGACGACACGGACGCGGCCATCAACCCGGCCGCGACCGACATCGTCGACGATGGCATCGACCAGGACTGCGACGGCTCCGACGCCGCCAGTGTCGTGGATGCAGATGGCGATGGCTACGACAACACCACCGACTGCGACGACGCGGATGCCGCCATCAATCCCGGGGCCACCGAGGTCTGCGACAGCGTGGACAACGACTGCGATGGCTCGGTCGATGGGTCGAGCGCGGTCGATGCCGCCGATTGGTACGAGGACTCCGATGGCGACGGGTACGGTGATGCGGCCGCCATCAGCTCGGCATGTTCGCAGCCCACCGGCTATGTCGCCGACGACACCGACTGCAACGACGGCAATGCCGGTATCAACCCTGGCGCCACGGACATTCCCGACGACGGGATAGACCAGGACTGCGACGGGTCGGACACGATCACCATCGTGGACTCTGATGGTGATGGGTACGACACCAGCACAGACTGTGACGATGCGGATGCCGCCATCAATCCCGGCGCCTCCGAGGTCTGCGACGGCGTGGACAACGACTGCGACGGGTCGGTCGACGGGTCTGGCGCCGTGGATGCCA
>CAZVHW010000053.1:0-20888 GCA_964626835.1 uncultured Enterobacterales bacterium
GTCCCAGGTCACAGCCTGGGCAGCGCCGCCTTCTTGGTCCGCGGCGTGCTGCTCTTGGGCGACGCCGCGGCATCCACGAGCGACGACAAGCTGGCCGGCCCGCCGCCGGTCTTCTCCGCCGATCGCGAGGCTGGCATGGCCTCGCTGCGCGCGCTGGCACGGCGCCTCGAGGGCCGCGAGGGTGACATCCAGTGGCTGGTGCCATCGCATCAGGGAGCCCTCGAAGGGCCCGACGCGCTGCTCGCCTGGGGGGAATGACGGCCGGAACATGGTGAGCCTCGCCGCGGCCCCACCACTTTTTTCGGCCACGGGGCCGGTACACAGCCGCCTACTGCGATATCGAGCGACCGCAGCGCGCTCTGCCGCTGGATGGAGAACACGATGAACTGGACAGGAATTGCGGTCATCGGAGGCCTGGGCAAGATGGGTGCCGCCCTCATCGACGGCATGATCGCGGCGGGCGTCTGCGAGCCTGGGCACGTCGTCGTCACGGCGCGGCACCAGCGCACCATCGAACGGAACGCCTCCAGCTCGTTCCGCATGACCACCGACAACCGCGACGCAGTGCGCGGCGCCAACATCCTGCTGCTGGCGGTGCACCCCTCCGAAGCCGGAGAGGTGGTGCGCGACATCGCGGATGCCATCGAACCCGACACCCTGATCATCTCCATCGTCACCGGTGTGCCCACCTCCGCCATCGAGGGCTGGCTGGGACGCAACCTCCCCGTGGTGAGAGCCACGCCCAACATCGCGGCGGTGGTGCGCTCGTCCATGACCGCCCTCTGCCGGGGGCGCCACGCAACCACGGTTCACGTCGAAGAGGCCGAGCGCATCTTCGAACCCGTGGGCCGCGTGGTGCGTCTGGACGAGCGCCACATGGACTCCTGCACGGGCCTGGCTGGCTGTGGCCCGGCGTTCGCCCTCGAGGTCATCGAAGCCCTCTCCCTGGGCGGGGTCAAGCGCGGCCTGCCCCGCGACATCTCCCGCATAATGGCCGCCCAGGTGCTCCGTGGCGCGGCCGATCTGGTCCTCGAGAGCGGGCAGCACCCCGCGGCACTGCGGGACCAGGTCACCACGCCGGGGGGGTGCACCATCGACGGCATCACCAAGCTCGAGGAACGGGGCCTGCCCATCGCCCTGATCGAGGCGGTGGAGGTCTCCGCCATCAAGGCCGGTCTGCTCGCCAACGGCGAGGATTGAGCGTCTGCGGAGGATGTTATTCTCTCCGCCATGAGACTGTTCTCCATCACCGCGATCCGCCTCTTCGTCCCCTGCGCCGTCCTGCTCGGCCCGTGCGGCTGCGAGCCCTCTTCGGACGGGCCCACGCCTGACGACAGCTCCCCCCCCGACGGGGACACCGACACCGACACCGACGTGGACACGGATGCCGACGCCGACGGCGATGCGGACACCGACACCACTCCCTTGGTCGCCTGGGTGGTGCGCCACGCCGAGAAGGACGAAGGCCACGATCCGCACCTGACCGAAGAAGGTCAACAACGCGCCGAGGCCCTCGTCCCCGTCATGGCCGACGTACCCTTGGTGGCGGTCTACGCCACCGACTACAACCGCACCCAGGAGACCTGCCAGCCCACGGCCGACGACCACGGACTCGACATGGTCACCGACATCGACCCGGAATACGACCTGGCCGCCCACATCATCGCCGAGCACCAGCACGAACAGGTGCTCCACTGTGGACACTCGTGGACCATCCCCGACTTCGTGAACGCCCTGGGGGTCGAAGAATCCGTCAGCATCGGCTCGGGTGACTTCGGCGACATCTGGATCGTCACGATGCAGGGCGAAGAGGTCACCAGCGTGGAGACGAGCCACTTCGGGGACTAAGGGCTGAGACCAGCCAAGCACGGAGAATCCCATGGAACGACGTGTCGCGGCCTGCGACCTCGGCAAGGTGTCCGCTTCCTTCGTCATCGCGCGCTCGGACGGCGACGGTTCCCTGGAGGTGGAGCACTCCTCGAGCATCCCCCACGAGGGTAAGCCTCTCGAGCTGTTCGCGCGCTGGTACCGAGAGCAACGCGTGGCCGACTGCGCCGCACTGGCCGCGACAGGCGTGTACGCCGACCCGCTGACCGCACCCGTGCGGGTGCTGCCCGAGCAGGCCTGCCTCGAGGCCGCGTTGGGCTTGCTGCCCGAGCTGCCCCCATCGGTGAACCTGCTCAGCGTGGGTGGCCGTGGCTACGCGGCGCTGGCCCGCAGCCCCCACGAAGGCCGCGTCCACTGGCGCTACCTCGAAAACGACAAGTGCTCCTCCGGAACGGGCGAGACCATCCAGCGCATGACCGCCCGCTTCGGCTTGACCATCGAGCAGGCCGACACCCTGGCCACGAGCGCCGAGCGAAGCCGACCCATCACGGCACGTTGCTCGGTCTTCGCCAAGAGCGAGATGACCCACCACGCCAACTCCGGCGTGCCCGCCGCTGCGCTCTTCCGGGGCTTCTTCGAGTCGGTGGCCCGCAACGCCTCGGCCCTGTTGGCTCGCACGGGCGTGGAAGGCCCCGTCCTGCTCGTGGGCGGCTGTTCGCGCATCGTCTCGCTACGCACGGCCCTCGAGGAACGGCTGGGCCGCAGCGTCGAGCTTCCCCCCTGGCCCCTGTGCTTCGAGGCCATGGGCGCCGCCTCGCTGGTGGCCGAGCGTGTTCCCGCCTCCGAGGCCGCCCTCCCCGAAGATCCCCTCTCCCTGATCAGCAAGCGCAAGGAACGGTTCGAGATCCTCGAGCCGGCCAGCGCGCACCGCTCCAAGGTACGGCGCCAAGAGCCTCCTCCCACGCGCGACGACTGGCCGCAGCGCCCGGCCTTGCTGGGCCTGGACCTGGGCTCCACCGGCGCCAAGGCCGCCATCACCGACCTCGAGACCGGTGACCTGCTGTTCGATGTCTACGACCGCACCCGAGGCGACCCGCTGGGAGCCGCACAGCGCTTGATCGCCGCCATCCTCGAGCGGGGCCAACCCGACATCCGCGCCGTAGGACTGACCGGCTCGGGGCGCGAAGCGGTGGCCACCGTGCTGCGGGCCGTGCTGCCCGATCCCGAGCGTGTGGTCGTCCTCAACGAGATCGTGGCCCACGCCACCGCAGCCATCCGCTGCGACCCCGACGCGGGCGCGGACCTCAGCATCATCGAGATCGGGGGCCAGGACGCCAAGTTCGTCCAGGTCAGCGGTGGTCGCATCGTCGAGAGCGACATGAACAAGGCCTGCAGCGCGGGCACGGGCTCCTTCCTGGAGGAGCAGGCTCGCCTGTACGACGTCACGGACCTGGACGAGCTGACCGACATGGCCAGCCGGGCCGCGCGGCCTCCGGACCTCGGGCAGATGTGCACCGTCTACATGGCCGATGCCGGCACCCAGGCCCTCGAGGACGGCTTCGATCTCGGGGACCTCTTCGCCGGCCTGCAGTACTCGATCATCCACAACTACCTCAACAGGGTCATGGGCCAGCGTCGGCTGGGCGCGCGCATCTTCTTCCAGGGCAAGCCCGCCACCAACCCCTCCCTGGCCTGGACCCTCGCCGCGGTCACCGGGCGGGACGTCGTGGTCCCACCGAATCCCGGGGCCATGGGAGCCTGGGGCATCGGTCTCTGCGCGCTGCAGGCGCTGGGGGCCGACACGCTGCTGGCTGCGGATCCCCTGCCCGTGCGATCCCTGCTGGAGGCAGAGGTCACCGCCCGGTCGGAGTTCGCCTGCCGCGACGCCGACTGCCAGACGCTCTGCCCCATCCAGCGCACAACCGTGCGCGCGGGGGACGCCGAGCAGCAGATTCTCAGCGGCGGCGCCTGTCCCAAGTACGAACTGGCCACGGCCACGCGCCCCAAGCTGCCCCACGGCGCCCCCAACCCCTTCGAGGCCCGCCGGGCACTCGTCGAGAGCCACTTTGGCGAAGGGGAGGGCCGTGCCATCGGCCTCCCCATGACCGGCGCGCTCGGTGTCTACCTCCCCTTCTTCGCCACACTCACGCGAGAGCTGGGCTGCCAGCCGGTGCTGCTGGCCTCGGACGCCGGCAGCCTGGCGCGCGGTGAGCTGCTCTGCAACGCCTTCGACACCTGCGGTCCGTCCAAGATCGCCCACGCCCTCTGTGACACGAAACTCGAGATCCTGCTCTTCCCCAAGGTGATGGGGCTCGCCGACCGCGAGGGGCGGGGAGGGCAGAGCTGCATCAGCCAACACGCCATGCCGGAGATCGTCGAGCAGGAGCTGCGCTCGCGAGGAAAGGAAACGCGGGTGGTGCGCCCACGGCTGTCGTTCCAGCAGGGGCTGGAGCATCATTCCCTCGCGTCCCCACTGACGGACCTGGTCCGAGCGCTCGACCGGGATCCGGCGGGGCTGAAGGAAGCCTGGAAGGCCGCAGCCGAAGCCCAGCGCTCCTACGAGGCCCAGCTGGCACAGCTGGGAGCCGAGGCCATCGCGTTCGCACGGGAGCACGACCTGCCCATCGTGCTGGTCTGCGGCTCCCTGCACGTGGTCCACGATCGCGCCATCAACGCCGACATCCCGCGCCTACTCCGGCGCTGTGGCGCCATGGCCGTGCCCGTCGACTGCTACACCATCCCCGAGGGCACCCCCGCCATGCCCAAGGTCTACTGGGCCGACGCCAACCGAAGCGTCAGGGCCGCGGCCGCGGCGAGGGAGCGGGGGGACCTGTTCCCGCTACTGATCACCAGCTTCGGCTGCGGGCCAGGCTCGTTCAACGAGCAGACCTTCCAGTCCATCCTCGAAGGCTACCCACACACACTGCTGGAGAGCGATGGCCACGGCGGCGCGGCGGGCTTCGTGACCCGGTTGCAGGCCTTCCTGCAGTCGGTGAGGCAGCACCGTGCGGCGGGGGGCGGGCCGACGAGCGACAACAGCGCCGCCCTCGCGGGGGTCGAGCGCACACCGCGCACCGGTCCCTACCTGAGCCGCGACGTCCACTACGTGTTCTTGAGCGGGGTGGACTACCTCGGCGCTCTGTTCGCCGCGGTCTACCGCGCCTATGGCTACGATGCGGTGGCGGCACCGGAGCTCGACGAGGGCAGCTTCACCTGGGGGCGGCAGGACTGCTCCGGCAAGGAGTGCATCTCCTACCAGCTCATCTGGGGCGCGTTCCGCCGCTACCTCGAGGAAAACCCCCCGACCCGCGAGACCCGACTCGTGCAGCTGTCCGGCGAGATGTGCCGAGCCGGAGCGTTCCCCATCAAGGACCGCATCACCCTCCGCCGCCTGGGCTTGGACGACCGCGTGTCGGTCACGTCCCTGCGCTTGGCAGGGGGCGCCGCCATGGTGCTTCGCATCTGGCTGGGCTGGGTCGCGCTGGACATGCTGCGCCAGCTCTACCTGTACCACCTGGCCACCGAGCCCGAGCCAGGCCGCTCGCTGCAACTCTACGACGACTTCGCCGCCGAAGTGCTCGCCGTGATGGAGCAGGCCTGGCCGGGCAACCTGCTGGGATGGCCCCGCATGGCAGGGCAGTGGCGACGCCTCGTCGACATCGTCCGGCGGGCCTCGGGCGCATACGCGGTGTTCGACAACACGGCTCCATCCCTCCGCAGCGTCTTCGTCTCGGGCGACCTGCTCACCAAGGGCAACGACATCGCGGCGGGTGGGCTGTACCAGGCCCTCGCACGTCACGGCGTGCGCACGATCGCCGAGCCTGGCTGCGACTTCGTCGAGTACCTGATCCGGGTGCAGCCCCAGCTCGTCTTCGGCCGAGGGGACCAACGCGCCCAGAAGCTGCTCTACCTCGCCAACATGGCCATCACCCGGCGCAGGCTGTACGGGCTGGTGCGGCGCGAGCACCCTTGGCTGCCCATGCCCGCCGTGGCCACCGCCCTCGAGCGCACCGAGGAATTGCTGGACGGCGGCACCATGGGAGGCACCGTGCTGGCCGTGGGATCCGTGCTGCACCACTGGGACCAGGGCCAGCTGGACGGCGTGGTCCTGACCGCCTGCTGGGGCTGCGACAACGGCCTGGTCTCCGAGTCCCTCGTACGACACCTGCGCGACATCCCGAGCTACTTCTTCTACGACGACGGCCAGCCCATCGACGAGCGCAAGCTGCGGGGGTTCGTGTTCCAGTTGGGGCGCGGACAAGCGTAGGAACCGCCCGCTGCGATACAAAAGGCGCAGGTCCGACCTCGATGGAGACGGGGTGATGCTAGGTTGGCCGCCGAGAACAACCGCGACGGAGGAGCCATGAAGGGCAGCAAGACAGCGGAGGTCCTGGCGGTCAGCGTCACGCACGGCAAAGGCGCGACGGACAAGGAACCAGGCGTCATCGTCCTGGACGAGAACGGCGTGGTGGGCGACATGCGCGCAGGCCGGGACGATCGGCAGGTGAGCGTGCTCCCCATCGAGGTCATCGAGCACATCGCCGCCGAAAAGGGGTGCGACATGGGCCCCGGCAGCTTCGCCGAGAACGTCACCACCCGGGGGCTCGACCTCGCCTCCCTGCAGCAGGGCGACCACCTCGTCATCGGCGAGGTCCGCCTCGAGGTCACCCTGGCGAGCAAACGAGCTCGCGGGGAGGTCTGCTCGCTGCACGGGCCGGTGGAGCGCTTCGTGATGCGCCAGGACGGCGTGTTCTGCCGCGTGGTGACCGGAGGGCAGCTGCGCCCGGGGGACGCGATCCTGACCGAACGCGCCTAGCGATAGGCGATGAGCATGCCCGACATGTAGTAGTAGGGCTGGTCGCCGTCGCCCCACCACTCGAAGTCCTCGAGCCGGTAGCTGACGTCCGTGGTGCTGCCCGCCTCGACCTGGGCTGTCACGTCGGTGTCCCACGGGAACACCTGCGCGCCGGGGCACCAACCCGCGCGGCTGTAGGTCCATGTGCCCTGCTGGGTACCGTCGGTCACGGTGTCGCCGCAGTCGTCGCGCCAGACCTCGCGGCCGAACTCCACGCCGCCCACCGCGTAGAAGTGTTCCTTGGCGCAAAACTCGGCGCAGTTCTGGCTGTTGTCCCAGCCGTGCCCCGTGAGGAAGGAGCGGAAGGTCGCCGCGGTGGCGGATGCGGGAAGCTCGACCTGCTGGGGTAACACCTGCGTCTCGACGGGCTGATCGGGGAGCCCCGCGTTCCAGGTCTGGTGGCCCCAGACCGGCAGGTTGGCGATGGGTTCGGGGCTCGGGGGCTCACCCCCCGTGAAGTCGAAGGCAGCATCGAACAGCCAGCCCGAGCCGTTGGCGTGTCCCGGCCCTACCCAGGTGTCGATGTAGACACGCATCGTCTGGGTACCCGTGAGCAAGGGGCGCAGGTCCGTCAGGTCCGCTTCCCACGAGAACCCCACCCGGTAGGCCGTGATGAAGCGATCCAGTTCGACATAGGTCTCGTCCTCGGTGCCCGCATCGAAGACGACGCCGAAGCTGCCGTATCGATCCCACCAGTCGCAGCCGCCGTCTGGGCAGGTCAGGGCAAAACGACCATTGATGGCGCCATAGGTGGTGGTCTCGTCGGGGAAGGTGACCTCGACGTCCACCGTGCGGCGGTTCTCGTCGCCCTAGTAGACGTGCTCCTCGGCGAACACGGTGACGGTGCTGTCCTCGCCTGGGGCTCGCTCGAGGGCGGTGTCCGCCACCTCGGGATCGGGCTCGCAGGCGGTGAGCAGCAGGGCGGAACACAGGACGAGGGTGGGGTCGATTCGGGTCATGAACGAACCGTAACGCCTGCATGACCTGGTGCCGCTGCGCCGGACCACGACATCGGGCTACCTTTCGGCCGAGAGGTGTCCATGTTCACCACAATCCTCGCCCTCATCGTCTTGCACGGCTGCGACGACGGCCTGACCTGCGCCCCGGGCACGCTCGAGCGCGACGGGCAATGCTGGCCCTCGGCCGAGGGCGACACCGACACCGACACCGACACCGACGCCGACACGGACGCGGACAGCGATGCAGATGCCGACTCGGACACCGACTCGGACACCGACACCGACACCGACACCGGCCTGGAGCCTCAGCCGGCCCTGGTCTATCTGCTGGGTGGCCAGTCCAACATGGTCGGCATCGGTCAGGTCAACGCGCTGCCCCCTTCGCAGCGGGTCGAGCAAGACGACGTCTGGATCTACTGGTCCGGCTGGCCCGCCTGGCGCGGACTGCAGCCCAGCAGCGACTACTCGGACGGCTACGGCAGCTACATGGGGCCCGAGGTGGCCTTCGGACGTGCCATCGCCGATGCCCTGCCCGACCGCGACGTCTTCCTGATCAAGCACGGCGTTGGAGGCACCGACCTGGCGGAGTTCTGGTACCCAGGCGTGGACGACGCCGATCCCAGCATGGGGGAAGGCTACGAGGTCTGGCTCCAGACCGTGCGCGACGGCCTGGCGGCCCTGAACGACGAAGGTGTGGAGTACGAGATCGCCGGCATGATCTGGATGCAGGGGGAGAGCGACGCCACCTACGAGCCCTGGGCCGACGCCTACGCGGACAACCTCGCCGGCTTCATCCAGCGCGTGCGCGAGGACGTCGAGGTCGAGGGCCTGCGCTTCTCCCTGGGCCTGATCGACGGCCGCGACCTGGCGGCCTACCGCGAGACCGTGCGCGCCGCCCAGCAGGCGGTCGCCGCCGCGGACGAGCGCGTCTTCGCCTTCGAAACAGAGGACCTGGGAACCTACCCCACGGACGGCTGGCACTACCAGGGCACCGGCCTGCGCGTCATGGGCCAACGCTTCGCCGCCACCCTGCTGGGCGAGGACCCACCAGCCTTCCCGGCCGCCGCCGTCCAGATCACGGGCAGCTACAGCTGGCACTACTACGGCGACTTCACCCTGGGCTACCGCTTCGAGCTGCGGCAGCCGATCACCCTGACCGACCTGGGTCTGTTCGATCTGGGGAGCGACGGCCTGGTCCGCACCGCCGAGGTCGCTCTGTGGAACACCACCACGGGCTCCCTGCTCCTCTCGGAGGCCGTGCCCTCGACCGGCAGCGCGGACAGCTCGCTCTACGGCGGCTTCCGCTGGGTCGGCGTAGAGCCCACCTCGTTGCTTCCAGGCGACTACATCGTGGTCTGCCAGACCTTCTCGTCGAACTTCGACTACTACGTCCACAACGCCCAGATCGAGACGCCAGACGCCGTGACCTGGATCGAAGGACGCTACGGCAGCGGCACGGCCCTGGCAATTCCCCAGAACGTGTCCTCGGGCAGCGAGGATGGCGCCCACTGGTTCGGCGGCAACCTGATGTTCCAGGATCCCGAGGGTGAGTGGTAGATGCTCCTCCGCCCGCTACCGCTGGTGGCACTCGCTAGTGCACGCGCCCGGAAGTCTCTAGCCAGGGAACTGAGGCCGGATCTTGCTGCGCCTGGCCGCCTGGATCGGCGCGCATGAACCCTGAGCCACAGAGCGAGTACTTGACGAGTCAATGAGAATGAGTGATCAGGGCGCATGCTGCATGGCATTCGCCAGGCCTACTCCCTCGTCGTTGGTGCGATTGTCGCATCGCATGGGCCCGCGCCACCCCAAGGGAAGTCTGCGCCCCTTTGCCAACCAGAGCTCTACGTCGTCATCGGTGCAGCCTCCCTAGGGGATGGCGGTCCCGGATCGGAGCTGGCGCTTCGTGGTGATGGCCTACAGTGGCGGAGCGGTACCGAAGAGGAGCTGAGAGCGATCGCCCGACGACAGACCGAGCAGGCTCGGCGAGTGACGAGGGCGAAAATGGTCCTCGGCGTCGTCTTCGAGCGCAGGGGCATCGCAGGAGTCGCCCGGGAACTGGACAAGACTCGAGCTACCGTTCGGCTGTGGGTTGGACGGTTTCGGGGGCAATGCTCTCTCGAGGCGCTCGAGGACATGCCTCGCTCTGGGAGGCCTGCTTGGCTGGGCCGCATGATGACAAGAGAACGCCGGTGTTTGCAACGTCGCGACAAGAGAACCGGGTTGAGTGCACGATCGGGAGTGCCAGGAGTGTCAATCCTGCCTGGAATCCGGCTGGATGCCATCTCGAGGAGCCGTCATGCGCTCGAAATCGTGCACTCAGCCTCGTTCTGATGCGATAGCCTTGCACTCGGACCGGTTCTGTTGTCATCGCGCCGTGTCAGTCGCCGCTCAGCGGGCCGTTGTCGGCCATGGCGCGCTGCAGGTGAGGTTCGGAGGCGTGCCCCCGGATGTCCCTGGCTAGGGACTTCCGGGCGGCGGCACGAGGGACTTCCGGGCGGCGGCACTAGCAGCGCGCGGTGAGCTGCCACGAGCCTCCACAATGGCTTCACCAACTCCCTCATCGACGCCCTGTAGGCCCGGGACGAGGCGACGACGAGGGAGCTGGCGGAGGCACTCGGGATGTCCTGGCCAGCCTGGTGAAGGCGGAGCAGGTGGAGCGCCTGGCGCCGCTGCCTCGCTCCCCCATGCAGGTCTGCCGGGCTCGCGCTTGGCAGATCTATGGCTACACTCCCCGACGCGTTCCTCTCCACCGTGGTCCAGAAAGATCCGACACACCATTCGGTGAAAAAGCTCATTCAACGGGGGCTCAAGGCCGGTCCAAATCCGATCCGCATGCACCCGTTTGTGCTTGGCAGAACCTGCCGAATCGCTGTACACGCGGGACCCCGGGGCTACACCCCGCCCCTGTGGGTCCTGCTGACCCTGCCCCTGCTGCTAATCCCTGCACCCTGGGGCCGCCGCAACGGGGTGGCCGCCACAGCTCCACCTGGAGTGCGGGGGTGGGAGGGGTAGCGCCCCATGCCAAGCTGACAGCCAGGGAGGAGACATGCGCCGACGCCATGGAGGCGAGGGCACAGGCTCCCTCTTCGGCGCCAGCGTCCGCGTCTACGACCTGGACTCCACCGGCCACTCCGACCGCTCCATTCGGACCACCAGCGGACCAGGGGTTGAGGGCCGCCGATTCCTGGGGTTCTCTGCGGGTCGAGCGAGCCAGCCTTCTGGACCGACGCACAGTGATCCAGTGAAAACGGATCCAGAAGTCAGGTTGCTCCCCGGGCTGAGTCAGGCGGACCCGTTCGTCCCGCTCGAGCCCCACCCCCGTCCACCTCGGCCGCCGGGGGTCGAGATCGCGCCTGACGAGAGCCTGGCGGCCCACGGCGCCTTTCGAGAGGAACGCGGGGCCGGGCCTCTCGGTGCTCCAGGCTGCGTGCTCCGCGGCATCTCGCCGCTGCGGTTGCGGTTGGCGCCCTGACCCGAGCACGACCACGCTCGCGATGACCCACGTGGGTCGTTCGCACCACCCTGCCGTCTCCGAACCGGAACACCAACCCTTCCGCTTCCTGCTCGATGCCGAGCAGCCCGTCGTGAACCAGCTGATGATGGGTGCAACAGACGGTGAGCAGGTTCTCCTCGGCGTTTCCACCACCGTCCCGGAAGTACTTCAGGTGGTGGATGTCCAGCCAGAGACGGTTGGTGCAGCCCGGAACCTGGCAGCGGTGGTGGTCGCGCTGGAGCACGGCCCGGCGCGTGGCTGGCGGGATGGTGCGCGAGACGTGACCTCTCGTGGGCCCTTCGCGCATCTCCAAGATCTCGGTATCGCAGCACGCTTGACCCATGTGGGTCTCCGAGACCTCGGCCTCCGGCGTGGAGGTCCGGCCGCAGCGGGGGCAGTGCTCGATCACGATGCGGAAGCGCTCGCCCACGGGGGCCTCGGAGCTGTCAAGGCCCTCCAGCACCCTCGCAGCCACCTGCGCCAGCAGCGCGCCGTCCCCGACCTCTTCGCGCGACACGCCCGCCGCGGCCCGAACGGAAGCGAGCAGGGTCCGGACCTGCTCGGCCTCGACCGGCTCCATGGAGAAGGTCAGCCGGATGGGCCCGGCCTTCTTGGCCTTGTCCCCGCTGGGAGGCTCACCAGGACGGTGTGCGGCCACGAGACGTTCGAGCTCGCGGCTGGTGGACTGGCAGGCCAGCCCCACCCACTCCACCTCGGTCTCGGGCGCGATCACGGCCAACAACTCGCGGGCTTTGGTCCAACACAGCGCGCCCGAGGCGAAGGCCTGGTCCAGCACCGGCAAGTCCGGCAGCGCGCGCCCGATGCGGACGAGGCCGCGGGTCTTGCGGGGCTCGATCTGCAGCTTGGTCTGCGCGTACTGGCACAGGTTGGCGTAGCCCAGGTCCAGGAAGTGCTTCCTGTCTGCCATCTCGGCCAGGAGCAAGGCCAGATCTCGCCCGGCTCGAGACAGCAGGGCGTGGGTCTCCAGGATCCGTTTGTCGAGCTCCAGAGCCTCGGCCAACTGGTGGTGCGCGTTCTGCATCCGACCTCCCGCTGTTCTTTCATAATGAACCTAACACGCTGCATTTCGCGCGAAGCACCGACCCGGACAGGTTCTGTCCGGGTCGAGCTTTCGGGTTCATCGGGATCCCGGTGTGTGTCGGATAGCCGAACCGGCCGCAGCTACGAGCGTCATCCCACCAGACGGGGTCCGCCCTCAGAACTGGCTGCGCCCGCTCCGCCCCCACCACCAAAGCAGCCCCGTCCCACACGCCCCTAGCGCGGCGACGAAGACCAGCAGTTGGAAGACCGCGTCGAGGCCCCAGGTAACCTTCAGGTAGCCGATGGCTTCTTCCTGGACGATGGGCCCGAGCGAGCCCATACCGTTCACGATGCCGGCGGCAAGAGCTGCCCCCCTGGCGGATCCGACGTCGATCGCCCCCACCCCTGCCAACAGCGAGTCCGGCCCGAACAACGTGAAGCCGAGCAAAGCCAGCCCAGCGGCGAAGAGGAGCACGTGCTGCAGCCCGAAGGCCCACAGGAAGCCAGCGGCTGCCACCATGCCCAGAGACAAAAGGAAGGTCAGCGGGGCCCGCCGCCCGGCCCAGAAGCGGTCCGTAGCCCAGCCCGCGAAGACCACGCTGATGAAGCCCACCACGTCGAAGACGGTGGACAGGTAGCCCGCGGTGCTGACCGAGAGATCGAAGCGCTCCGCCAGCACCAGGGCGGACCACGAATCCAAGGCGTAGCGCAGGAACTTGAAGCTGAAGTATGCCGCTCCCATCACCATCACCGAGCGGATCACGGCGGGGGACCACCCGCCGATGCCCGCTCGAGCCTGCTCTTCGGGCTCGTCCTGTTCCACCGGGGGCAGCCCCGCGTCTTCCGGGCGGTCGACCTGCAGCAGGTAGAACAACCCCCACACGGCGAGCAGCACCAACGATGCCCCCCAGAAAGACCAAGCCAGCCCCATCCAACCGAACATGAAGGCCGCGAAGGCCTTGGCCCCCACGCTGCCGAACTGGTAGCAGGTGCTCCAGAGACCGATCACGGTCCCCCGCTCCTTCCTCCCGAACCAGGGGGCCAGCACCCCGATGTTGCCTGGCCAACCGGTGGACTGGGCGAAGCCGTTGAGCACCATCAGCGCCAGGAAGGCGTAGTAGGCGCCATGCTCGGCGGAGACTCCAAAGCCCAGATTGGCCAACGCCGACACGCCCATGCCCGCAAGCAGCAGACGCCGGCAGGCCACGCGCGAGCCCAGCCAGCCCGAGAGGAACTGCCCCAGCATGTAGGCCACCAGGTAGGCCGTCCAGACGTGGGCGAGCTGCAGATCGTCTACCTGCAGGGCTTCCTTGAGGGGTCCCTTCAGGATGCCGAAGGTCTTGCGGCAGAAGTAGAAGCCCGCGTAGGACCACCAGGTGGCCACCAGCACACGCCATCGCCAGACCTTTAGGGTGTTCACGACTCGATCCGCCATTGAAGCAGGCGGTTGTAGATATCCATGCAGATGTCCAGTGCAGCGGTGTGTTCGGCGGGAACCTCGGCGGTGGCGGGGTCCCGTGGGGGGGCGAAGCCGGTGGTGCGGGCGACGTCTCGATGCCATTCCTCCCAGATCTGCCACCGGGGCAGCAGGCCGGGCTGCCAGTCCAGGGACTCAGGCAGGAAGGGGAGCCCCATCGCTGCGCACCAGGCGGCGATCTGGCCCGCAGGGTCGGTGCACAGGGCGCCGGCGTCCACCAACGGCGGGACCTCGCCCAGGCGCTCCCGCTCGAGGTGGAAGAGGCGCTCGAGGGCCGGAAAGCCCGTCTCCACCAGGGTGAAGTCGGGCATCTTGCGCGCCATGGAGGCCAGCACCAGCCGGGGATGGCGGATCAGGAAGCCGCTCCGCAGGCGGGCCATGAAGGCGGGCTCGTGCCAAGGCACCACGTGGTAGGCCATGTCCTTGAAGAAGACCGGGCGGGATCCCTCGGCGACGGCGAGCAGGGAGTCCCGCACCGGCAGGTAGGCGTGCTCCGGGTTGGGCCGCTCGGGTTGGTAGCGCGGGTGCTGGGCGTCGGGTCCCAGGTACCAGCAGCGGGAGAAGGGCTCGTGCACCACCTCCAGGTCACCGCGCTCGATGCACATCCGCTCGAACGCGGTGGAGGCCGAGCGGGGTACCGCCCACAGCGCGATCAGCATCCCAGCACCCGCTCGAGCTGCGCGATGCTGTCGATCACCACGTCCGCGTGGGGTTCCAAGTGAGCCCTGGAGGCCGGTCCGGTCAGGACGCCGACCGCCAGCCCCGCCCCCGCGGCCCGGGCCATCTGAAGGTCTCGCGAGGCATCCCCCACCACGGCGATCTCGGCACAGCGCACCCCTGCCGCGGCCGCGAAGGCCTCGACCATGCCCGGGCCGGGCTTCTCTCCGACGCCCGCATCGAAGCCGACGACGAAGTCCATCAGCTCCAGCACACCCAGTGCCTGCAGCCCCTCGCGGGCTTCTTGGGTGCCGTCCATCGTGGCCACCCCCAGCACGAAGCCGCGCTGGTGCAGCCCACCCAGGACGGCATCCAGACCGGCCACCGCCGTGGGGGCCCGGCTGTGCTCGGCCAGCAAGCGCCGGCCCAGCTCTGCCAGGGATGGGCGCCCGAGGTGTGTGGCCCAGGCTGCGACGACCTCGGCCGTGGTGCCACAGGCCAGCGGGGTGTCCGGGAGGATGCGGTCCGACGGACCCGAACGCAGGCCGGTGGCCTCGAGCAGCTCTCGGGCCAGCGCGCGGTCTCCCTCGGTCAGTCCCAGGACCGCCGACCAGTAGGCCGGCACCCAGGTCGCCTGGAAGTCCACCAAGGTCCCGTCCTTGTCGAAGAGCACTGCGCGAATTTGGGCCTCCTGCATCACGCCGGGACTATAGCTCGGCGGGTCAGGGGCGGCGGAGCAAGCGCAGTGCAGCGAGCATGGCGGTTGCCCGTCACGAACCCTCCAGCCCTCGGCGCCGCTTCACGTTCAGGTCCACGCGCCCCTCGATCCCGTCCACACGCCCCACGTTGGAGTACTGCCACACCGTTGCGGGCAAGGGAACCTCTCGCGATGGCTCATGGTAGATGGCGCGCACCCAGAGGTCCTCGGCCTGGAAGAGGGCTGGGTGGTCACGGTAGAGGCCGCCGGTGACGTAGACGAGAGGTCGTTTCCCCGTGGCCACCTGCACCGCGTCCATGAACACCGCCAGCTCCGCACCCAGCTCCGAGGTCGAAGGGCGCTTCGAGCAGTTGCCGCCATACTCCACGTCCACGACGGGCGCGAGATCGGCCTCGGCGTGGGGGACCACCGCCAAGAAGTGGGCCGCCTGCTCACTGGCTGGCCGGCAGAAGGTGAAGAAGTGGTAGGCCCCCCGATCGATGCCCACCTCGCCGGCGCCCTTCCAGTTCTCCTCGAAGCGCGGATCGGTCCAATCGCCGCCCTCGGTGGCCTTCATCCAGACGAAGTGCACGTCGTCACCTGCCACGACCTCCCAGTCGATCTCGCCCTGGTGATGGGAGACGTCGATGCCGCGGACCCACGCCGAGGACAGCGGCAGGCGCGCGCCCAACAACCACACCAACACGACCAGCGAGGCCAGAGCCACGACGAGGACGAGCGACAGCTTCCGCAAGTCAGTCACCCGCCTTCCTGAGCCGCACGAGGAAGGACGGCAGGAAGGGCAACGACACCAGCACGGGCACGAGGGCCTCGCAAGCGGTGAACAGCACCGCAGCCGCAAGCAGCGCCGAACGTGTGCCAAAGGGAGCGAAGAACAGAAGGATCGAGGCCTCGCGGGTGCCGATGCCGCTGACGGTCACCGGTGTGTTGGTGGTCAACATGGCTAGCGCAGTGAGCAACACGAGAGCACCCGGAGGGACCTCCACACCCACAGCGGAGAAGAGCAGAAAGAGGACCAGCACCTTCGAGCACTGGTAAGCCACAGCGTACACGGTCAACCCGGCCTTGCCCTAACCTGGGATCTCCCGCCAAGCGGCCAGCACACCCTCCGCGATGCTCGCCACTCAGCTGCCCAGGCGCCCGAAGGGCCACAGCACCCAGCGGCGGACCCGGGCCGAGACCAGGAGCAACACCAGGCCCGCCGCTGCGACCACGGGCAGGGGCGCCATGCTGCAGCCCTGAAGAGCGGTGAGGATCCCCGCGGTCTGCCCGGAACGGCTTGGCTCGAGGGTTCGACCTTGCACAAGGGTCCTGCCGGGCCAGCACCCGCAGACCCCTCCACGCTTCCCCGCGGCGAGTGCGCTCGGATCTGCCCCGTGGACTGCATCGAGCTGTCCCCTGGGCCCCGCATCGGAGGGGGCTGCGTGTACTGGTACGCCTGCCGCGAGCGCTGCCCTTCCGGGGCCATGCTGCTCGCCACCCCGTGCTATGCCCGCAGAAGCCTCCGCAAGCGCACGGCCAGGCTTCCCCTGCGCCACTTGTCCGCCCCCATCAGGTGGCGATAGAGCAAGCTCGTGCGCGTCGTCCTCGTCAACCCCCGCGACCCCGGTCTGGAGCGAATCCAGCGCAAGTGGAAGGCCTACCCACCCCTGGGCCTGCTCTATCTGGCCACGGCCCTCGAAGGGGCAGGCCACACGGTCGAGGACACGGTCCGGGCCTGCGAGCTGACCAAGGCAGCCGGACTCGCTTGCCATGGCTCCTGGTTCTTCGGCTTCCCGGGCGAGACCCCCGACACCATCCGCGAGACCACCCGACTCATCGTAGACATCAAGCCCACCACCGTGGCCCTGGGCGCCCTGCGCCCCTACGCAGGCACCGCGGTCTACGACCAGACCAAAGCCGACGGCACCCTCGTCGGTGACTGGTCGGCGATGCGGGACGACATCCCCTGGATCCGCCTGCCCTGGATGAACGAACGACAGGACCTGCTGCGCCTGGTCTTCCAGGCCAAACGAACGGTGTACCTGCGGCCCCACTACCTGGCGGACCTGGGGGCCTGGGCCTTCCGCGAACGCAACGGCTTCATGGCCCGCTACGCCATCAAGGAGGCGTTGTCGGTGGTGCGGGGGTGACGAGCCTGGCTTCCCACGTGCAGGTCTGGCTCCTGCGAACCGATCCGGAGCCGGAACCCGGGCTGGCCGATCGCTGGTGGTCTCTGCTCGACGAGGACGACCGCGCACGCGCAACCCGGCTGATGCGCCCGGTGGACGGAGAACGATCCACGCTGGCCCATGCCTTCCTGCGGCTGTGCCTGTCCCGCTACGCCGACGTGGCCCCGGAAGCCTGGCGATTCCGACGCGACGAGCACGGGCGTCCGTGGATCGCGACGCCCGCCGTGGAGGGATTGTTCTTCAGCTTGTCCCACAGCCGCGGCCTGACCGCGGTGCTGGTGAGCGACCACCCCTGCTGTGGCGTAGACGTGGAGAGGTTGGACGCGGCACGGGACCCGGCCCTGGTGGCCAAGCGTGTGTTCGCCCCTGCGGAGATGGCGGCTCTGTTCGCCACGGCGGGGACGGAGCATCGGCGGTTCTTCACCGCGCGCTGGACTTTGAAGGAAGCTTGGTCCAAGGCGCGCGGGTTGGGGCTGGAGCTGCCCGTGGAGAAGGCTCTGTTCGAAGAGGACGGCGCAGGGGTGCGGGTGTCGTTCTTGGAGGGGATCGACGATCCTCGGGAGTGGAGCTTCGAGCTGTTCGAGCCCACCGAGGAGCACGTGCTGGCGGTGGCGATGGGGGGTGGGGTGGTGAGGGAGGTGGTGGTGATGCCGTGCGGATTGGGGAGGGGGGTGCGCTAGGGCTGGTGACGATCGGCGAGCTTCTCGGACTCAGCTTCTTTCATCCGACGCTGCAAGAGGCTCGAGGACAGGTGAAGATGCCAGGCGAGGAGGAGAGTGGGTTCCGACCCAACGACGGGGAACACGGACGAGTTACGCCCTTGCAATCCGACGCTACCAGCACCTCACATCCGACCAGGAATCGTTCCCATGCGCCTGCTATCCATCTCGCTACTGCTGACCCTCGCCTGCAACGGTGCCGCCCCCTGCCTCGACGCTTGCGAAGAAGACCACGACTTCTGGGACGCCTGCATGGACGAGGACGGCCTGCTGTGCGACCGCTCCATCGTCGTGGACTGCGTGGACGACTACGTGGCCTACCAAGCCTGCAAGGACAGTGAGTTCGAGGGCGACGAGTGCGACGGCGACGTGCTGCTGGCCGAAGGGGTCGTTCACTACTGCACGGACGCCGACGACGCCGTGGCCAGCTGCAAGTACGAGGTTCGGGAGTTGTTCGCGACCATTGACGGCGAGGACAAGGAAGAAGAGCGCACCGAGTGCCAGGCCGAGCCGGACGACGCTTTCTCCGAGGCCTTCGCCGACGCCGACTGCCAGGCCTTCTGCGCGCTGTTCGGGCTCTGATCGCCGCCCTAGGCCTCTTCGGGCAGCCTGCGCTCGAGCCAGTGCCAGACGTACCACGCGGTGACGAGCCTCCAGCCGTCCCGGCCGTACTCGTTCAGGATCCGTGAAGTCTTCTCGCCACCCCCCCAAATCGAGATGCACTTGTACTCGTAGCGTTCCATGGCCGGCCCCCTCGACTTTCAGAGGGTCCGCGGACATTGTCTCATGTCCTGGGGACCGCCGCGCCCCCTACTCCTCCCCGGTCTCCAGGATCCCCTGCTGCTCGAGCCAGTAGCAGGCGGCGGCGCAGGTGTCGGTCTCGGGATGCCCCTGGGTGACCTGGCACATCCAACCGCGGGGGCAGCTGTTGCTGTCCTCGGCGTCGCACTCGAAGCGACAACGGTCGGAATGGCAGAACTTCCCCGCGTCGAATTCGTCACAGCTCTCGTCCGGCATGCAGTCCTCGTCGGACTGGCAGTAGGCATCCTGGTTCACCTCCATGACGCAGATGCCGTCGTCCGGGCAGGTGGCGTCGCCCAGCGCGTCACAGGGCTCGCAGAGGGCTCGCTCATCGGCCTGGCAACGGCCCGACTCTGGATCACAGATCTGGCCGTACTCACAGTCGAGCGCGGTGTCGCGGCAGCCGGCGGCGACACAGGTCTGGCTGGCGACGTCGCAGGCCTCCCCCGACAGACAGTCGTCGTCGCCTTGGCACCCCTCCACACAGGTGTAGCTATCCGTGTCGCAGAACTGTTCGAGCATGCAACTGGCGTTTTCCAGGCAGTCGACCCAGCGGCAGGCCCCCTCGAGGCAGCCTTGGTTCTCCTTGCAATCGCCGTGATCGTAGCAGTCGGGAACTTCCTTGGGCTCGCAAGCCAGCAGGGACAGCAGAAGCAGAAGCAGGAACCCTGCGATCCTCATCGCGCGGTCTCCTCATCGATGCAGAACAGCTCGGTGTCGCCACCGCCTTGGTAGTACCGAACCACCACCTGGCTGCCCGATGGTGGGAGCTGCTCCCGGTCGAAGACGATGGCGGGACGATCCTCGCCCTCCTCGTCCTCTTGCCGCTCGTAGCGCCAGCGTCCGTCTTCGCAGGGGATCACGTCCTCATCGACGGTGACCTCGATCTGGCCAGCATCCGGATTGGTGGTCAGGAAGAAGGTGTCCCACAGCCGACTGGAGTTGAGGGACAGGTCCACCACCACGTCCTCGAAGTCCACCGCGCACAGGTCTCCCGCCACGCCGCCGGTCTGCTGGGACACATCGACGTAGCGGGTACCCGCCGTGGAGACGGCGGCTTGCTCTTCCTCGCAGGCGTCGAAGTCGATGACGGTGAGGGAGGAGGCATTGAACATGGCGCGCTCCCGCTGGCCCTTCACGTTGCGGTAGGCGTTGATGTAGTCGGCGACCGGATCCCAGGAGGCGTCTTCTTCGTTGCTCACGAAGATGATGGACAGCGCCGCGTCATCTCTCAGGAAGCCTGAGTTTCGCTCGCTCAGGGTTGGCTCGATGAAGGAGAGATAGGCAGCCTCGAGGCCCATCTCGCGGGGGCTGCCTTCGGAGCTCACCCCCACGATCTCGGCGAACACTTCCTCGGCATCGGGCGTGCTGGAGTTGATGATCTCCCCCTGGATGGCCCCGGCATCGGTGCTGAAGACGTCCGTGGTGATGGCCGCGATGTGGTAGTTGACATCGGCCTCGATGAAGTAGGTGAGGAAGGCCTCGAAGTGCTGACCCAGCTCGGTCTGGTGGGGCTCCATGGAAGGGGAGTTGTCGATGACCAGCAGGATGTCGACCTTCTCCATGGGGTTCTGGAAGAAGACGTCCACCATGTCCCACTCGATGACGCTGTAGTCGTTGCCGATGCAGCCACTGAGCAGAATCGCGGGTATCAGGGTGACGAAGCGCATGGGACCCGGGGAAGTGGGAGCGCCTGGCAGCATACACGAGGATCGGGCGTCGTGGGGACCGAGTTTCCCAGTGCAGTCGGGAATAAGGTCCTCCCCTACGTCATTCTTCGACGTCTTCGACCTCCGGCACCGTGGGCAGCACCCAGAGGTTGCCGGCCTTGCCCGTGGCCGACGTGGTCAGACGATCGCTCACCAGGAGGCGCTCGGGAAGCACGGCCTCGACCCGCTTGGCCTTGACACGGATGTAGCGCCCGTCGGCGTAGAGCACCTCGGACCAGGACAAGCGACCTTCCCAGCACTCCAACAGCGTGTGGTCGTCCTCCGGCGTGAAGGACAGGTCGCCGACGCAGTCGAGGATCAGCCCCCACATCTCGAGGGTCTTGGCGCGCATGTCCACCCGGTACAGGGACTGGCCGAGATCGCCCCGCTCCAGACCAAAGAAGACTGCTGGCGCGCTACGCTGACCGCCCGGCGTGATCAACCGGGGGGTCTCGATACGC
>CAZVHW010000054.1:0-20798 GCA_964626835.1 uncultured Enterobacterales bacterium
CTTCCTGCTGACCAGCGATGCCAGCCTGCCCGTGCGCCTGGCGGCGCTGGCGCTGGCCATCGCGCTACACGTTGGCGTGGTCAAGGTCTGGATCCTGGGCGAGGACGATAGGCGTACGGTGAACCTGCTGCGCAAGCGCTTCCGGCGTCGAACCGACGAAACCAGAGGAACGAACCATGCCTGAGGCCACCCCGGCCCCCGACACCCTGCCCTCCACCGCCGAGCTGCGCCGCATCTGCCAGGATCCCATCAAGGGCTTCGCCCTGCGGCACGATGGGTTCTACCGCTACTTCTCCATCCACCTCACCCGGCAAGCCATTCGCACGGGCCTGACACCCCACCAGGTCACCGTCATCTCACTGGTCTGCGGCTTCGCTGCAGGTGCGGTGCTCTGCGTCCCCTCGCTCTGGACGAGCCTCCTCGCCCTGGTCTTGCTGCAGGCCTACCTGGTGCTGGACTATGTCGACGGCGAACTGGCGCGGTACCGCCAGCTGGCCAGCATGGGAGGCAGGTACCTCGAACAGGCGGGCTGCTACGCGGTGGACCCCTTCATCCTCCTGGGCATGTCCATCGGAGCCTGGCGCCTGTACGGCGGCTGGTTGCTGGCATTGGGCATCCTGGGCGCCCTCACGCAGATCTATTTCCGCCTGGCCCCCGTGTTGGTCACGGCGGTGATCACCTCGGTCCACATGGGCACCTTCGACCGGGGCAAGGGCGAGGCCACGCCCGAGCCGGAGCCAACGCTGCCACCCCTGGACGCCTGGGGACACGCGATGGGCAGCGCCTACCCCATCTACCGCAGGCTCCGCTTTCCCTTCTTCCACCCCAACTTTTTGCTGCTCGCCTGCCTCGCCCTCGCGGTGGATGCCGGGCTTGCCCTCGCGATCATGGCTCCTCTGGCCGCGCCCTTCATGGTGGTGGCCTACGGCGTGACCACACCCATCATGACCATCTGGCAGGTGCTGAACATCGTGCACCTTCGCATCGTGGACGAACGATACAACGCCTTCTTCCTACGCCGTGAGTCCTTCCGGGAGCACGTCTGATGCCGACCACGTGGGCCGTCGAGCCGAGCCAGCGCCTGGCCGGGGCCCGCGTGGTGCTGGTCTCCCTGGCCGACGACCTGACCTGCGTCGGCCTGCGCACCATCGCTGCGGTCCTGCAGCGGCAGTGCGCAACCGTCACACAGGTCTACCTCCCGGCCCGCCACGAAGGCACCGGCGGACCGTGGCGGAAGCAGCTCGCCGAAATCGCCAGCGGCGCCACCGTCGTCGGCCTGAGCGTGCTGTCCGTCGACGCCCCCCGGGCAGCGGCCCTCTCCCGCTGGCTCCGGGAACAAGGCGCCGTGGTGGCCTGGGGTGGACCCTACCCCACCCTCAGGCCCCAGCGGGCCCTCGAGGTAGCCCAATACGTCTGCCGAGGAGACGGCGAGGGCTGGATGGCAAACCTGGTCGAAGCGTCGCTACACGGCCGAGACCCCGCCAATGTCCTGCCACCGCCCGGCGAACCCAGCGCACCGGTGGCACCGGCCCTGCTGGACACCGTACCCCTGGTGGGGGCCTCTGGCTGGCTGCTCCGCGACGGACGGCTGCGGATGCTCACCACGGAGGACATGCAGGCCGAGCTGTCCCACAATCCGGCATCCCGAGACACGGGCACCGTGGCCTACGAAACCGTCACCTCTCGCGGCTGCCCCCATCGATGTGCCTTCTGCGGCTCCACAGCCCTGCGAGCAGCCGTTCCGGGGCCGGCCCTGCGCTGGCGCTCGGTAGACTCGGTCATGACGGAGCTTCACCGCGCCCGCGAAGCCTACCCCTTCCTCACCGGGTTTGGCTTCGCAGACGACAACTTCCCCGCTCGGCCGCTGCCTCGGCTGCGCGCCCTCGCCCGACGATATCGCGACGAGATCGGCCTGCCCTTCATCTGCCTGGGCAGCCCCGCCACCTGGAGCAAGGAGCGCCTGGACCTGCTGGTGGACGCGGGGCTGTGCCGGGTAAAGATGGGCATCCAGAGCGGCAGCGAGCGCGTGCAAGAGACCCTCGACCGCACCGCGCTGCACCACCGCATCCCCCAAGCCATCGAGGCCATCGCGGCCCACGGCGAGCGCCTGCTCCCCCCGCGCTTCGATCTGCTGGTGGACCTGCCCTTCCAGACCCTCGAGGACGAGCTGCAGACCCTGCGCCTGGTGGCGGACCTACCCCGCCCCCACCGCCTGGAGCTCAACTCCCTGCGCCTGATGGAAGGCACGCCTCTGCACGACAAGGCACTCGCCGAGGGATGGGCCACGCCGGATGTCGATGTGACCTTCAAACAAGTACAGCCCCGATACACCAACCTGCTTCTCGCCATGTCCCGCGACACCTGGCTGTCTCCCCACGCTCTGCGCCTGCTCTCCAGGCCGGGACTGGCGAGGGTCATGTCGCAGGGCGCGCCGGCGCGGGGGCTCGCCCTGACCTGGCGCGGCGCGCGGGCACTGCGTCGAACGCTTCGGAGATCGTGATGGAGCTGCTCTGGGATGCCGTGGTCAGCCTCGCCGGGCCCTTGGTCCGACATGGCGGTCCGAGGCGTGTAGAGAACCTCGCCCGTCGGGGCGCCCCCCTGGTGGCCCAGCTGCGCCGAGATCGGCGTTTCCACCTCCGCAACGCCGCAAAAGAGTGGATGGGGCTGGACCTGGACCACCGCTCCGAGCGGGTCCTGATGAACGCCACCGTGGCCGCAGAGCTAGAGCGCTGGCTGGAGGTGCTGTTGCTGGATCGTCTCTCCGAGCAGCTCCAGCGCGACCCGGTGGAGGTCCAGGGGCTCGGCCTGCTCGAGAGCGCACTGGGGCGAGGGCAGGGTGTGGTGCTCTGTACCTCCCATGCCGGCCCCCACCACCTGGCCGGGTTGACCCTGTCTCTGCGAGGGCTGCCCGTCGTGGAGGCAACCGTCAACCCCACCCTGGTAGACATGCTCCTCCCCGCGCCCGGCGGTCCGGGCAGCGCCCTACGACGTTACGAGGAACGTGCCCGTGAACGCTTGCCGGTGCGCACCATCCCCACCGGTCCGGGAGCCGGTCCCAAGGCCCTGAGAAAGGCCGTTCGAACCCTAGGTAGGGGCTCGGTGCTGGTCATGCCCGGCGATGGCCTCTGGGGCGAGTCCACCATCGAGGTGCCCCTGGCCGCCGGGCGCGCTCGCCTGCCCACCGGCCCCCCCCGCCTGGCCTGGATGACCGGGGCGAGCCTGGTCTGCGGCTGCGTGCTGCCTCGGGGTGAAGGTCGATGGAGCCTGCACCTGGGCCCTGCACGCCAGCCACCCGCGGCCCGCGGCGGCACGAAGAGCAAGCCGGCCGGTGAGTGGATCGGGGCCTCCGTAGCCTGGTACGCCCAGTGGCTCGAAGACCAGATCGCGGCCTGGCCCGAGCTGTTCCTGTGGCGCTGGGCCACCATCCACCGGCTACAGTACCTGGGCGTGGAGGAGTTCTTCGAAGCCGGCGAGTGATGTTCCACCCCGGTTCCCACATCGACCCACTCACGTGTTCAGGGTGCAGGAGGAGCCACCATGAACCGCACCCTGCTCGCCATCGTCCTCGCCCTGCCCGCGTGCCACCCCGCCGCCGAAGTGGTGGTGCTCGACGCCACCGACCTGGGCCCCATCGAACGCTCCGAGGCCATCAGCGGCCGCGATGGCGGCTACAGCGAGCTGTTCCAGGGTCACTCCGTCTGGCTCTACGGCGACACGATCTTGGCCCAAGAGGGCGAGGACGGCGAGTCCTGGCGCAACAACACCGCCTCGTGGACCGCCGACCTGGACGCAAGCGACGGGCTGGTAGGCTTCGAGCAGGCCGAGGACGGCCAGGGAGCGCCGCTGGAGATTCTACCGCGCACCGACGAGGAAGCCTCGTTCAACGACGCGCACGCCGGCGACGACTGCGACGAGCAACCCTGCGGCGCCCGCTATGCTGTCTGGCCCATGGACATGGTAGTGGACCATGACCGGGACCGAGCGCTGATGTTCTACACGAAGATCTACGGAGAGCCTGGGGAATGGAACTTCTACGGCGTGGGCATCGGCCTGGCTGAGTGGACCGTGCTCGAGGAGGGCCCCGTTCGGCCGGTGGCAAACGAGGGCGCCGAGTTCCCAACCATGCTCTTCGAGGAGTCCATGGGCAGCTTCGGCGATGCTGCGGTCATCGAGAGCGACAAGCTCTACGCTTTTGGCTGCGACCACCCCGACGAGGCCTTCAAGCGCTGCCGGCTGGCCCGCGCCGACCTGGACGAGGTGTTCGACCGCGACGCCTGGAGCTTCCTGACCGCCGACGGCGCCTGGTCCTCGGACTTCGCCGACGCCGACGTGCTCTTTCAGGGCAACAACCAGATGAGCGTTCACTACAACTCCCACCTCGGCCGCTGGGTGGCCATCTACGCCGGGCTCCTGTCGGACGAAGCGCGGATGCGCACGGCCCCCGCACTCGAGGGCCCCTGGTCCCGCGAGGTCACCCTGTTCGAGGCCGAGGAACAGCTCGAGAAGGACGACCTGCTGTACTGCGTTCTGGGCCACCCGGAGCACCAACGCGAGGACGGTCGGTACGAGTACGTGAGCTATTTCCACACCACGGGGGACTGGCAGGACGAGATCCGGCTGGTGGAGGTGGAGCTGGATGCGCCCTGACGAAGACCGAGGCTATACTCCGCGCATGATGGAACAGGGACTCATCGCGCTCGGGACCGCGCTGGTGCTGCTCGCGGGTTCCGCGAACGCTTCGGAGCCACCGATGCGCGGCGCCTCGGTGGGAGAGGTGTTCGAGGTGCTCGAGGGCCGCGTGGCACCCTTCGATCCGCGGGTGCTCGTACCCCCACCCCAGCTGACCGGGCGCCCATCGGAGACGCCCCCGGGCACGCAAAAGGCGATCTACGGCGAGCGCATGGACAACCACCTCGACACGGCGAACTTCACCATCGCCTGGGCCGACGGCGAAGCCACCCAGAGCGATGCCGAGCGCACGGCCGCCGGCATGGAAGCCGCATGGCAGGCCCTGGTGGTCGAACAAGGCTGGCAGCAGCCCACTTCGAGCGACCTGTACCTGCTGTGGGTGATCCTCGACTCCGACACCGGCCGCTACGCCTACACCACCAGCTACGAGAGCGACGACTACCCCGACGGCTACCCGGTGATCTTCATGGACACCGACTACTCGGGGCACACCGACTGGTGGCAGAGCGCCTGCGCCCACGAGTTCGCCCACGAATTGCAGTTCGCCATCCGGGACTACGGTGGGACCGGTGAGAGCTGGTACTGGGAAGCCTCTGCGGTGTGGATGGAAGAGCTCGCCAGGCCCGACCTGGACGAGTACGCCGACATGTCCTGGTACTACGCCTGGGAAGCCCGCCGACGCTTCGATTCCACCACAAACTACCACCAGTACGGCATGTTCCTCTTCAACGCCTACCTCGAGGAAGACGTCACCGGCGACGGGGGGCTCCACGCCATCTGGCAGTACGCCAGCGAGCACCAGCACGATGACTGGGACGAGATCATCGAAGGCGCCCTGGGCATCCCCGCAGGCAAGATCTGGGCGAGCTTCGTCAGCGAGATGACCGCCAACGGCCTGGCCGAGTCGTCCCTGTACGCCGAACCGGAGACGGACGGAGACGTCGAGGACGGCTTCGAGGAGTGCCTGGCCATGCTCGGCACCGAGTACTACCGGATGCCCTGGGACGGCACCCTCACCGTGGAAGGCTGGGACGAGGACGACGATGTGCTCATCGCAGGCCCGAGCGGCTGGGGCACCACCCTCGACCTGGAACGCGGCGACATCGTGGGCGTGCTGGCCACGGTCGAGCCATCGGCGAACTACCGGTTCGTTCTGTCTCCGGAGCCAGCGGACACGGACGTTCCGGAGGGCGACGAAGACCCCTGGAACCCCGCTGATGGGGAAGAGCAGGGGGACTGTGGGTGCACATTGCCCAGCGGCGCCACGCCAGCATGGGGCGTGCTGTTCCCGCTCCTCGTCCTCGCAGGCCGGCGGCAGCGGCCCGGGCAACCTCCTCCGCCCCTCGCGGACCCCATGGGCCACCCGACGGGCACTTGACAGACGCCACCGCCGTGGCTGCCTCGTCCCCAGGAACATCCACGAACCACTCTCCGGGATATCGGCCGAGAGCGACGAGAAACCTGCGCCGGGCGAACCACTCTCCGGGATGTCGGCCCAACGTTCCGGGGCCATGCCGCAGAGCCGCAGGCGCCGTCGGCAGGATCGACGTGTTGGGCAACCCAGGCGGAGCCTCTCACGCCGCGTGATCTCGTTCAGAATCGCTGATGACGCTGCCAGACCGATACCATGCGGAAGAAAGCTCCTTCGCTCGACTCTGAACAGGGAGGCCCGACCATGAGACGCCTGCTGCCGGCAGATGCTTGTCTGTTCACCATGATCTTGGCGCTTTCCGCGAGCTGTCCGCCGACAGATGGCGTTGTCGATACCGGGAACGATGGGTGGGAGGAGACCTGCGGCACGGACCCGGTGGGGGAGACGGGTGACAGCTGGTGTCCTCCATACGATCTCTGCGAGGGAGTTGCTGGCGAGTCCATCGAGGCAATGCGAGTCATCCGAATAGACCGCATCCTGGCCGAGAACGTCGCACAGGCCATCCTGGATCCGAGGCTCGGAGCGGGACGGAGCCCCGAGGAGAGCCACAGCGGGACGGGATCTGCTCGACCGCAACTTTGCTTGCCCCCGATACCCATGGTACAGCGAGTGGGTGTCATGTTGTCGGACTACAATCACCGCTTCGGTGGGTTCCTGGCGGCGCGTTGCCGTCCTGAGTTTCGTGTGCCTATGCGTCGGGATGCCGCATAGCGGCTGTGACGGGGACGACCGCCAGCCGGTCGCCTCGGCCGAGGTGGCCGAACGCGCCCACGATCTGGTCGACCTCGGCAGGACCGGCGAGGAATCCGCGCTGTTCGATGAGGCCGAAGTTCTGTTGCGAGAGGCGCTGGAGGTCGACCCCGACTTCCCGGGGTTGTGGGTGGAGCGCGGGACCCTCGAGACCGAGCGCCACATAGCCGCAGGCCGGCATGGTCCCGCTGGGAGACGCCACATCGAGGCCGCCCGGGCGCACTTCCAGGAAGCGCTCCGCCTGGAACCAGGCCACGAGGCTGCCCGCATCGGCATCGCGCATCTCCACGAGCTTGACCGCCAGCCCGCCCGTGCGCTGGCCACCTACGACGAGCTGCTCGTGGCCAAGCCCGGCGATCCCCGGCTGCACATGCTCCGCGGTGGGGCCCTGATGCTGCTGGATCGCGACGCCGAAGCCGTCGGAGATCTCGAGCAGGCGGCGGTGGGCTTCGAAAAGCAGGGCGAGCAGGTCGATCGGCTGCTGGTGCTCAACATGATCGGCCGCATCCAGATGAAGGAGGGGGACTACGACGCCGCAGAGGCGCTGCTGCTCGAGTCGGTGGAGCTGCTCGAAGAGCAGTCCGAGCAAGACACGCAAGGCTTGGTGTCCTGCCCCTATCTGGCCCTGGGTCGGCTCTACAGCCGCACCGATCGGCAAGAGCTGGGGGCCGAGATGTTCGTCAAGGCAGCGGAGATGCAGGCCCACCTCCCGCAAACCCAGTACGAGGCTGCCGCCATCCTCTTCGCCATGGGCGATCTCGAGCGCGCCGGCATGTACGCGGAGCGGGCCCTGGCCCTGCGGGACGAACCCGCCTACCACGAGCTTCTCGGTAAGATCGCTGCGGGGCAGGACGGCTCGACCGGCGACGCGCTCTTCGACGCCGCCCTGGGGGCCTTCCAGCGGCACGCCTTCGCCGAGGCCGACGCTCTGGTGCAACGCGCCGTCGCGCAGCAGCCGTCAGGTCGGGCCTTGGTGCTCGAGAGCTGGCTGCTGCTGCTGGACAAGCGCTTCGAGGACGCCCTCGAGCGCCTGGATCGGATCGAGGATCCCAGCGCGCTCGCGGACGCCATCGAGGTGACCCGGGCCCACCTCGACCTGACGTCCCAGGACTATCCCTCCGCACAGCGCCGGCTGGACGGGATCCGCGGGCGGCTCGACGGGCGTGTAGAGGACGGTGAGCCATCCGACGCCTGGGAAAGAGCGGTCGACCAGATGGCCTACCTGGCCTTCGCGTGGCTCGAGTCCAACCAGGCGCGGCACGAGCTGGCGCTCCCATGGTTCGACAAGGTGCTCGCCCTCGAACCAGCGCATCGCTTCGCGTTGCTTGGCAAGGGCAACGCCCTCAACGCTCTCGGGGAGCTGGACCAGGCCGCGGTGTACTTCCGCCGTGTGCTCGAGCAGGAGCCTGACAGCCCCTATGCCCTCGCCGGCCTGGGCCTGATCGAACTAAACCAGGGGCACGAGGACGAGGCGGAGCGGTTCTTCCAGCAGGCCGAGCAGGTGGGCCCAGAGAGCTACGCCTGTCCCCACGAGGGGCTCGGGCTCGTCTACCTGCGGCAGGGCAAGGTGGACCAGGCGCGCAGCTCCTTCGAGGACGCCATCAGCGCGAGCCCCGAGATTGGCTTCGAGAAGTACAATGGGCTGGCGCGCATCTACATGACCGATGGCAGGCTCGACGAGGCCGAGGAGCTCCTGCAGCGCTCCCTGCGCAACAACCCTGGGGACAACGAGGCCGGCGCCCTCCTCACCGAGCTCGCCCAGCTGCGGGCCGGGGTCGTCCCGCGGGAATAGCCTCCGCCCGTGTCGTGGCCAGGTGCACAGCCTTGGCAGGACATCACATGTGTAGGCGTAGGGATCGACGCCGAGACGCGGGCAGGTTCGGACGATCGTGTACGGTACGGCAAGCCGCCTGGCGCCTTCGTCGCTACCGGGGAGCAGGTAGTTCTTCCTCCCCCGGCCGATGATTCCCAACTCCCTCTCAGAGCTGACTCCCTACCTGCCAAGTCATGAACCCGTCGGGCTTCTTCGACAGGCACCGGCCCAAGAACCGCTCGTCGCATTAGCGCGATGGTCGCCACGCGCTCGGGTGGCCGGCCAATCTGGGCTATCCCCCGGGGCGCCACCCTCCACCGTGACAGCCAAGCGTTCATGGCGCCCTCCATCCTCCTCCTCGTCCTCGCCGCCACGGCCGCGGACGCGCCCCTTCCCGACGATCCCGATGCCTCCTTCGTCTCGTCTTGCCCTGCGCTGCAGGGCTGGCCCCCCAAGACTGGGCCCGACCGCACCAAGGAGACGGCCGCCAACCGTCCCGAGCAGGTCGCTGCCCTCGAGGCCTGGCTCTTCCCAGAAGGGCTGGACTGGGACGTGTTCGATCGCTGCGGGTGCGCGTCCCTCGGCAGGATCACCGCGCACTGGGCCCTCGCCGGCTGCATATGGCTCCTCACCCGGTGGAGACAGCGCCGCTAGTGGTCGTCCGGAGGCTCCCCCGCCAAAGACGAGCCCAGCGGGGCGTGCAACCAGAAAAGGTTAATTCCTAGTGTCTGACACCCGAGACGCCCGAGACGCCCGAGACGCCCGAGACGCCCGAGACGTAGTGTCTGACACCCGAGACGGAGACAAAAGGTTAATTCCTAGTGTCTGACACCCGAGACAGTGTCTGACACCCGAGACCACGACGACACCCGAGACCACGAGACCCACCCGAGACAGTATCTCGAGACACCCGAGACCCGAGACTTCAGCCTCCCAGGAATGACGCGCCAGACCATGGGCAAAATCCAAAGGGGCGAACCCCCGTCAGGCCCCGGAGGCACGTCCAGCGCGTCCGAGATAGCCTCGCCCCATGTCGCCCTCCATCCTCTTCCTCGTCCTCGCCGCCGCAGCTGCGGACGCGCCCACTCCCGACGATCCTTCGCCTCGACCTGCCCCGCGCTCACGGGGTGGCCTGGCGAGACCTGGCTGGACCGTACGAAAGAGACGGCCCAGGCCAAGCCCGAGCAGGTCGCCGCCCTCGAGGCCTGGCTCTTCCCCGAAGGCCTGGACTGGGACGATCCCGAACGCCAGGGCGTCCGCACGGACGGCATCGTCATCATCCACGACGGAGCCATCATCTACGAACGGTATGACCACGGCTACGACGCAAACATGCGCCACATCTCCTGGTCGGCCGCCAAGAGCTTCACCAACGTCGTGACCGGCATCGCGGTGCGAGAGGGCGCGCTCGAGGTGACCGACTCGATCTGCGATCACGTCACGCCTGGCTCCCAGGATGTTTGCGCCGTCACGGTGCAGGACGCCCTGGAGTTCGGCACGGGCTTCGACTGGCTCGAGACTTACGAGGGGCAGTCCCCCACCGCGTCGTCGGTGCTGGCCATGCTCTACGGTGAAGGCCGAGGCGACACCGCCACCTTCGTCACCGGCCACCCCCTCCGGGACGCGCCCGGTGCCACCTGGTACTACTCGTCCGGCGACACCAACGTGGCCTCCGCCGCGGTCGGAGCCGCGCTGACTCCCGCACACGGCGAGTACTTCCCCTGGCCCCTCCTCTTCGATCCCATCGGCATGACGTCCGCGGTGTGGGAACGCGACGGCGCTGGCACCTATGTGGGCTCCAGCTACGTCTACGCCACCACCCGCGACTTCGCCCGCTTCGGATGGCTGCTGCTGGGAGACGGCTGCTGGGAGGGCGAACGCATCCTGCCCGAGGGCTGGGTCGAGTGGTCCACACAGGTCAACGATGCCTTCCTCAGCCATCCCATCGACCACGGTGGCGGCACCATGCAGGGCCGCGGCTTCTGGCTCAACCGCCGCGTGCCCGAGCAGGGGTTGACCAACCTGCCTTGGCCCCACGTACCCGAAGGCAGCTTCGCCGCCCTGGGCCACTGGCGGCAGTCGATCTACGTGGTGCCCCAGGCGGGGCTGGTGGTTGCCCGCAACGGCGACGACCGAGACGGCAGCTATGTCCACGACGAGACCCTGCGCCTGGCCCTCGACCTGGTGGGCTTCGACACCACCCAGCAGGGCGAGCCGAGCACGTGGGTCGAGTCGCCACCTTCCGAAGAGAAAGCCGAAAAATACGACAACAGCCTGTTCGAGCTAGCCTCGGGCTTCTCGGCCCAGGAGGTCTGCTCCTGTGTCTTCGTCATGGGCCGGGACGAGGACTTCTGCGCTGAGTGGACACGGGTCAGCCCCGACGTGGCCAAGTTCCGCGTGGATCACGACGCCAAGACCGTGCGCGCTCGGGCCCTGGGCATGGGCCGCACCACCGCCCGCTACACGGGCGAGAAGACCGGCTGCGTGATCGTCGAGTAGGGGCTCACCCCTCGGCACACCAGATCTTCACCTTGTAGGAGGTGACGATCCCACCGGTGCCGTAGGTGATCAGCCCGTCGATGAAGCCCTGGCGCACCTTCATGCGCTGGATGCCCTCGTCGCCGCACTGCTGCAGGCTGATGTGGCTGGGCGGGATGATCCCCCACAGGAAGCCCAGGCTGCGCACGGTGTGGCTGCTGGCGGTGGGTTTGTTGGCCAGGGACGGCGACTCGTACCGCACCATGGCTGCACAGCCAGACAGCGAGAGCGGCATCAGGACGAGAAAAGGAACGACGAGCCAGCGCTTCATGGGAGCCTCCATTGCAGGGAAAGGGCCTGGGATCCCCCTAACGCCCCTCGGACCCGCCATTCCTGGGCGACCCGCCCGCTGCGCGCTATGCTCCCGGCGCTCGCCCCAGCCCGAGGGAACGGCCATGTCCGAAGAGAACGATCAGGCGCTCGCCGACAAGCCCGACGACGACGCCACCGCCGAAGACATCAAGCAGCCCCTGTTCTCCGACCGCAGTCGCATGGGCGACGTGGGCCTGACGGTCTTCGCGGTGGTCTGGGCCTTGGTGGTCATCGCGGTAGGGATGATGATGCAGGGATAGCGTCCGCGACGCTGCCGGTGCGCTCGAGCTTGTCCCAGGGGACGTCCCGACCCGACAGGATGCGGGCCCAGGTGCGGAAGAACACCAGCAGCAGGAAGAAGGGCCAGCCCAACCGCCACAAGGGGGCATGTACGACCTCGCCGGGATGCTGCCGGTCCACCAGGTAACAGAGCAGCGCAATCAGGGAGTCGAGCCACAGGTAGCCGAGCAGGAAACCCAGCACCGCACCGGGGCTGGTCCACTGCACCAATCGGGCGGTGTAGGGAAGTGCAACCAGCATCAAGGGGAAGACCAACAGGTGCAGGAAGACCAGGTTGGGCATGCCGAACAGCCCAAAAGCATCCAGCCGCAGGGAAGCGCGGCGGTGCTTCCAGATACAGGCCAGGTAGCCGTGCATCCAGCGGGTGCGCTGGCGCAGCAGGCCCACGAAACGTTCGGGAGCTTCGGTGAAGGCGAGGGCACGAGGCTCGTAGACGACGCGGTGCCCGGCCTCGAGCAGGGTGAGCGTGAGGTCCGTGTCCTCGGTCCGCGTGTCTCCCGACCAGCCTCCCACCTCCATCAGCGTCTGCCGCCGGAAAGCCGCGGCGGCCCCGGGGATGGTGGTGATGCAGCCCAAGGTCGCCTGGGCGCGACGACCCAGGTTGAGCCCCACGACGTGCTCGACGCTCTGCCAACGAAGAAGCCAACCCCTGCGATTGCCAACCCTCAGGTTGCAGGAGCAGGCATCGGCCCCCCGCAGCACCGGCGCCACCAGCCAACGCAGGGCGTCGGGGGCCAGCACGGTGTCGGCGTCCAGAGAGACCACCACCTCGGTGTCGGCTCGCCCGAGCCCCACGTTCAGCGCCGCGGCCTTTCCCTGGTTGCACTCGAGCACCACGCACTCGACCCGTGGATCGTCCTGGGCCAGCCGCCGCGCCACGTCGGCGGTGGCGTCGGAGGAGCCGTCATCCACCACCACCACGCGCAGCCGATGGTAGTCGTTGCGCAGGGCGCTGAGCACCGTACCTGCCAACACCCGCTCCTCGTTGAAGGCCGGCACGAGCACGGTGAGCGATGGCCACTCCCCAGCTTCCGGGGGGTGCGGAAGCAGGGGCTTCAACCTCCGCCGCAGCACGTCCCAAGCCGCGCAGA
This sequence comes from uncultured Enterobacterales bacterium, assembly GCA_964626835.1. Classification (GTDB taxonomy): domain Bacteria; phylum Myxococcota_A; class UBA796; order UBA796; family JAFGLY01; genus CALDOK01. The sequence continues at coordinate 12,926 of CAZVHW010000054.1, forward strand.
CCACCAGCAAGAGCAGGCGCAGCCCGAACAGAATGGCGCTGACGGCCATCAGGCCGTCGATGACGGCCCAGAGGATGCTCACTGGCAGCTCGCGGCCTCGCAGCCCGCCAGGTCGGGGGCGTCGGCGCAGTGCTCGAGCAGGCAGGCGTGGTGCGCCGGGTCGCCAGCCACCACCAGCTCGAGCACATCCTGGGCGTCGCCATCGATGCGCTCACCCCGCACCCAGCCGGCGTCCTTGCCACCCAGGTGTTCCACCACCATGCACGCCAGGGCGATGTCGTGGGGCGCTGAGTAGCGCAGGGTGGACTGCTCGACCGCGGCGTCGGCCACCGCTGGCGCGCCCACGGTCACCGTGGTCCCGAAGGGCGCGAGCAGGGCCTCGAGCCCTCGAACCGCCTGAACCACCGCGGCGTCGATCTGCGCCGCACGCGCTCCCCCGCTGCGAGCCAGGAGCGTGATGTCCTGGGGAGGCAGGCGCTGCCTTTCCATGGTGTCGTAGAAGCCCGGTGGCCAGGACGCCATGGGGCCATCCAGCAGGAACCCGAAGAGCTGGCAGCCCAGGCGCTCGTTGTCGCAGGGCTCGATCTTGCGGGCCCACACCCCCACGATGAGGTCGAGGACGGGCTTGCCCACCTCGGACGAGATGAAGAAGGGCTCCTCGAAGGCACCGGGGAAGCGGGTAGCGATGGCCAGGTCGATCTCCTCGTTGTCCGGCGTGATGAGGGTGACACCCACGAAGACGGGCTCGTCGCGCAGCACGTCGACGTTGCCCCAGCCCGCGGGTGTGTGCTCGACGTGGGCTTCGAGGAAGAAGATCTGCTCCTCGTCGTCCCACTGCACCTTCTCCGGCACGAGCTTCCAGCCCTCCTGGCGCTCGGGACAGCTGGTGGCGAAGCAGGTCGCCGAATCGGCGCTCTCGGCGCAGGCCGCATCGAAGCAGGCCCGGGCAGCAGGCGTGGTGAGCCCGTCCGCGAAGGAAGGGACCGCTTCGATGGCAGGCCCTGGCGTGGTGGAGCAGGCGATCAGCAGCCAAGCGAGGAACATGGTGGGCTCTCCCGACGGTCCCGCGTGATGTCGCGGCTGCCAGGACCTATCACGGCACGGGGTAGACTTGCGCCCCTACAACCAGTGCCCGGGCCCGATGTAGTAGTTCCACTCGCTGTTGAGAAGCTCTTGGCGGCTCCCACCCTCCTGGTCCGTCAGCACCAGCCCGAAGTAGGGCGGATCGGCGGCGGCGTCGACCTCGTGAAAGAGCAGGCCACGCTCGGAGAACCGCACGATGTCCTGGTAGGCGGTGGGGTGCTGGGTGAGGTTTTGGACGTCTTGGTCCAAACCGGAGGTGGAAGCCGAGAAGACGTTCCAGCGACCCGAGCCCGAGTTCTCCTCGACCGACAGGAGCTGTGAGTAGGCGATGCGATCGCCGTCTGGGTAGAAGTCGGGATCCACGGGCAGGCCGAGGCAGTAGTGGTCGGAGTAGGCCTCGCAGCCGTCCCCACCGTAGGAAACAACCTCGGCGGCACCGCCACCATCGGCGTCCATCAGCCACAGCGAGCCCCGGGCCGCCACCCAGGCCTCCTGCCCCTCGGGGGGGGCCACCTCCACGAACTCGCCCATGGCGTAGACGATGCGATCGCCGTCGTGGGACCAGGCCGGATCGTTCTCGATCAGTTCATCGGTCTCGGTCAGGTTGACCATGTTCGAGCCGTCGGGATCCATGGTGTAGATGTCGGTATTCAGCTGGCCCTCGAGGTTGGCCGCGAAGAGAATGCGGTCGTCCATGGACCAGTCCGGAGCGTTGACCGAGGCGAAGCCTGACACCTCGACGATCTCGTCCGTGGACAGATCGATCACCCGCAGCTCCGTCGTGTCCAGGTAGTTCACCATACCGTCGCCGGTGGTGTCGCTGCAGGCGCGCATGACCGCGACGCTGCCGCCGTCTGGCGAGGCCTGCGGGCGGGCGTGGTGGCATCGAGCTTCCGCAAAGTTGGAGCAGCTCACCCGGTGGATCTCGAGAACGTCCAGGTCCAAGGCGTAGATCTCGGTGGGGGCGTTCAGGCCGTCTGGGTAGGGCGCCTCGGCGTAGATGCCCGCGGTGAACAACAGGTCGGCGCCCGGGGCGATGTCCAGGAACTCCCGCTGGCCATCGCAGGCATCGACCACCACGAAGTCTGCGATGGCGCCGGTGTCACCGGGCCCGGGGCAGGCGGTCAGGGCGAGCGGCACGGAGAGGAGAACAAACGTCGTCGAGCGCATGAGGCCTCCAGACAGAGGACAGCTTCGCATCAATCCCAGCGTAGCTCCACCTGCACCGGGTCCATGCCCGTCTCGTCGCCGTGGGATCCGGGAAGGGAAGAGCGTGTCATGGGTCACCTCGCTGGTCGGCAGTTCCTTGGACCCCCCGCACGAGCCGAGCGAAAAGCACCTCTTCGGAAAGCCGGTCTACGAGCCCCCCGAACACGGTGCGTAGCGGGCACCACGAAAGCGCGGCTCTGCGAACTCAATCCCTCGCCTGTTCCCACCCCAGCATAAGACTGTTCTTTTGGAGGGATGCCTCCGTGCGACCACCACGAGGAGGATCGATGAGAGCCACCACGCTTTTCTTGCTCGCAGCCCTGACGGCCTGCGGCGACAAGGAACCCACCGACGACACCCAAGCACCCGAGACCGACACGGACACAGACGCGGACAGCGACACGGACACGGACGCAGACAGCGACGCAGACAGCGATGCAGACAGCGACGCAGACAGCGACGCAGACAGCGATGCCGACGCAGACAGCGACGCAGACAGCGACGCAGACAGCGATGCCGACACCGACACCGACAGGGATACCGACGGCGATGGCCTGACCGACGCCGAGGAGACCGTGCTCGGCACGGACCCCAACGATCCGGACACCGACGCCGACGGCTGGGACGACGGCGACGAGGTCGATTCCTACACCGATCCCACCGACGACAGCGACCACCCCTACACGGGCGGCTGGGAGATCGACAGCTGCCGCGCCTCCATCACCTCCACGGGCACCTCGGTGGGCGACATCGCACCGAACTTCGAGCTCGAGGACCAATACGGCGACACCGTTCGCCTGCACGACTTCTGCAACAAGGTGGTGCTGGTGACCTTCGGCGCCTTCTGGTGACCCAGCTGCCAAGCGGAAGCCTCCGGTCTGGAGGCCATCTACCAGAAGTACGGAGCCTACGGGTTCATCGCCATCTCCACCTGGGGAGAGGACAACTCGCGCGACACGCCGGACACGGCCGACCTGACCGACATGGCCACCTACTACGGCATCACCGCCCCGGTGGTAGCAGATCCCGACTGGAACACCACGGAAACCTACGTCCGCGGCCACCCCAACCGCATGCTGCTGGGCCCCGGAGCCGAGCTGATCGTAGTGGGTGACACGGTCACCGACGCCGACATCCAGGCCGTGCTGCCCACGACCTACCCCTAGCAGGCGCCGTCACGGGTTTCGTCGAGCTACACTCCCACACCTGACCTCGAGGTGACCCGTGCTGCGTGCCCTGTTCCTGGCCCCCTTCCTGTTGATTCCCTCTGCCTTCGCAGGCCCCGCAGCCGTGGCCGTGCGCAAGGTTGGCTCATGCCCCAGCGGCTACAGCACCAGCGGAGACTACTGCAACCCTTCGTCCAGCGCACGCTTCGCCGTCGAGAAGGTGGGGTCCTGCCCCAGCGGCTACAGCACCAGCGGAGACTACTGCCTGGCCAGCTCCGACAGCTCCCGGCACGCCACGCCCAAGACCGGCAGCTGCCCCAGCGGCTACAGCACCAGCGGAGACTACTGCCTGCAGAGCTCGTCTTCGTCCAGCAGCGGTCCCACGCCGGACATGACCCCCGTGGCCCTGCGCAAGGTCGGGTCCTGCCCCAGCGGCTTCAGCACGAGCGGGGACTACTGCAACCCTTCATCCAACGCGCGCTATGCCGTGGAGAAGGTGGGATCGTGCCCCAGTGGCTACAGCACCAGCGGGGACTACTGTCTGGCCAGCTCCGACAGCTCGAGGCACGCCGTGCCAAAGGGTGGCAGCTGCCCCAGCGGCTACAGCACCAGCGGGGACTACTGCCTTTCGAGTCGCTGACCGCCGACCGGTCAGGCATCGGTTCGAGGGGCTTTCCTGGCACGCCCGCTCGAGCTACCCTGTGGACCATGCGCCACGCCCGCACAATCCGAAGCCTGCCATGGCTGCTGTTGGTCAGCTTGTTGCCGCTCGGTCTGGATGCCTGTAGCAGCCCAGGTCACGACAACCCAGCGCCGATCTTCGCGCCCTCACCCTGCGGTGGGGACAGCAACCCCTGCGGGCTCGAGGCCGAGATCGTCCCCGACTTCGAGTTGGTGGACCTGAACACCAGCTCCGCCACGTACGAGCAGAGCTTTTCCCGCGACGACTTCCTCGGCAAGGTACTGGTGGTCTACTGGGCCACCGCTACGTGAAGCCACTGCGTGTCGCAGGCTGCGTCACTCCAAGAGATCTGGGACGAGGAGCTGGCGGCCTCGGCCGAAAGCCTCGAGCTCGTCATGGTCAACAAGAGCGGCTACGAGTCCGGGCTGGACGAGATGGCCGCGGGCACCACGCGCCCCATCCTGCAGGACACCTCGTCTGACGGTGTCTTCGACGACTACGGCGCGTCCCAGTGGTACTTCTACCTGATCGATCCCGAGGGGTACCCCCAGCTGATCTGGTACCAGCTCGACCTGGACGGCGAGCGCGATCGACTGCTGGCCGAGATCGAGACACTGGTGGGGGCGATGTGAACAAGCTCCACCTCACCCCGCTGTTCCTGCTGCTGGGCTGCCCGCAGAAGCCCGACACCGCCGACTCCCAGCCCACCACCCAACCGGACGACAGCGAAGAAACCGGCGACACCCCGGACGAGACCGGCGACACCCCGGACGAGACCATCGAGACCGGCGACAGCGAGCCCGTCCCCGCGGGCTGTGCGGGCGCCGACAACCCGGGCCCGCTGGGGCCTGGCACCTGCGTAGCGGCTGCTCCCTGCTCCTGGGGTGGCGACCAGGGCTACGAATACCTGGGCTGGGCCGTAGCCGCTGGAGACCTCGACGGCGACGGAAGGGCCGACCTGCTGATGGGTTCACCCACCTACGACGCCGTGGTGGACAAGGAGAGCCTTAGCGACGCCGGCCGCGTGCAGCTGGTGACCGGTGCTTCCCTGGACGACGAAGACAGCGGGGTGCTGCTCGAGCTGACCGGTCACGAATACTCCGCACAGCTGGGCTCGGGTATCGCCGTGGTCGGGGACGTGAATGGCGATGGCCACACCGATCTGTTGTTGGGGGCACAGGGCCAAGACGGGCTCGCCACCAACGCGGGCGCGGCCTACCTGCTGCTGGGGCCCTCCACCGATTGGGCTGGTGGCACTATCAACGACAACGCGACGGGCTCCTACCTCGGGGTGTCGGAATCCTCGCGAGTGGGCCACGTGATGGCCGGGGAAGGCGACGTGGACGGTGACGGGCTCGCCGATCTGCTGCTCACGGGAGAGATGTACACCGACTGGGACGACCGCAGCACGGGTTGCGCCTACCTGGTGTACGGGCGCGAGACCGGCTGGGCGCTGGACACCAGCCTCGATCTCGCGGACGCTACCTTCAACGGAACCGGAACCCTTGACCAAGCGGGCATGGGTCTCACGCTGACGGGCGACTTCGACGGGGACGGCTACGCGGACCCCGGCGTGGGCTCACCCTACGGTGCCAGCTACTACGGACGCGCCTCCGTCTACCAAGGTGGCGCCACCGCCATCGAGGGCTCCGCCACCACCGAGGAAGCTGGCGTGGTGCTGCAGGGCGAGGGAATCCTGGAGCTGTTCGGCTACGAGCTGGCCGCAGGCGACCTGGACGGCGATGGCGACGACGAGCTGGTGGTGGGAGCACCCCTCGCGGACCGACCCTACCCGGTCGCCGGCGAGGTCTACATCTACGAGGGCTCCCCGGACTTCTTCGAGGGCCCTACCCTGCTGGCGAGCATCCAAGGCAGCTGGGACGACCAGGAAGCCGGCGTGGCCCTGGCCACGGGCGACGTCGACGCCGACGGACGCGACGACCTGCTGATCGGCGCCCTCGCGGCCTACGCCGGCCTGAAGACCAAGAGCGGCCGCATCGTGCTGTGGAAAGGCCGAGACACCGGCTGGGCCGAGGACAGCTCCATCGAGTCCGCCGACGCGAGCTTCCACGGCGCCGGGGTGAAAGACTACCTAGGGTCCGCCATGGCCCTGGGGGACCTGGACGGCGACGGGCGCGACGACATGCTCCTGTCCAGCGCCTACTCCAACCTCGGCGATGCCTACGATCAGGGGCAGCTCTACCTCTTCTGGGGGGAATAGCGGGACTCGTTTGGGGCGGAGCAGCCGGGCCTCTTCCCCGGTGTCCTCTCCATCGTCGGGCTGATGACACGTTCCCATGCACAGATCGTTCATCTCGTCGGACGTGAGCAGATCGTTCTTGCCATCCGTGTGACACTCGTCGCAGCCCACGACGGGCGGATCCGCGTCGCAGTCGATGGACTCACAACCACAGGTGTCCATGAGCTCTTCGGGCACCGAGCCGTCCGGGCCCACGTGACATTCCACGCAGACATAGTGGCTGACATCGAGGTTGGGGACGTCGTCCTCACCGCAGAGGTGGCAGTTGAAGCACATGGAGCCACCACCGGGCACCACGTGGGGGATGTCTGGGCCCGGGTTCTCAGGAGTGGTATCGCCCTGGCTGTCGCCGGTGTGACCAGGGTTCGAGTCACCGGTGTGAACGGGCGGAACGCTGTCCTCGCTGTCGCCCGGGGGATCGGTTTCGCCAATAGGGTCGCTGTCGCCCGGGGGCTCGCTTTCGCTGGCAGGCTTGCTGTCGCCGGAGTCAAAAACCGGGTCACCGGGGTCGCAGCGGCAACCCGCGGCGAGGAACAGCAAGGCGAGAACGAACGAGACCAGACGCATCTCTGCAACCTACCCCCAGCCAGGTCCTTCCGGCGACCCCGAATCGCTCGACGACACCCCGATCCCCAAGCTACCTTCGGCTCCTCTTCGGATCCCCCAGCGAGTCCCAGAGCCTCCTCCAACCCAGGTGCCCCATGCCGTTCGTCTGCGCAGTCTACAGATGCGCCTGCCAACGATTGGTCCTTTCGCTGGGGCTGTGCCTGACCATGCTCGCATCGCCGCTCGCCGGCGCCTGCCTGTAGGGTCCCACGCTATCCCGCCGCGTGATTCCCAGGATGCTCCGCCCCGGATCAGCTCGACCGGGCCAGCGTTCTCGCACTGACCCGGTCGGCGGTGTAGAGCGGCTATGGGGGGTTCAGAAGGGCAACGGCTCCTGGTGGTCGTGCTCCCTGGACAGGTAGTGATGAACCGGCGCCTTGCGCTGCGCGGCAGCTATGCGAGACGCGACCAGGGCGCTGGCGCGAAGATCGCGCTTGGGCACCCTGCGCAACCAGGCCCGGGGGATGGCGATCAGGTCGGCGAAGTCGAGCACCTGTTCGGCGACCATGTCCACCTGCCTGGTACCGAGCAGCACGACGACGACGGGGTATCCGAGGGGCCTGAGGGCATCACGGATATCTGCCGGGTGGACCACTGAGGTGGAGCGGCGCAGCCTGTCCCTGGGCCACCTGATGAAGAGGTGGAATCCGGTGGGCGCTGGGATGAGGACGGCGAGGGTGATCATGTCCGCATCTCCTCGGCGCCAGCCCTGACGTGGTCGATGTCCGCCAGGCGCGCGCGCTCCATGGCAGCGGCGGCCAAGGCGTGGCCTGCGATGGAGTCGATCTTGCGCATGATGCCCTGCGAGGCGTTAGCGAGAGGGCGGTAGAGCCTGGTCAGGCTGCAGGAGGCGGGGACGAGGGGCCG
>CAZVHW010000055.1:0-4152 GCA_964626835.1 uncultured Enterobacterales bacterium
GATCTTCCGGTCGATGTCCGCGAGAGTGTCCCTACCATACGTCTCCGGTTCGCGGGTACCAAGCAGGTTCAGGTTGGGACCGTGGAGGACCAGAACGGACGGGATGGCCAACGAGTCCTCCGATGTGGTGCCGGCGTGTTTCGGGCGGGTGGGGTATCAGTCCGCTTCGATCTCGATTGTGAGCGAGTCCACGCCGATACTGACCCAGAAACTGGCACCGTCGAATTCTTCCTCGCCGTTGTTGGGCAGGGAATCGATGTACAGATAGAACCTGCACAGACCACGGTTGTCGGTGCCACCGATCATGTAGGTGGGCTGGTAGTTGTCGGGGGTCATGGCGTAGTCGCCCCCGAACTCGTAGTACAGGCCAGACTCGGTATCCCACCACCAGGAGCACCAGTCGGGTGCGCTGGCGTCGATGTATCCATCATCCGGATCGATATCGCAGTAGGACTTCACGTCTTCGGCAGAGGTGACGTCATCCGGCGCAGAGGGGTAGTCCACCAGCTTGATGGCGGTCTCGGGAAGCACGTAGATGCCCGACCAACCGGTGAGGATCTCCACCTCGATGTTGTTGAGGGGCATTTCGGACACCTCGTCGAAGATCAAGATGTCGCCGAGCAGCAGTGTACCGACGCCATCTTGCGAGAGGTGAGCCGACGACGGGACGATCCCGTAGTCCTCCATGTCCTCGATGACGGCCGTGGCGGGAGCGGGAAACGGGCCCGTCGGACAGGCCACGAGGAAAGTGGAGAGCAAAGCGGGGGTGACGAGCTTCATCATGCGATCTCCCAGGATTCCGTCATATCCATGAGGGCCAACACTTCGCTGGCCCGTACTGATACCAGACGGACTTCGCCCACCCTGGTGGGTGCGACAAGGTTGAGTCTACCACGGACGTTCTTCTTGTCCATGCCCACAGCGCGCTCGAGCTTCTCCCGGAATCGCGAGCCAACTGCTTCGAGGGGCTGTCGCGGGAGCAGCACGGGCAGCCCCAGGCAACGGAACACACGCACGAGCCTGGCTTCGATCTCTGACTCCTCGCACCAGCCCATAGTCAGCGCAAATCGTGTTTCAACGACCATTCCAACTGCCACGGCCTCGCCATGTCGGAGGCTGCCGTGCCCCAACGCGGTCTCGAGGGCGTGCCCAACGGTGTGCCCAAAATTCAGGATGGCTCGCAGCCCGCCCTCGCGCTCATCTGCCGCCACCACCTCGGCCTTGATCTCGCAGCACCGGCGCACGAGCCAGGACGTGGCACGGGGCTCTCTCACCCGCAGGGCTGGCGCGTTGTCCTCGATCCAGTCCACCAAGGAGGCGTCGCGGATGATGCCGTGCTTCACGGCCTCGCCCAAACCGCAGCGCCACTCCGCCTCGTCCAGTGTACCGAGCACGCCCATGGCGGCGTAGACCATCCGGGGTTGGTAGAAGGCGCCCACCAGGTTCTTGCCGTGTCGAGTATTGAAGCCGGTCTTGCCACCCACCGACGCGTCCACCATGGCGAGCAGGGAGGTGGGAACCTGGACAAACGGCACACTGCGGAGAACAGACGCCGCCGCGAAGCCGACCATGTCTCCGGTCACACCCCCGCCCAGCGCGATGACAGGTGTACGCCGGTCCACACCAGCGTCCAGTAGCCGGGTGACGAGACTCCACCAGGTCTCCATGACCTTGGCGGGTTCACCATCAGCGATCCGCAGAAGGCTGGGAGAAAAGCCCGCCGTTCGAAGAGCGGCGAGGGCCTGCTCTTCGTACAGCCGCCCCACGACTGGGTTGGTGACCAGATAGCAGGGCCCAGGCTCGAGCTGTGCTGCCAGCGCGCTACCCAGCCCGGTCAGGTCTCCGGCCACGACGTGGATAGGGTACGAGCGCGCGCCCAGGTTCACCTGGATGGTCTGGTGCGCCATGTTCACACTCAACTCGCCTGCTCGAAGCTAGTTGTTGTTGGCCTGCATCTTGGCGGAGATCACCTGCGGCGTGACGAACACCAGCAGTTCGTTGCGGCTGACGTTGGTCCCGGAGTTCTTGAAGAGGTAGCCCAACAGCGGGATCTTCGAGAGTAAGGGGATACGGTCCTGGGACTCACTGGTCTCGAAGGCGTACACACCGCCGATGACGGTAGTGTCACCGTCCTCCACCAGTGCTCCGGTCTCGGCTTCCTTGATCTGGATGGCCGGCTGACCCATGACAGTCTGAGAGAAGTCCGGTCGGTTGTTCTTCATGGAGATGGAGAGGAAGATGCGCCCGTCAGTGGTGATATGGGGCATGACCTCGAGCTCGAGGGCTGCCTGGACGAACTTCACGTTCGCGCCACCGGCACTGGTAGCCAGGTAGGGGATCTGGGCGCCTTGCTTTATGGTCGCCTGCTGGTTGTCCATGGTGACGATGCGAGGAGAGGACACGACCTTTCCCCAGCCTTCGGACTCCATGGCGCCAAGGCGGGCGTCCAAGTCCACCAAGCCCGGGATGCTGCCTAGGTGCATGGCGATGCCACCCAGCTCCCCGTTTGGAGATGCGAGGTCTACAAGCATCGTGTCGGCACCCTGGGAGTAGAAGGTCGAGGTGTTACCCGCGCCGCCCCCCCCGAGCAGCCCGCCGGACACGCCGATGGAGTTGGGGAAGAAAGCCCCGGTGGCGTAGCCGGTGGTGGCGCTGGCATCGAGCTCCGAGCCCCACTGGATACCCAGGCCACGGACGTAGGAGCTGGTGGCCTCGACAATTCGGGCCTCGATGAGGACCTGGGGATTCTGGGTGTCCAGCTGTCGGACAAGTTCACGGACCGCCGCGATGTTGGACTCGCGGTCCTGGACGATGATCTGGTTGGTGCGTTCGTCGGTCGTGATGGAGCCACGCTCGGACAGGATGGACTTGATCTGTTCGGTGAGATCGTCAGCGGTGGCGTAGTTGAGCGGTACCACGTAGGTCTGCAGCGGCTCGAGTTCGTCAGAAGCCCGCTTGGCCTCGAGGGCCGCCTGCTGCTCGGACTTGATGGTCTCGATGGGCGCGATGCGCACGATGTTCGCGAACCGCTGTGATCCCAGACCCTTGGCCTGCAAGATGGCTGCAAAGGCCTGATCCCACGGTACGTTCTCGAGACGCACCGTCACCCTGCCCTTCACGTCGTCGCCCGAGACGATGTTGAGCTTGGAGACGTGAGAGATGAGCCGGAAGACCGAGTGGATGTCGGCGTTGACTAGATCGAGGTTGATGCGTTGACCCGAGTAGGGGACGTTGCTGGCCGAGGAATGGTCGAACATGAACCCAGCGGCCATGCCCATGATGGACGAGGGGTCGTAGGCACCCGCGCCTTGACCGAAGATGTCCTGGGGTTTGGCGGTGCGGCCGGCCTGGCCGATGAGAATCTCCTCTTGGTAGGCGCTCTTGAGGCCTTCGGAACCCGCAGATGTCGGGGTGGAGGGTGCTGCGCCGGTGAGGCCCTGCCGCGCTGCCTCGCGATCAGCCCGGAGCTCGGCTGGGACTTGCACGTCCACGTAGAGCAGGTTTCCTGCTCCGCGACGTACTTCGTACTCGACGTTTCGTCGGAGGTTGATGGCAACACGGGTACCTGTGCGGGTTCGGTAGGCCCGCACCTGGCTGACGGAGCTCAAGAACTCGGACGCATCCAGGGGACGCTCGAGGCTCGATGCCAGGGTCGCGCCAGCGAAGTCCAACACGATGAGGCGACTCTCGGGCTTACTGACCTGGTAGTCGAGAGCGGCGTTCATGCCGATGACGACCCTGGCGGTGTCGTCGAGGCTCTGGAAGTCCAGGGTGGCGACGGTGGGTGGGGCTCCCAGCGGAAGCTCGGGCCCGGAGAGCCTGCGATCGTCGATGGCGGCCTGGATGGTGTCGCCTTCGAAGCGCTCCTCGAATGCCACGCTGATGGTATCGGCATCGCAGGTGAAGATGTGATCCACGGGCCTGTCCAGATGCAGGGTGACCCGCAGCAGACCGCCGGTTTCATCCCTTTCGGTCTCGACCCGGGTGACCAAGTCTCCCAGACCCGAGGTCTGCAAGGGTTCGGAGCTGGTGGCGCCACCCGGGACCTCCACGACCAAGCGCTCGGGATCCGACAGCGTGAAGCTGGTGACAGCCGCATCCTGCACCGAAGTCGAGAGCCGGATCATGACCGTGGTGGTGTCACCGGGGACC
>CAZVHW010000055.1:4162-5092 GCA_964626835.1 uncultured Enterobacterales bacterium
CCACGTCGACCGCCTGGAGCGTCGCGGACGTCGCCTCCTGGGCCTGGGTATCCGTGATCGGTCCCCAGACCGCACACAGCAGGACCATGCCTGCGAGCATTCCCTTGATGGAAGATTTTACCATCTCGGTTTTCCTCCTGAGGACGTGGGCACGGTGCGCTTGGTGGGCGCGATGCGCTTGGCATCCAGGGTCATCGCAGCTCCTCTTCGGGGTACTGCAGCTTGATCTCGATTGGATTGACGACCAGCGCCCCGTCGGGCGTAAGGTATTCCTCGGTCACCACCAGCTGGTTGCTGGTGATCTGGGTGACCTTGCCCCACTTCTTCCCGATGTAGGTTCCCAGCTCGATCACGTGGCCCATGCCCTCCGGATCCTCGACGAGGGCGCGAGGCCGGTCCACACCCCAGACGATGCCCGTGAGCTCGTACTGTTCGAGCTCGTAGCGCTGCAGTGGCGTGGGGGAGCGGATCTCTTCTTCGTCCGCGGTCGCGATGAAGGTGCGGAAGGGATCCCGCTTCCCGATGGGGTTGTAGACGTACTCCGCCTCCGCGGCGCTCTCGTCGATGGGGGCCGGCGCTTCCGCGACCGGGGGCGTCGGGGCCGCATCCTGGTCGCCCGAGGAGCCCCGACGGCCCTCGTTTCCACAACCGACCAGCGGCCCGACAACGAGCAGAGCCACCAAACAGGTTCTCGACAGGTCTTGACTCATTGCGCTCACCGGTGCCGCCTCGTGTTGCCGTCCTTTGGAGCGTCGCCTCTTTCCCCTTCGGAGAGGAAGCGGAACGTGGTCAGGCGACCCGTCACCGTGACGATGACCTTGCCGCTCGTCTCGGAAGGTTCTTCCATGGTGATGTCCTGCACGTACACGATGCGGGAGAGCTTCGACAGCCGATCGAAGAACATCGCGACCTCATGGAAGCTCCCGCGCA
>CAZVHW010000055.1:5102-20494 GCA_964626835.1 uncultured Enterobacterales bacterium
CGCAACTCGAGCTCCACGGGCACCTCGGCGTGGTACTCGTGGCGAACCTCGTTCTTGGGCAGGAAACGGTGGATCTCGAGCCCGATGCGCCGGGCGATGGTGCTGATGCGGGACAGCAGGTCGGGGATCTCCCGGTCGTCGGGCAGTTGCCGGAGGGCCTGCCTGAGCTGGAGCGTGAGATCCTCGAGCTCACGCTCGAAGGCCTCCTTGTCCTGCGCTCGCTTCTCCACGACCGCTTTTTTGCCCAGCAGCTCCTGGTTCTGGTTCTGCAGCACGGAGATGGCTTGCTGTTTCGGTGAGTAGAGCAGGAACCAGAAGCCCGCAGCAAGCACCAAGTAGGCCAGGGCGATGATGCCCAGTCGCTGCAAGCGCGGCAGCTTGCTCATTCTCTCCAGCAGTTCGTGTATATCCACGCTTCCTCCGCCCCTTCTTCTTCCTACTCGCTCGGCGTCGGGTCGGCGGGCTCTTCCGTCGTGAGAGACGGAACGACCACCCGGGCCGAGACCTGGAAGTTCTTGAGCTCGTACTCGTTCACGTCCACCTGATCGATGGAGATCAGGTAGACGTCATCAAACCAGTTGGTCTTCTCGAGGTTGATGAGGAACTGAGAGATGACCTCGTTCGAGGCCGCGTTTCCGAGAAGCCGCAGGCGGCCGGCTTCCTCTTCGAGCTGGGTGACGTAGAGCTTCTCGGGGGTGGCCGCCGACAGCTCGTCCAGCATGTGCACCGGACCGGTCTTGGAGGCCTGGAGATTCCCGATGACGCTGAGTTTGCGGCGTAGCTCATCGTTGATCTGCTCCACTTCGTCCACGCGCGCCACGATGAGCCGCAGGTTGTCGAGATCGGATTGCAGTCCCGCGTTGGAACGTCGCAGTTCGTTGGCGGTGGCCGTCTGGAACATGAAAACCACGCCGCAGACGACTAACAGCACCCCGATGCCCAAGCCTCCCAGGATCAGCTCCTGCTTGACCGCCTCGAGGCGCCGGCTCGTGCGTACGGGGAGTAGGTTGATACGAATCATCGGTCGCCCGCCCTACGCAGCGCGAGCCCCACGACGACGGCCGCCTGGGACGCGGCGTCCTGCAGGAACCTGGGGTTGAACGTGCGCTCGTCAATCTCCACGTTGCGGAACGGGTCGATGGTCTCGATGGGAGTGCCGGTGATCTTGGTCAGTGCGGACCCGAGACCGGGGGTGAGCGCTCCGCCCCCGGACAGGTAGATACGAGACAGGCCTTCTCCGGTAGCCGTGGACAGGTAGAAGTCCAGCGACCTGTGGATCTCGGTTGCGATGGAGTCGCCCACGCTGCGAATGACCCGCTCTACCTCTTCCGGAACCACCGCAGAAGCGTCGCGTTCATCGCGCCCAACCTTCATGGACTCCGCTTCCTCGAAGGAGATGTTGAGGGTGCGCTGGATCTCCTCGGTGACCTGACGCCCACCCATGCTGATGTCGCGGGTGAAGGCGGTCGTGCCTTCACGGAGCACGATGATGTTGGTGGTGTTGGCCCCAACGTTGATGATGGCGATGGTGCCGAGCGGCTGTTTGTAGTTGAGCTCGAACGCGTTCGCGACTGCGAAGGCGTCCACGTCCACGACGGCAGAGACCAAGCCCGCTTCGTGAATGATGGACACGTACTCGTTGACCAGCTCCTTGCGTGCAGCCACGAGCAGGACCTCCATCTGGCCAGCCTCGTCGCCGGTGTCGTCCAGGATCTGAACGTCGATGTTCACGTCGTTGACGTCGAAGGGGATGTACTGCTCGGCCTCCCACTGGATGGATTCGTCCAGCTCCTCGGCGGTCATTACCGGCAGGTTGATGCGCTTGATGATGACCGAGTGACCGGAAACGGACGCCACGACGTCGCGGCTCTTGATCTTCTGTCGTCCGACGAGTTCCTTGATTGCGTCCACCACGGCGGTCGTATTCATGACCGCGCCATCGACGATGGCCTCAGGCGGGAGGCGCGTCATCCCAAAATGGAGCAGGCGATACGTGCCGGACTTGGTCTGTTCGAGCTCGAGCACCTTGACGGCGCTGGACCCGATGTCCAGACCGATGGCGTTCTTTTGTCGAGAGAGAAAGGCCATTTCGGAGTGTTTCCAGGGAGGGCTGTGTCGGGTTCGAGGTCGACGGAGAGAGGAAAGGTTCTTCTCGCACGGTCGCACCGTTAAGAGAGTATACCGAAAATAACCGTGCTAGAGGTTGACAAGTAAAGCCATTGTGCCGCTCAGGAGGGCATAGGCCCTGTCCTGACGCGCCCTGGGGGATAGTAGGAGCGACAGAACCCGTCCGATACGGATTCGCCAAGAGAACCGCCATCTACCAGGTTCCAACCTCTTTGGTCAACACCGCTGGCCCAACACCCCATGCATCCCGGCACACCGCAGATCCCGTCCTCACCCGAATCCACCTCGCCGTGGCGCATTCCAGGCTGGTCTGCCGCTATCGCCACGGGCTTGATGGCGGGTCTACTCCTCCGACGAGCAGACACCTTGTTGGGTGGAGATCCCGGCGGGCTCGCATGGGCCTCGGCGATGCCCGTGGTAGCGTTGGGGCTTGCGAGCTTGGTCCGTGGCAGGCTGGGGCGGGCCCCGGTCCTCGCTCTGGGCGCTGCCGGTCTGGGCTCCCTGGCCTTCCCTTCCCTGCTCCCCTCGGGCGCGGGGCTGTTGAGCCACCTTGTCTCGCTGCCCCCTCCGCAAGGTCTCTTCCTGGTGTTGGTGTCGTGGCTGCTTGCATCCACGCTAGGCCTGCTCCCCTACGCCCGCGCCCGGTGTCCTCATCCCCTCCTGACGGGCTTGCTAGCGGCTGGAGGCCTGGCCCTGGCTGCGCTGCTGCCGCCTTGGGCTACGGTCTGTGCGCTCGCCTCGTTGTTCCTCGCCGCGCTCCGCTCAGAGGGCCACCCCTCCACGCCTGTACGGCAGCCCTCGAGATCGTCCACGTTGCAGCTGGCCCTGGCCGCCGCAGTGGGCGCCTGGGCCACGGGCCACCTCTGGTGTGCGCTTAGAGCCAGCTTCGACCCAACCCCCTTTGCGCTGATGGTCTGTCTGGTGGCTGCGGTCATCGCCTTCACCTGTGGGCAGACCGTGATGTCCTGGCGCTCCCGGCGCTGGGACGAGCCACTCTTTCTCGCCTCTGCGGTGCTCTTCGCCATGCTGGTGCTGTCCGTGGCGGTCCCCTGGCTCGAACCGCGAATGCCGTCGTTGCTGCTCGATGGACGTCCCAGGGCCGTGCTGCCCTTGCTCCTGGCAGTCCCATGCGCCGTCAGTTCGTTCCTGGCTGGTCTCGCCTGCCCCTCTCCCCGGGACCCGCCTGCTGTCGGCTGGCCCGTCCTGGTTGCAGGGGCGATCGGTTTCCTGCTCGGCGTTCACCTTGGGCCCATAGGTGCGACGCTCTTGCCCGTGGCCGCCATCCTCCTGGGCGCGGCCACGCTGGTGTTCGGTTCCCTAGCTGGCCGCCGGGTCTCAGGGTTCGTCATGGCGGCCATCGTCAGCGCGGCGCTGTGGCACCTTCCTCCCATCCACGCGACCTCTCTGACTGCAGGTTGGCACACCGCGGCCCGGGACGAAGCCACACTCGGGCGACACCTTGCGGGTCTGTCGGCCTCGACCTGGCGCTTTGCGAGTTGGGGGCCGCAGGGCTCCATGGCCCTGCGCAGGCTGGACGATGTCCTCGTCGCCGACCTGGACGGCACGGCGCTCTGGCCCCTGGGTCGCACACCTTCGGCCGTTCGTTTTGCTGGCCATCTCCCGCCACTCTTGGCGGGCCAGTCCAATCGTTTTCTGGTGATGGGAGACGATCTAGGCTGGGCCACGTCTTCGCTCCTCGCCCACGGTCCCACCTCCATCCTCGTGGCCGTGATGCAGCCGGAGCTGATGAGGGTCCTCACGGAAGACGACGATGACCTCCAGCGCCGACTGTTGGCACCTCAGGTCCAGCTCCACCCTGTTCCTGGCCGTTGGCTGCTGCGAGCTTCGGACTCACTCGATGGCGTGCTTCAAGTGGTCCTCAGACCCTGGTCAGACACCGCTGGGGGCCTCCCCTGCCCCGACGTCCTCGCGCTGATACGCCGACGACTCCAACCCGATGGTGTGTACGTCGGGGTCTTCGCCACGGATCGCTTGCCCGATGCCGAGCTTCGCTGGCTGCTCGGCAGCTTCGCAGACACCTTCCCGGCCGGCGTCGCCTGCCTCCCTCCCGTAGGGGCCGACCATCTGCTCCTCGTGGGTCCCCGCAACGACCACCGCCTCGACTGGTCGACGCTCTCGGAGCGCGTTCAGGCTAGTGCCACGTTCCTTGGCGCATCGGGCATCACGGACGCCTTGGACGTAGCAGATCGCTGCGTGTTCCCGTCCTCGGCGCTCGAGGAATGGTCGCAGCGAGGCCACGCCAGTCCACGCTGGCCTCCAGCCAGCCTGCCCCCAACCCTGGATCGACCTCCGATGGTGCACGTGGATGCGCTGGAGGATCTGCTGGCGGAGCCTTCGATGGTGTGGGATCTCGGAGGCGACGAACAAGCCGAGCAGGCCCTGGTTCGAAGGGTTCAGACGACGGCCCATTTCCTGACCCTGCTGGGCGAGACCCGCACCGGCAACATGGAGGCGCTCTTCGAGGAAGCTCGCGCCCTGCAGGCGACAGAGCATGGGCAACAAGAGCTCGACGCCCTCATCGCACCCCATCTGCGTCGCGCTCGTGAGGCAATGGACCAGGCTCGCAGAGGCGGTATCCAGCACAAGGGTTGGCAGATGGCCCTCAACGAGCTCACGCTGGCCCGCATGCTCCATCCTCGGGCCGTCGAGCCCATCCTGCTGCTGGCACTGGTAAGGGAGGCTCGGCAGGAGTTACGGTCGGCGGAAGCCCTGTTCCAGGCGGTCCTGGAATCCGAACCCGGTCACGTCGACGCGCTGTTTGGCCTCGCCAGGGTCCAGATCGCCGGTGGTGATCCGGTGGCGGCCGAAGAAACCCTGCTGGGGGGCATCGAGGCCCACCCGCGCGAGTGGAGCATTCACCAAAACCTTGGCGTGCTGCTGATGCGTCTGGGGCGCTTCGCGGACGCCGAGCCCGTACTCCACCAAGCCGGGGCCTTGGCGCCGGAAAACGAAGCGGCTCCCCAGGCTGCCCTCGCCGAGGCATACCTCGGGCTGGACCGTCCCCAGGTGGCCATGGCCCAGGCCGAGCGGGCCGTGCGGCTCGAACCCACCGCCTACCACTTCTTCCTCGAAGGTCGGTGTCACTACGAGCTCGATCGCGATGCCGCGGCAGAGAGGGCGTTCCAACAGGCGGTGTTCATCGAGCCGACCTACTACCTGGCCCGTGGTGCTCTCGGACAAATCTTCGCTGAGCGCGGCGACCTCAATCAAGCAGCTGACGCGTTTCGCACGGTCCTCGTGGAAGATCCCGGCAACGAATCGGCGCTACGAAACCTCCAGGAGGCCGAGCGCCGCCTCGACGCCCAGAAGACCCGCCCGGGCTTGGATGGAGCGATCCCCTGACACCGGGCCTGTCTCAGCGCACTTTCGTCGAGCTGCGATCCCCACTCGTCACGCTCGCCCAGGCCGGCTGCGCTGGGTAGAAGGGGGCAAGCGCTCACCCCAGGAGGAACCATGAACCGTCACGTCGTCTTGTTCCTGATGCTCACCGGCTGCACACCGACTACGGACGACAGCGCAGCCCCTGGGGACACCTCGGACACGGGCACCGAGGACACCACGCCTCGAGCCGCTGACTTGGCCGAGCTTTCCAGCGGTGAGTGTCCGGATCTGTCGGCCACGAACACCTCGACCTTCCTCTCGTCTGGAGACGAGCGCACGGTCACCGTGGTCATCCCCTCTGCGCCCTCCGAAGCCATGCCCGTCGTCTTCTTCTTCCACGGCTTGCTCGACACCACGGTAGAGCCCACCTCGTACCACGCGGATGCCCTCCAACTGCAGAACGAGGCGGATGAATCCGGCACGGTATTCGTGTTGCCCCAGTCTCGCACCATGACGGAGTTCGGCTTTACCTTCTACATGTGGCAGGTCATGGACGAAGACGAGCTCGATCTCGTGCTGTATGACGACCTGCGGAGCTGTGTGGCCCAAGAACTGGCCACCGACATGAACCGCCTGTCGGCCATGGGCTTCTCGGGAGGTGCGCTGTTCACCACCGTGATCGCTCGCGAGCGTGGAGACACGCTCGCCACCATCATCGAGATGTCGGGTGGATCCGACGTCGAGTTTTCACTGGCCTCCGAGGACCCCATCGCGGTCTACGGCACACCAGCAAACACGATGCCGGCCCTGCTCTTCTCGGGGGGCGACGAGGACGGCTGGCCACAAGGCTTCATCATGGTCGATTTCCAGGCCGCTACCGACAACCTCGAGGCCAACCTCGCGGCTGACGGGCACTACGCCTGGCGCTGCCGCCATGACTACGGGCACACCATCACCACTCCCGAGTTCAACCTCGCGAAGGCCTGGGCCCTGGCGCACACCTTCGGCTTGCCCTCACCCTACGAAGGCGGAACCATCGCCGACTACTCGAGCTGGTGCGCCGAGGTCACCACCGAGTAGCGCCGTAGTTAGGTGACCTGGCTAGAAGATCTCCATCCAGCTGATGGTCTGCGTGCCCATGAGCGAGTCGGCTGCCAGCGAGAGGGTGACGATGCCCGATGTCTCGGAGTCCACGTCGGAGGAGCCGATGAAGATGGTGCCCTGGTCGCTGATGGCCACCTGGCTGGGGTAGCCGTCGACTTCGGTGGAATAGTCGTCGATACCGTCACCGTCGATGTCGCCCAGCGCTGGGCTGCAGTCTTCGTACCACAGCCCGTAGACGCGGCCGGTGCCCACCTGGCACATGTCGTCCTGGTTGGGCTGGTAGGTGCTGAAGAACACGACGCCGGCGTATACGATGGGATCGGCGGTCAGGCCTTCACCCGCGTTGAGCTCGAACACGCCGATCTCACCGTCGCACTCGATGCCTTCGGCAGCGCCACAGATGGAGGGATTTGGGTCCTTGACCGCGAAGAACCAGCCCGTGTCAGAGGTGTAGCGCTCGTAGGGCGATCCGGTGCCCCAGTACAGACCCAGCGAGCCGTCGTACATCCACGACGTGGTGATGGCGTAGTAGACGGGAGGCCTGCTATCGAGCCCGGTGATGCCAGCATCCTTGGGATCGAAGAACTCGGTGGGGCACCACTGGATGTCGTAGTCTTCTTCCGCGGTACCGCCCGCGACGTCGATCATGGCCTTCCAGATCCAGGTGTCACCCGGATCCTGGTAGTCGCGACCCGACTCCTGCGAGAGGACCGACCGCCAGGGGCGCGGACTCGGGCTGTCGTCCGACGAGCCGTAGGTCGTGGTGACCGGGAAGTAGATGACGTCCGAGTCGCCGTCGTTGTCGGTGTCCACCACCGCAGGGGTGGCCGCGATGTAGGCGTGCTCGTAGTGATCGTCCGTGTCTTCGAAGCCCCCGCCGTTCCACAGTTCGGTCATGTTACCGAAGCCGGCTTCGGGGTGGCCGTTGTTGCCGCCCAGGTCGAGTCGATAGCCGTTCGAGTTGTCCCAGGTGTCGCCGTCCCAGGACAGGCCCGCTGGATCGAAGCTCCGCAAATAGTCGTCGCCGATACCCCAGACGTAGAGGTTGGGCTCGACCTGCTGATAGTAGCCCAGGCTGGCGCCCGAGGTGACCGCTCGACCGGAACCCCAGATGGCCACCCATCGGAAGGTTGGCGCGGTGGAGTCGCGGTCGTCGTAGACCTTGGCGATCACGGGGCGTCCGACGGTGTAGCCCTGAGCAGTGGGATCCCAGAGATCGATCTGCTCCCAGAGGTACTTGGGATCGAGGGGGTCGGTGACGTCCAGCGCCAAGGTGACGGGACCTCCCTTGCCCTGCTGGACCACCAGTACGCGGTGCCACTCACAGTGGTCGGCCAGGTCCGCAACGCCGCCGATCTCGTCGGAGTCGCACTCACGAACGCCATCACCGTTGTGATCCAGCCAGACGTCGTCCACCACCGGCGTGCCGTCCAGCAGGAAGGTG
This sequence comes from uncultured Enterobacterales bacterium, assembly GCA_964626835.1. Taxonomy (GTDB): domain Bacteria; phylum Myxococcota_A; class UBA796; order UBA796; family JAFGLY01; genus CALDOK01. Next base: position 13,120 of record CAZVHW010000055.1, read on the forward strand.
CGGCCGTAGAGCATCTGGTCGATGATTCGGCCCGGCCATTCGATACCGTGCATGGTCTCGTGATCCCAATACAGCAGGTAGCTGGGGATCCAGGCCCAAGCCTCCTCACCTTCTTCGGTGATGGTCGCCGTAGTGACGTCGTCCTCGAGGTAGAAGGCATGCAGCATGCCGTCATTGGCAGCGATGTAGACCATCGTAGGTACCGTGATGTCGTCCTCGAGGGTCTGTAGGAAGGTGCGGTAGGTGGGATCGATGGTGAACGACTCGTTGCGTGGCTCGACCACGGCGGGCGTGGAATGTGGTGAGTCACCCAGCTTCCAGTATCCGCGCTCTTCGTCGAGGTAGCGGAACGTGGATGCGTGGTAACCACGCTCGAAGTCCACGACGTCTCCAAAGTCCTGGTAGTCCACCGCCCCGTCGCCGTTGACGTCGTAGGTGCTGTCGTCGGGGAGTCCGTCCCCATCGGCGTCGCTGTTGTCCATGAAGTACGGCAGGAAGGTGGACTCGAGCCGAGCCACCTCGTTGACCAACGTGACATCGTAGTCCATGCGGCGGTTGGTGCGCGCGATGCTGCCGTAGGACGTGGTGCTGCCTGCGAGCTCGTCCACGAAGGTGAAGAGGTCGCGCAGTCCATCGCCGTCCATGTCGGCGTCCTGGTTGTCGGACTGGAACACTGGGCGGCTCTGCAGCAGCACGCCGGCGTCCCAATACGCGCCGCCGTAGTCATCGTAGGGGTCGCCCGAGAGATACTCGATCTGGCCGTAGTTCGAGTCGCTCGGATCGGTGTTGATGGTGTAGGCTCGAACGTGGCCTTCGCCCAACGGGTTCGAGCCGTCCAGCTCGTAGTAGGAGTAGATGAGGTACTCGCCATCGGCGGTAAGCACCGGGGTGGAGCGGCTGTGGAAACCGGAACGAATGTCCGCCATGATCGTGAGGATGCCGCCCAGCAGCTCGTCAGACTGCTCTGCGATGGTGAAGATGCCCTCGCCATCGGTCTGATCGGTGGCGTTTCCAAACAGGTAGTTGGCCACTGAGTCATCGTCCATGCCGATGGCGATGATGTGGGTGATCAGGTTCTGGGTGTCGTCCAGGTCGGAGCGCAGGTCGGCGTCGTAGACGCCCCCCGCCACGTTGTCCAGGAGGCACTCCAGATCCGGAGAGGTGACGATGTGGTCGTCGTCACAGATGATGTCCGGGCTGATGGTCCCGTCGTTGTATGTGGAGGTGGAGGCGTCGTGGTCGTCTTCCGAGCGGTCCACGACGATATAGATGACGTGGGTCTCCTGGCAGTAGTACTGGATGGGGGCCTCGTCCCAGTCGGGCGAGTAGCCGTCGCTGTCACCGTCCACGTCGTCGTCGGGCGTGGTGTTCGCGAAATAGTCGTCAGCCAGTGAGTCGAGCACCTCGCCAAGGTTCCGTGTGTCTTCGCTCCAAGTGGAGACCGTAGCGAGCGCGTTGCTGACGTCGGCGTGGGAAGAACCCAGCGGTACGATGGGATAGAAGTCGCTGTCGCTGGAGCTCTCCGCCGTGCCAACCACACCGTAGCGCGCCCAGTCGTAGTGCTGCGTGACCTGGCCGATGACATCGACGACGTCGTCGATGCAGGAGGTCGTCGAGGCCGTGCAGGGGATGGTCTCGGCTTCATCGAGGTAGCAGTCTGGCGCCACGGGGCAAGGGTCGCCCATGTCCTGCGAGAGATCGATAACGAAGAGCACGTTTGGCTCGACCGCTTCGGCGACGGACAGGTACTCCTCGCCGCTGGATGAAGATCCCGCGTGAGCCAGACCGGGGGCTACCAGCAGGAGCAGGAGAGCAGCCGCCCGGCCGGGGTTGGGGTCAAGTGCATAAATCATGGTGCCTCCTGCCTTCTCGTTAGTTCTTGCAGGTACCGCGGGTAACCTTGCGGATGGTAGACACGACCGTCGCGGTGGTTTCGTTCACGTTCAAGTAGGCTGCGTTGCGCATGGTCGCGGTGGCTTCCATGCGCCAGTAGGCCGAGTGGAACTTCTGGCTGCCTTCTTCCGTGGAGTACCCAGGAGGAGGGTTCGAGCACCGCTCGTAGATGGCATGGACGCGGTACACACCCAAGTTGTGCGTATACGCGATGCCACCGAACAGAGTCTCCGCGTCCGTCAGCGAGATCCAGGCCGCGGTGTCGGCAGTGTCAGCCCATTCCTGGGAAGGGTCCACGTAGGAGATTTCGTTGCGCGCGTGGACCGTTCCTGCATCGGCGGTGTTGAGGATCATCATGTGCTTGCGGTTGTGGGACGCGATGCGCTGGTCCACTCCCGCCACCGAAAGCGAGGTTGCGCCGATGACCGACAGAATGGCCATTAGGATGAGCGCCACCAGCAGCACATAGCCGCGTCGGCCTACCATGGCGGGACCTCGAATCATGATGAAAGTTCTCCTTGTTACATCGAGAAGAGGTTCGAGTAGAGACGCATGTTTCTCAGTGTGACCTCGGTCTGGACGACCTGCCGATAATAGTGGTCACTACTGGTCGCTCCCGCGTTGTCCTCGAGCGTCGGGCGCATGGAGGAGTACTGCCCCGCGAGGTCCTCGCGACGGCTGCGCGCCAGCACGTTCACGCGGACCATCCAAGGCCATTCCATCAGGGAGAGCGAGTCGTTCCACTCCGCGTCGTCGGTGCAGGCGTGCAGGCCGTCGGTGTCCTCGAGGCAGTAAGCGAACTGCAGATCCTCGATGTCGTCGACCAGAGGAACGTCATCGTCCTCGGGCCAGTCGTAGTCCAGGTCCATCATCAACACGGGGTGTTCTTCGGATCCCGGCCCCATTCCGTCGCTGTCGTCATCGTCGATGTAGAACGTGACCACTTCGCCCTTCGAGCAGGTCATCACCGGCGAGAGGTTCTCGGTGGACGGCATCGCGGACGTGTAGTCGGTGTAGCTGTTGTTCGAGTAGAGGTTGATGTCGGCGAAATCCCCAGCGTCGTTCACGCCGGAGATGACCCACATGTACGACGCCATGCCCAGCGGGTTGGCGAAGTCGTTGCACAGGAGGAACTCTCCCGACGAATAGCTGCCGATCTTGGACGAGTAGTTCAGGTGTTCCATGTCGAACGTGAGCTGGGAGGTGTCGCCCGAGTAGGTGTACAGCGAGCTGGTGTTCATGGTCAGCGATGGATCCTGGTGCAGGACCGTGACGGCGTCCGTGCCCGTGCCAAGGGCGTTGTTGAAGCCGAGGATTGGGTTCATCGATTCGGTGTCGGCGGCGTTGCCGAGCGCCCCTCGAACACCGTTGGCGGTGCCGAGCCCCGCTTGGCGCACGGTTCGGGTGATCACGTCGGTCGCAAAGCGCAGGTTTTGGTTCATCTCCGTCTGCATGTCGAGGAACTGGAGCTGCCGGGACTGCATGATGAAGAGCTGATACAGCCCCGCCACGATCATCGTGGCCAAGGCGATGGCGATGGCCAACTCGACCATGGTGAAGCCAGCGCGGCGAGCAAGACCGATTGGGTGCTGGTGATGGGTGGTCGTCATCATTCGTCCCGGTACCTGTACGCGGAGACCGTGGTTCCCCGGTAGGTGGCGAAGCGTTGGTCGTAGAAGGTACAGCGGATCCGGAGCCGCAGCCAGGTTGGTTCGGTGTCCATCTCTTCGACGGACCACGAGACCCGATAGATGGGCTCGCCCAAGGTCGTGGCGGACGAGTTCGCGGCGTTGACCTCGGTGACGACAGTGGGGTGGGCGAGGTCGACCCACGGATCGGCCGACGTGGTGGTGTCCCCCAGGGGAGCGGACAGCTCGGTCGGGCGGGTGGTGGAGGTCCAGTGCAGGGAGTGCAGCACCTCGAGCTGGCTCTGTGCCAGGTATGTGCAGGCGGTGATCTTGCGAGCCTGGGCGTTCGAGCGTGCAGCCTGGGCGTGGAAGCCGAACATGACGACCAGCGAGAAGCCGAGCAAGGCCGTGGCGATCAGCACCTCGACCAAGGTGAAGCCGCCGCGCGAGCGGCGGATCGCCCGGCGGACGTCAGCTGCCATGACTGCTGCTCCCCGAGGTGCCGACAGGTCCACTGTCGCTGTCCGGTGCCATGGTCGACTCGAGACGCACGTAGCCCGAGCGAGCGATCCGCACGTGCACTTCGTCCTGCAAGCCCCTCGCGATCGCCAGCTTGTTGACCAGGCGCAGGGTGATGTAGCCGCGACCGTCGAAGTCGTTTGCCGGATTGGATACCCACCCGCGAGGGGTAAAGACCACCGCGTTGCCGTTGCCGGAGCCGGGCCCCACGATCACCGAGCCGACGTCCAGGCCAACGCCGGGCGCGCGGCGGTTCCCTTCGGGGCCGATGTCCACCGGTCCCTCACCCTGTTGATCGTCCGTACCATCATCTCGAGCATCGATGGGGAGGTCTTCCCAGCGGCTGCTGTTCGAGGACGAATTGCCCGCCTGAAGACGCCACGCACCACCCCAGGTTTCGGGATCGGAGATGTCGTCATCGACCTCCTCGACCAGGATCCGCGTCTCGAGATTGGTGGAGATGGCGGTCATGCGCAGGGCTGCGATGTCCTCGGCCAGCTCGTTCGCTGCCCGCACCAAACGATAGCGCGGCATTTGACTCTGCAGGCTGCCCCAAGCCAACGTCGAGATGATCCCCAGAATGCTCACCACGAGGATCAGCTCCAGCAGGGTGAAGCCACCCTGGAAGAGGGCCGACGTGGACCTCTCTTCGCTGCGGGTGCGGGTCTCGTGGGAGGGGCTCTGCATGAACGTGTACTGATCCGTACTTTAAGTAATGCAAGATTCATACCACGCCTGTGTCGACGCGCACAAGCCTCTTCTCGGTGTGCCATCGGTACTTTTTTCCACAACACTAGGTATTTCTTTCCTAGTTCGGAGAGCCGATATCGCCCGCTCCCGGACACCGCTCGAGCACCAGTCGGCGCCGAAGGTGCACCTCGCGACGCACCCCGTACAGGTTGTCCATCTCCAGCCCGATGGCCTCGGCCCGTTCCAGCGAGACATCCGCCTCGTCGAGCCACGCGAGCAGCGGAGGCGCAGACGTTTCACACCGTTCTCCGTCGATTCGACCGGTCGTGGAGTCGTGGAGAATGCGCGCGCGAAGCACCAGGAGCAGCATCCTCTCCCTGGGGCCGGCTTTGGGCAGGGACAGTGCACGCTCCACCACGACGCGGGCGCGATCGATGGCTCCCGTCCGCAGCAGGGCCTCGGCCTGGCCCACCGCCAGGTTCGGCTGATCCGGCTGCTCGGCCAGCAGGCGCTCGTATATCTCCAAGGCCTGCTCGGGCCGCTCGCCGCGAATGTGGAGCAGCGCCAAGCTGTTGAGAATGGCCGGGTCGCCGGGCGCCCGGTCCAGCGCTTGCTCGAAACGCTGTAGAGCTACCTCGAGATTGCCCCCGGCCAGCGCCACCGAGCCGAGACCCTTGAAACCCAGCGCGCTCTCGGGCGCCACGGTGGCACAGCGCTCGAAGGTCTCACGAGCCTCGGCCTCGAAGCCGGCCAGGTGGTAGGTCCAGCCAAGGCCGTAGAGCGCATCGGGATTGTCGGGCTCCCGCGCCAACGCACTTCGGAACGACCGCTCGGCGCCCACCAGGTCCATGGACTGGATGGCTACCTGCCCCCGCTCCAGGTACCAGCCCGTCCCACACGCCGTGAGCAGGGCCGACAAGATCGTTATCCAGACAGCTCGCATCAGACGTCGATGTCGTAGTCCCGGATCTTGTAGACCAGGGCCTTGTACGAGAGCTCGAGGATGCGGGCAGCCTGGCTCCGGTTGCCGCTCGTACGCACGAGCGCCTTGCTGATGAGTTCGCGCTCGAGGGCGGGCAGCCGGCGCTTGATTGAGAGATCTTCCTGCTCCGCGCCACCGGCCGCCGTCGGTCCGACATGCCCGCCCGGCGCAAGCTCCGGTGGAAGGGCGGAGGGCTCGATGACCGCACCGTCGGTCAGGAGGACGGCGCGTTCGCAGGCGTTCTCGAGCTGGCGGACGTTTCCAGGCCACTTGTGCGACTGGAGGACCGACACCGCTGCGCTGGAGATTCGAGGCTTGTTCCGCCCGAGGCGCTCGGCGTGGCGAGCCAGGAAGTGGTCCACCAGCAGCGGGATGTCCTGGGATCGCTCCCGCAACGGCGGGATGTGCGTTCGCACGACGTTGAGACGGTAGTAGAGGTCCTCCCGGAATCGACCGCGCTGCACGAGCACAGGAAGGTCCCGGGCCGTTGCAGCGAGGATCCTGACGTCCACGGGGATATCGCGCGTGCCACCAACCCGCCGCACTCGACGCTCCTCGAGCGCACGCAGCAACTTCACCTGGAGCGCCAGAGGAATCTCGCCCACCTCATCCAGCAGGAGGGTGCCACCGTGGGCCTGCTCGAACAGCCCCTGGTGCCTCTTGACCGCGCCAGTGAACGCTCCCCGTTCATGCCCGAAGAGCTCGCTCTCGAGGAGAGCTTCGGGGATGGCTCCACAGTTGACGGCGACGAAGCGCTGTTCGGCTCGAGGAGACCACGCGTGGATAGCCCTGGCGAGCACCTCCTTGCCTGTACCGCTCTCGCCCGTGAGCAACACCGTGACCGGCGCGGTTGCCACCTTGAACGCCAACTCGACGACCTCGCTCAGTCCACCCCTGGCGCCGACCAGGTCGTGTGTGCGCCGTTGAATCCCCACCTCGCGGCGCAAGGCCTCGTTTTCGCGCGAGAGTCGCTCGCGCTCCTCGAGCTTGCGCAGGGTGATCACGATCTCGTCAGGCCTGAATGGCTTGGAGACGAAGTCGTAGGCCCCCTGTTTGACAGCCCGAATGGCCGTGTCGGTGGTGCCGTAGGCGCTCATGACGATGACGGTCAGGTCCGGGTGTCGCTCGCGGGCGCGGGCGAGGAAGCCCATGCCGTCCAACCGCGGCATGCGCAGATCGCAGAGCACCACACCGATGTCACGATGGTGATCCACCATCTCGAGCCCTTCCAGACCGTCCTTGGCCGTGAGCACGGCGTATCCGGCACGCTCCAGGATGAGCCGGAGCATGTGGCGCAGGCCCTCCTCGTCGTCCACCACCAAGACGAGGGTCTGCCGGGCGCCGCTCGCGGAGCGAGGTTTGTCTTGCGCTGGCGTCTGGGGACTCATGGACTGCCTTGGACCTCCACCGTGGTGCCGTCGAGTCACGGCGCCGCCGGCGCCGTCGGTTCGAACTATACTGCCTGTCCCACACAGCGGCGAGAAAGGTCGTGCCTACCGTGCTGCAGATCGTGCACGGCTACCCTCCCCGGGAGGTCGCCGGCACCGAGATTGCGACCATGCGCCTGGTCAGAGGCCTCGAGGCTCGTGGATGGACCTGCCACGTGCTCGCGGCGACTCGCGCACCGGGGCATCTCCAGTACGAGATCCTGCGAAACCCCGGG
>CAZVHW010000056.1:0-20165 GCA_964626835.1 uncultured Enterobacterales bacterium
CGACCGCGGCATCGTGCACCGGGATCTCAAGCCCGCCAACATCATGATGGGCAAACACGGCGAGGTGATGGTGCTGGACTGGGGGCTCGCTCGCCCCCTGGATCCGAACGAACCCGAGCCGGCCCATGACGAGCAGCGTCTCCCGGTCAGCGGCTCGGACCGCATGTCCGACACTCGCCGCGGCCAGGTGCTGGGCACGCCAGCCTACATGTCCCCCGAACAGGCACGCGGCGAGCCCCTCGATGCCCGCAGCGACGTCTACGCCCTCTGTGTCATCCTGCACGAGTTGGTAGGCCTCGAGCACTACCTCGGCGGCGTCACCAGCTCGGCCGAGGCGATCAAGGGTGTCCAGGAGATCGAGCCCAAGCTGCTCCGGCTGCCCAGGAACCCCGCCCAGGGCCAGGTGCCCATGGACCTGCTCTGGTACGTCCACGCAGGCCTGCACAAGGACCGCGAGCAGCGCTATCCCTCGGTCAGGGCCATGCTCCATCGCCTGGACGAGCGAGCGGAGGGGCGCATCCCCATCCAATGCCACGTCACCTTCACCCAGCGAGTGCTCAGCGAGATGACCCGCGTGGCCGTCCGCCACCCCATGGCGGCGCTGGGGGGGTATGCCCTGGCGCTGGTGGCGATCGTGGTGGCGGTGGTGCTGGGGGTGGGAGGGTGATTCTCCGTCGTTGACGGCGGCGCAGGCATCGGCGAGGCTGGAGGTAGAGACGCCATGAGAATCCTCGCGATCCCGCTTCTGGGCCTCGGCCTGCTCCCCGCTGGCGCAGCCTTCGCCGGCGGCACGCCCACGGGCCTGCTGACCCAAATCGAGCGCACCCAGGCAGATCTGGGCATGGTCGTGCTGGTGGTGGTCCACGGCCCTGGCGCCCCAGGGCTGGCCGGCGACGTGGCCCAGGCGTTCGGCGACAGGCCCATCCTGGTGATGCCGCTGGTAGGGCCCGGCGATCCAATGGAGTTCCTCGAGGCCGAGCTTGCCAGGCAGGGTGTGAGCTGCGGCATGGTGATGGCGGTGGCAGGAGACGGCGCGGCGACCCTGCGCACACGGGGGACGTGCACGGCGCAGCCTGTCGAGCCCGTGGTGCTCCAGGAAGAGTCCCCCGTCGAGACGCCCTCGCCAACGGTCGAAGAGCCCCCGCCCGAACCCGAACCCGAATCCGAGGACGCCCCGCGACCTGTCCCCGATCGAAAGAGCGTCGTCGTTCGCCTGTTCTCGCTGAACATGGGGCGGGACACCGGCCTGACCTGGGACCCTGGGCCGGGCTTCATGCTGCGCTGGGGCGAGCGTGGCTCGCTGGGCGTCGGCGCCATGATCAGGGGCCCGGGCTACCTGGGGGTCGACGTGGACTTCTCGGGGCGACTGCACTTCTTCGGCTGGGAGCGCAGCGCGTTCGTTGGTGGCACCCTGGGACTGTCGGCCGTCCTCGGAAGCAACAACGCAGGGGTCAACGTCCGCGGCGGCGTGGAGCTGGGCTATCGCTGGACCTTCGGGGACATCCAGCCGTGGGGCCTGGCCCCGGTGCTCGAGTGGGGCACCAACCTGCACGTGCTCGCCTCGGGCATGGGCTGGGAGACCGACTTCGGCGCGATGCCAGGGTTCGGTACGGGGCTCACCCTCGGGCTGGCCTTCTAGGAGCGAAGTCATGAAAAAGCGCCCCCTGACCGCCAAGCCAGCCCCACGCATGGGCACGCCGTCCTACCCCTCGCGGGCGGAACTCGGCGCGGCGGTGGGCGGCGCCGGCCTGCTGGCCCTGGGTGCCGCCACGCTCCCTGGCTGCGATCTCGGGCTGCGACCCATCGTGGCGCCGCTGTTCGAGCACGGCTCGGGAGAGGTGGGCTTTGGCTGCAAGGCCGTGACCCCGCCGGCCTACCTCAGCGAGGAGATGGCCCTCGAGATCCTGCGCGAGGAGATGGCGACGGTCGGCGTCGAGCTGAAAGGGCCCGAGCATTGCTCCAGCTACTCCGCCGCCATCGTGAGCTACGGGCTCTGCCTCGGAGCCTACGAGGTCACCACCGCCGCGCGGGTGGATCGACTGGACGCCTGCACCGATCGACTGGGGATCGGGGTCGAGGTGGTCACCAAGGCCGACCACGACGACCAGTCCATCCTGCGCCTCGACTGCCCCGTCAGCGGGGGCTCCCGGTCGATCAAGGCCGTGGCCCGCCACGTCGCCCAGAGCATCGAGGCCACGGGCCGAGGGACACACGTCGGCGTTCTCTACGAGCCAGCCGACACGGGGGGGATCGACTACGACTACGAGAACGACGAGCTGCTCGACAGCAGGAAGCTCCGCCTCCAGGCCCAGGACCTCGCCGCCTGGCTCGAGGAGCAGGGCGCGCTGCTCGAGCACCGCTGACCAGGGCAGTCTCGAGTCCCAGCTCACCGCGGTGAGCACCGGGTTGCGTCCTGGAATCGGTCGTAAGTCCCAGCTCACCGCGGTGAGCGCCAGGTTGCGTCCGGGGCGCCGCTATATCTCACCCAAGATCGACGCCAGTGGCCAGCTGGGATCGTAGTGCTTGGCGAGGAACAGAGGATTGCGCTCGGCCCACAGGGTGGCGCCCACCTCGTCCGCCAGCGCCACCATGAGCTGCTCGTAGCGGCACAGAATGGCGGGCACTCCATGGATGGAGCCGGTGGCCTGCAGGTTCAGGCAACCGCAGGTATGGAAGCAGCGATCGGCGATGCCGCAAGCCTCGCAGTCGGGCTTGGACTGGTGGGCGAGGCTGCGGATGCGCGCCTGGGCTGCCACGTCGATGCCGCTCCGAACGTGCCCCAGCCGCCACTCCGGACCCGCGCGGCAGAACTGAACACAGGGCACCAGCCACCCCTCCGGGGTCACCGAGAGCTGGCGCTCGCCAAGGGCGCAACGACAGCGGGTCCAGCGGTCGCCCTGCACGTGCGAGGCCAGCTTGATCTCGAAGGGGCTCAGGTAGATCTTCAGCCCCTCGCGGGCCCAAGCGACGTAGCGCTGGGCCAGGCCGCGCAGTGAGGTCTCCAACCGCTCGAAGCTCTCCTCGTCCCAGGTTGCGGCATAGTTGAGAGAGACCAGCAGGTACCGGGCCCCGCGCTCCACCAAGAAGACAACCGACTCGGCAAGCTGCCCGGCGGTGTCCGGGTTGACCGTGAGCATGGTGGAGGCGTGGGGTCTACACGCGATCAGGGCTCCCCAGCGCCGCAACACCGCGGCGTGGGTTCCCTCGCCACCAGGAAGCCGGCGGTGAGCGTCGTGGGCCGGAGCGACGCCGTCCAGGCTCATCGCGACCAACACGTGGTGCTCGGCCAACCACGCCAGACGGGCGTCGGTGAGGGACAGCCCGTTGGTGGTGATCTTGAAGCGGTACCTGCCCTCGCCCGCCCGCTTGCGTTCCTCCCCCTCCAGTACGACGCGCTGCAGAAGCTCCCAACACAGCAGCGGCTCGCCCCCGAAAAACGCGATGCCACAGGTCTGTCCGTGGTTCAGTCGCCCGCCCAGGTCCACTGCCCGGCGCGCTGTCTCCCACGACATCGCCGCGCCATCCCGATGCGGCCCGTAGCAGTACCTGCAGCGCATGTTGCAGGACTCGGTGAGGTGGAGGGTGAGGTGCATCTCACAAAGGCTCCGCCATCACCCATCCACCCAGCTCTCGCTCCAGCAGCTGCGCTACCCCGATCGTTCGCGCGTCGGCGCCGCGGGGGCCCACGATCTGTACGGCTACCGGCAGGCCGTGACGTTCGAAGCCCACCGGGGCCACGGTGACGGGCAGCTCGAGAGCGTTGAACAGTGCGGTGCAAGCCCAATCGAAGGGGCCGATTATCGCGGCGCGATGACGGGGCGCGGGGCGGCTCCAGGGTGGGTGGAGCAGGACACCGTTCGGGCCCAAGCGCTCCTCGAGGGCGTGCCGGCGCTGCCCGAGCCGCACCATGGCGGCCGCGTAGTCCGAAGGCAGCCCGCCCAACGCAGCCTCGAGCAGGCAGACCACCAGGGGGATGCCGCTGTGGCGGCTGCGGCGCTGGAGGTATCGCACGACCTCGCGGGCCAGTGGGATGCGCTCGCCATCCCCCAGGATCTCCCGGTAGCCTTCCCCCCCGGGGGCCATCAGGGCCGTGCTCCAGGGCAGCACGCCGTTGCCCAGGTCGATGGCATCGGGCGGGTGCACGCGAGCCCCGAGCGCCTCGAGGGTGCGGGCCGCACGCCGCACCGCTCGACGGGCCGCGGGCCAGACCGCGACTCCACGATGGCTCTCCACGGGCCAGACCTCGAGCTGGCCAGGATCCAGACTCGTCCGCTCGGGAAGCTCGAACGCCCGCGCAACGGGATCCTGCCCGTCCGGGCCCGCCAGGATGCGCAGCAGGGGCAGCAGATCCTCGGCTCGGCGGGTCAAGGGCCCCAGGCACAGGAGCGCGTTGGCCTGGCCGTGGGGCAGGGGCAGGTGGCCGGTGGTCGGCACCATGCGGCCGCTGGGCTTGTGGCCCAGGGTGCCACAGAAAGCGGCCGGGATGCGGATGGAGCCCCCGATGTCGGCACAGATCGAGAAGGGCACGGCACCGCTAGCGACGAGCGCACCACAGCCGCCGCTGGAGCCGCCCGATGTGCGCTGGAGGTCCCAGGGGTTGTTGGTGCGCCCGTACAGGGGGTTGCGCGCCTCCATCCACAGGCCGCCTTCCGCCATGTTGGTGACGCCGAGCACGATGGCGCCCGCGGCGCGAAGCCTGGCCACCACGGTGGCGTCTTCCGTCGCGACGACACCCCGCCGGGCCTCCATGCCCGCGGTCCAGGGCATGTCGCGCAGCGCGACGAATTCCTTGACCGTACAGGGCACCCCCAGCAGTGGCGGCAGCAGTTCGCCCACGCTAGCCGCCCGGATTCGCTCCCCCGCGGCTCGCGCTTCGTCCCGCGCTTCGTCGAAACGATCGGCCACCAGTGCGTTCAGTGCGGGATTGACCTGCTCGATACGCTGGACGTGGGCCTCGACCACGTCCACGGGGTCGAGCTCACCCCGTCGCATGCGAGCCGCGAGCTCGAGCGCCGAAGCGTGGAGGAGGGAGGACATGGGGGCCCGTATTCGGCAGGCCCCTTCACCACCACCACGATGGGGCCGAAGCCAGCTTCGCCAGAAATGCGCCCTCCGCGTTAGCTGGGCGCCACCGACCGAGGTGACCATGAAGCCGAGTCTACCACTGCTGATCCTGTTGATGGGCGTCGCCTGCGGCCAGGAAGACCCGGACGACAGCACGCCGGACACGACGGAGACAGCCGTGGACGAGTGCGGAGTCGAGTTGGACTTCGCCCGCCTCGAAGCCGGCACCTTCACCATGGGCAGTCTCGAGACCGAGCCGGGCCGCAACGACGACGAGCTAGCCCACGAGGTCACTCTCACCAACGCTTTCTACATGGGAACCACCGAGGTCACCCAGGCCGCCTTCCGCGACCTGATGGGCTACGACAACAGCAACAACCCTGAGTGCAAGCGCTGCCCGGTGGACGAGGTCAGCTGGAACGAAGCCGCCTACTTCGCCAACCTCATGTCCGACTGTCTCGACCTGCAGCGCTGCTACATCTGCACCGGCGATCTTCCCGACGCGGACTGCAAGCTCAAGGGCTCCTTCGAGTCCCCCTACAAGTGCCGCGGCTTCCGTCTGCCCACCGAAGCAGAGTTCGAATACGCCGCCCGCGCCGGCACCACCGCTTCCTTCTCGAACGGTGGCAACCTGAACGACGGCAACGAGGACATGTGCGAGGGCAACTTGCCCCTGGACAACGGCAGCCTGGTGGACGACTTCGCCTGGTATTGCGGAAACGCCACCACCACCCAACCCGTAGGCGAGAAGGAACCCAACCCTTGGGGCCTGCACGAGATGCACGGCTCGGTCTGGGAATGGTGCGAGGACATCTACACGGACTACCCGGAAAAGCCCATGACCGACCCGGTGGGGTACGATCCGCAGCCCCGGCTGGTCAAGCGCGGTGGCTCGTGGGACACCCAGACCCGCTTCCTCCGCTCGGCCAACCGCCTGTGGCAGGGTGAAGAATACCGCGACGACACCCTCGGCTTCCGCCTGGTGCGTACGGCGCCGAACAACGAATGATCGGTACGCTGCTCCTGGCCACCTTCCTGGCGGGCCCCGCAGCGGCCACCGACACCTGGTACGACCCCCACCCGGGGGTGCGCTACCTGCACCGAACCAGCTCGACACCCTGGCAGATCCACGCCCTCGAGGTGGACCTCTGCGCCCGGGGGGTCCAGCTGCGGGCCACCCGGGAAGACGAACGCCAGCGCACGGTGTCCTCCTTCGCCGGCCTCGTAGGCGCCCAGGCGGCCATCAACGGCGACTTCTTCTCCTACGACGGGTACTGGCCCACGGGGATGGCCGTGGGAGGCGGCGAGTACTGGCACGCCGACAACGAGTGGAACGGCTTCGCGGCCTTCGGACGGGACAGGGCCACCATCAGCGACCCCGTGGAGACCTGGTCCGAGCCCGCCGACTGGATGGACGAAGCCGTCGGCGGCTTCCCCAAGCTGGTCGAGGACGGCGTGGCCCTGTCCTCCTACAGCTCGGCTCCCAGTCATTGCCCCGACCGTCACCCCCGCACGGCCGTGGGCCTCTCCGAAGACCGCCAGACCGCATGGCTGGTGGTGGTGGACGGCCGCACGTCGAGCAGCGCGGGCATGACCTGCCAGGAGCTGGGATCCCTGATGGTGGACCTGGGCGCCGACACGGCCTTGAACCTCGACGGTGGCGGCTCGAGCGCGGTCTGGGCCGAAGCCTACGGCGTGCTCAACGACCCCTCCGACGGCTCCGAGCGCACCGTGGCCAACCACCTGGCATTGTGGGCCTCGGGCTCGGGGGCGCCGGAGAGCTGCGACTTCTGGCTGGACGAATTGGTGGTGGGCGCCCACCTGCTGGACGGCGGCAGCACCGACATCGACGCCGACGGACTGGCGGACGCATGCGCCCGGGCAGCCGCCGGATTGCACTGCTATCGCTCCACGGGCTCGGACTTCCCGGCCAGCTGGGAGTTGGTGGGCCTGTCCAACGAGGCCGGCTTCTCCAGCGAGCGCCACTACGGCACGCTCCGCTTCGGCGACATCGACGCCGACGGTGCCGCGGATGTCTGCGCCCGAGGCGAGGACGGTGTGCGCTGCTGGCACGGCGGCTACGGCGGCTTCGGCGATGCCATCGAAGGCCCCACCCTGACCGACGACAGCGGCTGGGGCGACGTCCGCTACTGGAGCACCCTACGGTTGGCGGACGTCACCGGCGACGGACGGGACGACCTCTGCGCCCGGGCCGCGGCAGGCTACCGCTGCTACCCGGCCGAGGGCGCGAGCTTCGGCGATCCCATCGAACTGGGGGACATGGGCGACGATCAGGGTTGGACCCAGCCTTGGTACTACGGCACCATCCGCATGGGGGACATCGACGGGGACGGGCGCGAGGACATCTGCGGCCGCGGCGGGGCCAAGGTCTACTGCTGGCTGTCGGAGGGCGATGGCTTCGGGGAGATCGTCGAAGGTCCCGCATGGAGCGACGACGCGGGTTGGGACGATGTGTCCAGCTGGTCCACCATCCGCTTGGCCGACGTGAACGCTGACGGCCGCGCCGATCTCTGCGGACGCTCGTCAGATGGCTGGCGCTGCCATCTCTCCGAAGGCTCCCGCTTCGGTGAGGCGGTCGAGGGCCCCGAGCTGTCCGACGACAGCGGCTGGGGCGATCACTCCAACTACGCCACCATCCAGCTAGCGGACATCGACGGGGACGGCGACCTGGACCTGCTGGCCCGGGCGGACGCGGGCATCCGCTGGTGGCCATGGGAGGGCGAGGGCTTCGGCGACTCAGTGGCAGGCCCGGCACTGTCCGACGACGAAGGCTGGGACGACCACCGCCACTACACCACCCTCCGCACCGCGGACATCGATGGGGACGGCGCGGCCGACCTCTGCGCCCGCGCGAGCGACGGCTTGGTCTGCTGGCCGGGGCCGGATCTCACGACCGAGATCGAAGGCCCGGGTTGGTCCGACGAAGGCGGCTGGGACGACGAGCCGCACTACACCACAATCCGCCTGGGGGGCGGGGTCGCCGACGGCGATCCGGGACCCGGCCCCGACGACTCCGGTGACGAGGGACCAGGCCTACGCTTCCCCGAGGAGGACTGTGGGGGGTGCTCGAGCACGGAACATCGGGCGCGGTGGCCCTGGCTAATCCCATTCGTCGGCCTGGCCCGAAGATGCCGGAATCCCGGGCAGATACTCGCTCGTAGGTGTACCGCAGCTCCTTCCTCGCGGACCGAGCTGTCTCAACAGCGCTGAGTTCGAACCTGAACGACCGAAACCCGCGCTACGCTGCCAGTCGAGGCATTACCTGGGTGTCACTCCACCCCCCACCCTTCGTCCGTCCAGCGCCTGGCCTCGCCGTAGTCCTCGTCGTCGTTCGGGGCGATCTTCACCGAGGCGCCCGACTCGTCAAACGTCCACTTCTGGTCCCACTTGTCGTCGCGATCGATGTCGACCTTGGCGCGGTTGGCGCTGGCGTTCCCCTCGTCCTGGTAGACGTTGACCTTGAACGGCTTGCCCTTGGTGACGTCCTTGAGCTTGGTCGAGCCGATGTCCTCACCGCGGTAGGACATGACCACCGCGGTCCAGGGCTCGCTGGGAGCTGCCGCGGCGGCGGGGACCTCTTCAGGGACCACTTCGGGCGCGGCGGAAGGGGGCTCGCTGCCCTCGAGGTACCAGCCCTGGGGGCTGTACAGCCAGGTCTCTGCGTAGACCTCGTCGTCCTGGGGGGCGACCTGTCGGGAGACCGCGTCGCCGTCGAAGGTCCACTTCTCGTCCCATTTCTCGTCACGATCCAGGTCCACCTTGGCCCGGTTGACCGTGGCCTCGCCTTCGTCCTGGTACAGGTTGACCTTCCAGGTCTCTCCCGACCTGGCGTCCTTGACCTTCGCGGTGCCCAGGTCCTTGCCTCGGAACGCCAGCACGGCGTCGAGGTACGACGCGGCGGCGGCCGGCTCCGCCGCGGGCTCGTCGTGCCGCAGCGCCAACGCGGGGTCGTCCAAGGCGACGTAGGTGTTGTCCGGCTCGGGGGCGACATACGGAGGAGGCCGGGTGCACCACACGACCAGGCCGGCCAGGAGGGTGATGGCCAGGCAGACTGCATAGAGAAGAAGACGTTTCAGCTTGACGCGACCAGCGAGCATGGGGCTCTCCCGGTGTCGACCATGCCCCGCTGTTGGGGCACGGTGCAGTTGCAGTATCTATGAGGGCAGGGGCGCGGGCGCAGGCCCAGCCGAAAACTGCCGTCCAACAGGTTGCCGAGGGGTCCGAGTCGAAACCGACGGGCGGGGTAGCACGGCCAGGCTTGGCCGCGGTGATCCACCACCAAGTAGCGGGCCCCCGCCCAGCAGGGGCGCCCGAAGAGATCCGGAGCGAGGTGACCGGTTCCGTTGTGGCCGCCCAGGCTGCGGAGCAGGGAACGTTCCTCGGCGGTGTAGGCGATGAGCTCCCGATCCTGTTTCTCGGGTTGGACCTTCAGGGAGAGCCCGCGAGCCAGGAACGAGGCCTGGAGATTCGGGAGCTGGGGAAGCATGGCGCGGGTCGCGACACAGCTGGCGTGCGTGGAACCCGCATACAGACCGGTGAACCAGCCCAGCTTCTCCACAAAGGCGGCCAGGTCGACATGCTCGGGATGGAACGAGGCTGACACCAGCCCAGGGCGGCCAGCGGTCAACGCCGCGAATCGCTCGAGGACGGCGCGGGGAGCCGAAAAGTTGGTCACCACGCTGACTCGGATGCCCGCCTCCGCCATGCCTGCCACGACCTCGAGGAAGCCTGGGTGCAGGAAGGGCTCGCCCCCCGACAGCTTGACCTCCCAGTCGCCGGGCAGGGCCTCGAAGGCGGTCAGAAACCGCGGCAGATCCCGGGCCCACTGGGCGCGGTCTTCGACGCTCCGCTGGGTGCAGTAGCTGCAGCGGTAGTTGCAGACGGTGTTCATGTTCCAGGAGAGCACACCCTCGAGGGGATAGCGCGGTGCCCCCCGGCCGCTCATGCCCCGGCTCCCACGCCCTGGATCATTCCGCGATTGGCGGGCACGGTGCATGGGCAGATCTGGTAGGGGCAAGGCAGCGGTTCGAGGCGCAGGGTGACCGCCCCCTCGAGGAGGTTGCCGAGCCGGCCCTCTCCCATCCGGCGCGCGGTCCGGCAGGTCCACGCCTGCCCATCGCGATCCACCGTGAAGTAGTCCACGCCTGCCCAGCAGCGGTGACCTCGGTAGCTGGGGGCGCGGTTGGCCGCTCGTGGATCGTCGGCGGGCCCCAGCAGGGGGAGCAGCGCGTTCATGTCCGGGTAGGGGGCCACGCTTCCGTTCACCTTGTAGAGCTGGGGGAACCATCGGATGCCAGCGTCCTCGAAGGCCAGCTTGCAGGCGGATGCTTCGGCCTCCCGACCCGGCAACACCACCTGGTTCACCACGAAGCGCACCTCGGGATCGAGCGTGTCGGCGAACCAGGCAGCCTTGCTCACGAAGTCCTCGAGGCCGACTCGCTCGACGTGAAGGGAGGCCGAGAAGACCCGCAGGCGACCCCGGCAGAGCCGCACGAAGCGCATCAGGTCCCGTGGGCTGGCGGAGAAGTTGGTCAGCACGCTGATGTCGTGGGGTGTGCGCTCCATCAGCGCGGGTACGAGATGATCGAGGAATCCCGGCCAGGCGAAGGCTTCTCCCCCCGAACACTTGACCTCCCAGCTCCCGGGCAAGGCAGCGAGCGCATCGATGGCTCCATCCACCTCTTCGAGCGAGGGCATGCCGTGCCTGCGCTTGGCGGACTGAATGCAGTAGCTGCAGTGGTAGTTGCAGGCCCCGACGACCTGCCACTCGACGGTGGGACGGCGGGGGCGGGCGGGTATGAAACCCGCCTCTACGTTCGGGGGGCGAGCGGTCACCTGACCACCTCGGTGTTTCGGGCGGGTATGAAACCCGTCCCCACGTTTGGGGGGCGAGCGGTCATCCGCCCCCCGCGTTGTTGAGCCGTGCTCGCCACTTGCGGTTCTGCTCGTACTTGCCGCAGCGCTGGCAGCCCAAGGGGAAGCGTCCGGCCGCGAGTCGCTTCCGCCAGTCCTGCCATTCCGCGCCATACCACCACTCCGCGAACGGGCGGTCCCGCAGGGAGCCCACCCGGAGCTCGGTATCGCAGCAGAACAGCAGGTCGAGGTCCACCGTGACCCGCGCGTAGACGTAGCCCATGGCGCAGCCCACCTGATCCATGTCTGTGGTGACCAGCGCGTCGCCGCTGCCAGCAGCCAGCTGCCGTTCGAACAGGTGGAGGTTGGTGGCCACGCCCAGCTCTCGAGACAGTGTTTGTGTTTTATCGAGGCCTTCGTCGCGCAGCCAGGCGTGCTGATCGGAGGTGACCGCACAACGCTCGGTGCCACCGCGCAAGGACGCCAGCTTGAAGTTCACCCGCTCGGCCCGGAACGTGCGGCCGAAACGAACCATGGGCGCCAGCTGTCGAGCATTGGGCTCGCAGATGACGTGCACGTGGCGCACCCGCGCCCCGGCCCGCTCCAGCTTGCGCAGCCCCTGGAGGAGGCGGAAGAAGTCCCGATCGTCCCACCCGGGATGGAAGGCGCCGAAGACATCCGGCGTCACCCCGTGCACACCCACGAGCAGCTGGTCGGGACAGGCACGCTGTAGGCGCACCATGTCCGCGGCGAGCAGGTTGGTGATCAGCGTGAGCGGCCAACCGCGCCGGCGAACCGCAGCGATCATGTCGTAGACGTCGGGATGGGTCAGGGGCTCACCCATGCCCGACAGCACGATGTCCTGCACCGACCCGAGCGCCTCGAGCTGGACCAGCAGCGCCTCGAAGTCCTCCATGGACAGGCGCTGGCGCTTCCACTCGACAGGCCGCGCTTCCCGCAACAACGGGGAGTGGTCCCAGCAGGTCACGCAGCGGGCGTTGCAGCCGTTGGTGATGTCGATGTGCACGGACACGGGTCCCGCCACGGGCTGGCCTGCGCGCAGGCCGCGCACCACGTCGGCGCGGGCTTGCTTGGTGGATCGGACCGGGCTCAAGGCCTCTCGGCCTCGATCCGCAGCTCCCTCAGTACGGCCCCGACGGTGGCGCGACCCGCTCCCTCGCGACGGGTGAAGCGGCCCAGCGCCTCGAAGAGGTCCTCTTCGTGCTCGAGCCAGCCCACGGTAGCGTCTGTGAAGCCGGTCAGCGAGAGCCCGCTCCGCTGGGTCGGCACAGCCCGCAGCAGGGAGATTGCCCCCATCCAGTCGTCGAAGCGGGCCCAGCAGGGGAACAGCCGTTCGCACGCTTGGAGCAGCTCGACCCCACGGGCGGCGGGAAACTTGCGAGACAGGGCGTGCATCAGGTTGAAGGCCAGCGCGGGCGGAGCCTCGCACCGGGCCACCAAGGCCTGGAACGCTCGCACGCGGCCCGCTACGGTGTCGGGTGGCGGATCCACCAAGTCGGCGGCGTGCTCTTCGGCTCCGGCCCGGAGCAGCACGGCCCGGGTTCGCGCGCGGCTGGACGGTGTTCCGTCGGCCAACAACCTCACCAACTCCATGGCCTGTACGAGCTCCTGCCTGCGGCCTCGGCCGGCGCCTGCACGCTGCAAGAGTCCCAGCACGCCGGGCTCGAGGACCCGCTCGGCCAGCTGGAGGTCCGCTGCGGGGACCATGCCTTCCAGCGCCTGGAGTGCCGCGGTCCGAGCTCCGTTGACCGGGACGAGGTCTCGGGCAGCCCGAGCGCTCCCGGGTTCCTCGAGCAGGTCGGGGATCTCGGCCAAGCTGGTGGCGATACGTCCGGCCCCGGCCTCTTGGGCCCGCCGGGCTCGAAGCTGCTGGTCGTCGGCGATGCGGGGCAGGGGCAGGAACACCGTGGGCACGCCCGCGTGCATCAGCTCGTGGAAGGTGTTGTAGCCGGCAGCGGCCACGGCGACATCGATCCCGGGAAGCAGCTCCGAGGGGGTGTAGCGATCGAGCCAGGTGACCCCCGGCCCGCGCAGCTCGGGGCCCTGGTACAGCGGGCCCGCGCCCACGACCACGTGCCAGTCGCGGTCCTGTAGCTGACGCAGCAAGCGAGGCAGGGTGTCAGCCGCGGACAGGTCGCCCCCGCCGCCGAGGGTGAGGTAGACCGCCCGCTGGCCCTCGGGGATTCCCAGAGCCCGCCGCGCCTGGTCTCGGGGCAGCAGCTCGGTGCGGTCGCGGAGCATGATGGGTCCCGTTCCACCGTCGTGGGGCACGATCTGGTGGTGGTACAGCGGCAGCAGGGCCTGGTAGGCCGGATCGGCCTCGAAGTCCGGGCGCACGGCCCGGGCAACCAGCACCCGGCGCCGAGCGAGTTCGAGCACGGGGGCCAGCTCGCCGATGCTGCCCGCCGGGAAGGTGTCTACCAGGAGCAGATCGGGCTGCAGACCCGCCACGGCGTTGAGCACCCAGCCCCGCAGCACCGACAGGTAGCGCTCCGGCGGCAGACTGGCGTCGCGCAGCATGGCCTTGGACGGCATCTTCAACGCTGGAATGCCCTCGCGACGGGCCAGGGTGTCGGCTTCGGAGCTGGTGAGCACCCAACACTCGCAGGGTCGCTCGAGCAGGGCCGCGATGCGTCGGATCCAACGCAGGATGGCCAGCTGGCGGACCAAGTGGCCCATGCCCCGTCCGTTGATGGCGTACGAGACGACCCGCAGACGACTCACGAGACGTAGCCGATGTCGTCGGCCGCCGCGGTGGCAGCCGTGGCCTCGGCGAGGGCTCCCGCGGCCGCAGCCTCTCGCAGCGCGGGATCGTGCTGGGGCCGATGTTCGGGGTGCTCGTCGTACCAGCTGCGCAGGCGGGGGGTCAGTCGGCTGGGACGGCTGCGGGTGAACTCGTACCACCAGAGATCGGGTTCGTTGTCCAGCTCGAAGCGGTGGTAGTCGTCGTAGTCCACGATGCGGATCACCAGCTTGGACAGCCGGGCATGTCGTTGGTGGAACTTGGGCATCTTCTCGTCGAAGCGCTGGTCGCGCTCGATGTCGGTGGTGGACACCTGCCGGCCCCGGCGACGGAACTTGTGCACCTTGTTCTGGTACTTGGCGCGGCGCTGCGACAGGTCCGTGATGACGCCCTTGACGGCCACTTCGTGCAGCTCGTCCAGGTAGCCGAGCTTGGCGTGTAGGCCGGCAGCCTTGCGCAGGCCCATCTTCGAGGCGCGGTCGTCTTCCTGATCGTCGTCGAGCCACTGCGCCAGCAGCGCCAGGTCGGCGTTTTCGAAGAAGGCCACCAGCAGCTGCACCGACTGCTGGTACACCAGCTCCGGCAGCCTGGGGAGCATCGCCACGGCTTGATCGTGCTCCCGCACCAGGGCGTGGATGGCGTCGACCTTGGCGTCCACCCGGTCCAGCTCGGCTTGCCAACGCTGGCGCTCGGCCTCCACCTTGCGGTAGGCGGGCAGCACGTCGTCGCCGAAGTCTTCCATCTCCAGGGTCTCGCAGATGCGATCGCCCGCGGCCCAGAGCCTCCAGTAGTACGACGTGAGGAAGGAGATCTCGAAGGCGGGCGTGTCGTACCCGGTCTGGACGAGATCATCGAAGCTCTCGAGGCCCTCGAAGCGCTGACACTCCGCCACCCAGGGCTCCATCATGTCGGCCGTCTCGGTACGCTCCAACGTGAGCTCCCCCGCGGGACCCAGGATGTACTCCCGGCGACGGTAGCGCTCGTCGGCCACGACGCGAGCCACGGTGCGACGCAGCACGTCCGCCTGCTTGGCCAGGGCCGCGAGCGGGTTGCGCCGGGTGAAACCGCGGAACCCCGTCAGTCGCTCGGCGCGCTCGATCGCGGGGGCCGTCAGCTCGGGCAGGTAGGCCAGGGCCAGCTCGAGGCGAGCCTGGCGGGCCTGGACGGTGACCTCGGCCTTGTGTCGAACCAGCTGCTGCCGCAGCTGCTCGAACGGTGCCAGGAGCTGGGTGACCTGATCGACCCGTTTTTCGAAGTGATCGGCGGCTACGAAGGAGGAGATGGTCATGCTGCCTCGGAACGTGGGGGGCTCGTGAACGGACAGCGAGTCTAACGCGACATCCGAGCACCGTGACGACCCACCCGCGCGGCCGTGCTTCCCCTCAGGGAGCGTAGTAGGCGGTCCACTCCACGGTGGTCTGCTGGCTGGCGTTGTACCAGCTGGTCGATGATCAACCCATCGGTCTCCATCAGATCGGCGATCGCCCTGCCGAAGTCCTGCGTGACGTCCCCCGACCAGGAGTGGACGTAGACCTAGCCGACGTTCGTGCCGTCCACCATTCCCCACGAGGTCTCGGCGGCCCCGTTTCGCCGTAGGTCCAGCGTCTCGAAGAGATGCCAGGCGGACAGCAGCGAGCTCATCCAGTTGTAGTCCTGGGCGAGATCGGACGACGAGTGGTAGCCGCAGACCGGCAGCTCGAGGGGCTCGAGGGGGGTGAGGCAGACACCCGTGTAGGAGGCGGTGTCGAACAGGTACAGCCGGAGCGGCCGGTTCTCGGAGTCCCCGCCACGGACCTCGGCGCTGAGGGCGTAGTTGTGGCCGTCCTGGAGTAGCTCCGAGATGGCGCCGAAGACCCAGCCGAAGCGGCCGAAGGACTCCGCCGCTTCCACTTCCGGGCGCTAGACCTCGCGCACTTCGTCCCAGCCCACCCCCGAGGCACCGAAGCTGGCGACAACTCGCCCAGTGACCCCACTCGAGCCTAGCGCAACGACGCCTGAGGACCTCGAGGTGTGCGTGTAGCCCCCGAGTGAGCGCCACCCAGGCCCTGGGCGCACACTGCGCCCCCGCCGGCAAACTCCTCGCAAAGTCCCGCAAAAGCACCGATCCGGAGCTATGCTCGCGCTCCGGTCACGCCAGAGGAGTCCGAGCCATGCGCCGCGCTGTCCCGCTCCCCGCACTGCTCTCCACCCTCGCTCTCGCCGCCTGCGAGCCCCTCTTCGAGGGCACACGCACCCTGCCATGGGCCGACACCGACAGGCCCCAGGAAACCGGCGAGCCTGACGACACGCAGGAAACCGACGACACCGGTGACACCGGCGACACGACCTCCTACCACCCCGCCCTCTACTCCCCCGACCAGCTCCAGTCCCCCATCTCCCCCTGGGTGCGCGACGGGCTCCAGGACCTGGCGGCCGATGGTGCGGGCCTGGACGAGCAGGTCTTCATGAAGGTGGGCGACAGCATCTCCGAGAGCAGCAGCGCCCTGAACTGCTTCGCAGGCAACGATGTCGACCTCGGGGATCGCACGGACCTGCGGGGCACGCTGGACTGGTTCCTCGAGGGCGACGCGGCGGGTTCCACACCCTTCGATCGTGACAGCGAGTCGGTGCTCGGTGGTATGAGCGCCAGCTGGGCCCTCTCGGGCGACCCCTCCCCCTTGGTCGAGGAGTACCAGGCCATCGATCCGACCTTCGCGGTGGTGCAGTTCGGTACAAACGACATGCACATGGGTACGACCTTCCTCTCCGCCGTCTTCGGCTTCGGCTCGAACATGCTCGACTTGGTGGACGAGCTTACCGACCGCGGCGTGGTACCCGCGCTACTCACCATCCCGCCTCGGGGTGACAGCTCCGAGGCCGACGCCTGGGTACCTACCTACAACGCCGTCATCCGCGGCATCGCCCAGGGTCGGCAGATCCCTCTGATCAACCTCGAGCTGGGGCTGCGTGCCATCGACGGCTACGGCCTGACCGGCGACGGTGTGCACCTGAACGCTCTGTACGACTACGGCTACCTGGCCTGCGACCTCACCAAGGAAGGCCTGGCCTACGGCAACAACACGCGGAACCTGTTGATCCTCGACGGCCTGGACCGTCTGCGGCGGGCGGTGCTCGAAGGCGAGGCCTTGGACGAGGCTGGCACCGCCCAGGAAGGCTCGGGGACGGTCCCGGACCCATTGGCCATCGCCTCCCTGCCCTTCACCGCCCTCGGGGACACCCGCGACGACATCTCTTCGGCCATCGACGTCTACGATGGCTGCGAGGCCACACAGGACGAGTCGGGGCCCGAGCTGATCTACAGCCTGGTGCTCGAGCAACGCACCGCCGTCCGCGCGCTGGTCTTCGATCGGGGAGACGTGGACATCGACCTGCACCTGCTGGGTGAGACGGCGAGTGGGACGGACTGCCTTGCTCGAGACGACTCGGACATCGAGACCACCCTCGAGCCCGGCAGCTACCATTTCGTCCTCGACAGCTACGTCAGCTCCGGCGACGTGCGCTCGGGGGAGTACTTGTTCGTCCTGATCGAAGCCGAGGGGTGAGCCATGGACCGCAGCTGCCTCTTCCTGCTCCTCATCACCGCCTGCGAGCCTGGCGCCAACCACCGCACCGACCTACCCGACGACACACGGGTCAGCGGCGACACCGACACCCGCGACACGGACGGGGACACGCAGGACACGCAGGACACGGACGAGCCCTGCCCCGAGGGCGTCATCTGCGTGGACATCCTGCCGTTCGAACACGGCGGCGACACGTCCACCAGCACCCGCCGCGATCTGGACTTCTACTCCTGCTCCCCGAGCACGGACGAGTCCGGCCCCGAGGTGGTCTACCGGGTGACGATAGAGCTCGCTGGTGCCTTGGGCGTCGCCCTGGACGACAGCAGCTCCGGGGTGGACATCGACGCCCACGTCCTGTCCGACCTCGACGCCGACGCCTGCCTGGACCGGGGCAACGACGACGCCCACGCCCCCGTGGACCCAGGCTTCGTCTGGGTGGTGGCCGACACCTACGTCAGCGACACCGACGAACAATCCGGCCCGTACACCATCGGCATGGGCCTGTCCTCGTTGACCCAAGGCGACTGCACCACGGAAGAAGGATGGATGGACCGCGTGGGTGACGGAGGAAACACCCTCCACATGCCCGCCACCGGCCCCGTAGCCATCGAGGCCCACCTGGTGACCAAGGAAGACGGCTTCGGCGGATCCTGGCCCGCTACCATCACCGACGGCATCCCCGAGCACTACGCGATCAGCCAAGAGACCACCGGCTTCGTGATGGCCCGCGACCAAGCCTGGTGTCCCCAGGAGAGCTGCGAGTACGGCCAGGGCGCCTGTGGCCACCCGCTGCCGGTGGAAAACGAGGGCTGGTACGTCAACATGTACTGGAGCGACCGCCCCGATGAGGGCACCCGCATGATCCTGTCCAACGACGAAGGGCGCGCCGTGGTCGTTGCCGCCGGCTACGAGACCGGCCCTGGCGACCTGGACTATGTCGGCGGCACCACCGAAGAGGTGCACGCCTGGCTGGGCAGCGGTCACGGCACCAGCCTGACCCTGGGTCTCGCCGCGGACCAAGGCCTGCCGTTGGGGCCCATCGACTGCCAGTGACGATCAGCGCCGCAATCGTACCTTCACGTTGCTACCCATCGAACTGGCTGGGGCGACGGAGCCCCTCGGTTTCGACCACTTCAGCGACGGAGTGCTCCTTTTTCGACCATTCGTATCGCGGGATGCGCCTGTCTAACGGTTGAAGGCCGATTTTCGGACACAGCGTCGACCATGTCAGCTCTGATTTGGGGCAAGGCGGTCAAAAACCGATGACTCTGTCGCTGGATCGGTCGATTCGAGGGGACTCCGTCGCCCGGATGCGCTCGAGCGACGGCGGACAACGAGCCATGAGGCGTTGTCCAGGAGAAAGTCCAGCAGTTTTCGTTGGTCTGGCCGCAGGTCGATCGCCGCGGGACCCATCGACTGCCAGTAACGATCAGCGCCGCAATCGCGCCTTCACGATGCAACCCATGGTGCCCGCCGACCATGCGGCCTCGCCATACCCACCCCACCACTCCCCAGGTTCCCAGCCCGCTTCCCGCAGTTCGGCTGCCAACGCGCCGCGAGTCAGGGGGAAGAGGGGCTGTTCCACGGTCAGCACGTGACCGCTGGCCTTGACGGTCAGCCGAGCATGGAAACGCAGCCCACCAGGCGAGACGTCGAAGTAACGACGCTCGAAGCGCACGGCCTGGTTGTCGATGAGGGGCAGTGAATCGACCCGACCTTCGAGCACACGATCGTAGTTCACGATCTGCACCAACAGGCCGCCGCCTGGCCGGACCTGGGCCGCCATGTCCCGCAACGCCGCCACACGCTGCTCACGCTCCAGCAGGTGCACCAGGGTGTTGCCCAGGCAGATCACGGCGTCGAAGGGCCGTGGGGGAGACGGGAGGGCGAGCATGTCCCCCTGCGCGAAGCTCAGATCGGGAGACGAAGCCCGCGCCTGGGCCCGGGCCACCAGGGCGCTGTCGAGATCCACGCCGTGGACCTGGAAGCCTCGAACACACAACGCCACGCCCATGGCTCCGGTGGCGCAGCCCACGTCCAGCAGGAGGGCCGGAGCCGTGAACCGCGCGGCCACGAAGCCCGACTTGGGCCCCGGGGGGAAGACGTCGTCGTAGTGGTCAGCCCACGCGGCGTAGAAGGAGGTGCTCATGGCGGTAGCTCCGGCCAGTGCCAGCGTAGCGACGCCAGGTCCAACCGGCCCGAGGCGTCGAAGCTCACCCCCTCGGCCTCCAGGCGGTCTTGTTGTCTTTGGGCTCGGACGACGTCGCCCCGGTGGGAGATCCGCCCCTGCGCATTGATGATGCGGTGCCAGGGCACCTCGATCCCAGCCGGCAAGGCGGCCAGGGCCCAGCCCACCTGCCGGGCGACCCTGGGGGAGCCCAACACGCCCGCCACGTCGCCGTAGGTGCTCACCCGCCCCGGCGGTACCAGCTCGAGAGCGCGGTAGACCCGGCCGCGAAAGCCGGGCTTGCAGACGCGAGGCTCGTCCGAAGGCGCAGGCCGAGCCATCACCCGCCCTCGGCCAGTTGCGTGTACAGGCTCACCAGCTCCGGATCGCTGTGCAGCTTCTCTTCGACTGAGTCCACGCCGCGCAGCTGCTCGGCTCGCCAGGCGAGCAGCTGTTCCTCCAGGGCCTGGAGTTCGACCAACTCGGACTCGAGCGCAGCCCGGGACGCCTCGACCTCGCCCACGCGCTCCTGCAAGGCCACCTGGCGCTTGCAGGCGCGGGAGTCGGGCTCGGAGGGGTCGCACTTGCCCTCGCTCTTGTCCTCTCGCGCCGACAGTCGGGTGAGCTTGCCCTCCTCGATCTGCAGGACGGCCCGCTCGATCTCGGCCATGCGCTCACGGCCCGCCTGCACCTCCTGGCCCAGGCGCGAGGCCTCGGCGAGGTGCTCCGCCTG
>CAZVHW010000057.1:0-9903 GCA_964626835.1 uncultured Enterobacterales bacterium
CCCTGGCGCTGCGGCACGCCCCATGTGGAGCCATCGTTTCGTCCACCACCATCGACGGAACGATCCAATACGTCAACGCAGAGTTCACGGCCATCACCGGCTACGAGCTGAGTGACATCCCCACCGTGGCAGCGTGGACCGATCTCGCCTACCCCGACCCGAGCTACAGGACCCGAGTGCTCGCCAACTGGCACCAAGACATCGGCGAGCCGGGTCGGGACGTGGTCTACACCGTCTGCTGCAAGGATGGATCACAAAAGGAAATCCAGCTCCGAGCAGCCTCGCTGCCGAACGAGCGGATGGTCGTTACGCTGCTGGACGTCTCCCAACACGAACACGCCTTGGAAGCGGTGCGAGCCAGCGAAGAACGATTCCGCCAGATCGCAGAGACCATCGACCAAGTGTTCTGGGTGGTCCAACCCCGACCCGAACGCATCCTCTACGTCAGCCCCGCCTTCGAGATCATCTGGGGCCGCTCGTCCCGGGAAATCTATCACGATCCCCGAGTCTGGATCGACGGCATCCACCCCGAGGATCGACCTGCGGTCGCCGACGCCTACGAGAACTGCCTGGCCGGCCACGAGCCTGGCTTCCTGCAGCTGTACCGAGTCGTGCGACCCGACGGCGAGACACGCTGGGTCGAAGACGCCGGCTACGCCCTCGAGGACGAGCAGGGCGATATCTACCGAATGGTCGGCACCGCCAAGGACGTCACCGACGAGATCCGCGCCTCCCGCGCCCTGCGTGAAAGCGACGAACGCTTCAGGCAGCTGGCCGACACGCTCCCATCGGGCCTGGTGGTGCACTGTCATGGCCGCATCGTGTACGCCAACCGGGCCGCCGCGAAGACCGCTGGAGCCGTGCACCCCAGGGCGCTCATCGGACGCGACATCTTCGCCTCGGTGCACCCCGACTCTCAAGAGGTCACGCAGACGCGCATCGCCGGCATCTCCGACAAGAGCACCGACGCGGGATGGATCGAGTCCACGTTCCAGCGCCAGGATGGTACCGCCTTCCCAGCAGAGGTGGCCTCGACCCGCATCGACTGGAAAGGCGAGCCGGCCGGCCTGGTGGTCTTCAACGACATCTCGGAAAGGCGCCAGGCCGAAGAAGACCGGCTCAAGCTGGAACGCCGCATCCAGGAAGCGCAGCGCACGGAGAGCCTGGCGGTGCTGGCGGGCGGCGTCGCCCACGACTTCAACAACCTGTTGGTGGGCATCCTGGGCAACGCCGACTTGGCGCTGCTCGACCTCCCCCCCGACTCGCCAGCCCGCACCAACATGGAAGGAGTGGAGCTGGCCGCACGCCGTGCCGCCGACCTCGCTCGCCAGATGTTGGCGTATTCGGGCAAGGGGCAGTTCGTCGTGGACGAGCTGGATCTCCACGTCCTGCTGCGAGAGAGCTCCAACCTGTTGGACGCCAGCATCTCGAAGAAGGTCGCCATCGAGTACCACTTGGCCGAAGCGGACCTGTCGGTGCGAGGCGACGCCACCCAGATCCGCCAGGTGATCATGAACCTGATCACCAACGCGGCTGAAGCCATCGGCGACAAGAGCGGCGTGATCAGCATCTCCACCGGGCTGCGAGAATGTGACGCAGCCAGCCTGGCCAGCTTCCATGCCGCCCCGGAGGCGCAGCCAGGCGCGTACGCCTACATAGAGATCAGAGACACGGGGGCTGGCATGAGCGAGGCCACCCGCCGACGCATCTTCGATCCCTTCTTTACGACCAAGTTCACCGGCCGCGGGCTGGGGCTGGCGGCGGTTCAAGGCATCGTACGGGGGCACGGGGGGGCCATCCATGTCGAGAGCCAAGCGCGGCGGGGTTCCACCTTCCGCATCCTTCTTCCAGCTCTCGAGCAGCAGGAGAAGCCCGTTGCAGCGGCAGCCCAGCCCGAGCCCCTGTCCAACGACGCCGACAACGGGACCGTGCTCATCGTGGACGACGACGAGAACGTCCTGCTCGTGGGCTCCGCGATGCTGACCCACGCCGGCTACCAGGTGCTCACGGCAGCCGACGGGCGCACGGCCCTGGAGGTCTTCCGCAGCCAGCCGGAGGCCATCGACTGCGTCCTGCTGGACCTCTCGATGCCTCGAATGGACGGTCGCGAGTGCTACCGCCGGTTGTGCAGCATCGCCCCCAATGTCCGCGTGGTGTTGTCGAGCGGCTACAACGAGAAGGATGCGGTGGACCGCTTCGCTGGCGAGGGCCTCGCCGGCTTCATCCAGAAACCCTACCGCTCGCAGGACCTCTTCGAGGTCATCCGCCAGGCCTGCAGCGAAGAGAGGATCTGGGAGTGACCGGCCCATGAAGCGCACCATCGCCAAGCTCCTCCTCGCCCTCGCCGCCCTGCTGATAACCGCCGCAATCGCCGACCGCGCCTTGGGATGGTTGGGGGTGGACTGGCGCTTGGTGGAAGCCTCGCTGCACTACAACCAAGCCGACGTGCCCCTGTACCAGGGCAGCGACGATCCCGTGCTGCACTACCACATGAGCCCCGGCGCCACCCACGGCATCCACGCCGGTCCCTACAGCTACGACGCCAGCGTGAACCGCTGGGGCGCCAGGGGCCTCGAGCACCCAGCGGACAAGCCCCAAGGCACCACACGCATCCTCTACTTCGGCGCCTCCAGCATCTTCGGGGCCAATGTCAGCGACCACGAAACCCTGCCCGCGCGGCTCGAGCAGCGCCTGCCCGAAGCCGGCAGCGCGCCGGTAGAGGTCTGGAACTACGGCCACAGCGGCTACGTCGCCAGCCAGATCGCACGCCTGGCCATCGTCAAGCTCGACGAGGCGCCGGCCGTGGACCTGGTGCTGGTCACGGTCACCAACGCCTTCCCGCGCCCCTTCCTGCCCCCCTGGCCCGTGAACGAAGCCGACAACCGGCCCGAGCCCTCGGTGCCCGCCGGACCGCCCGTCGACAACCGCGCCCACTTCGAACGCGACCCCAGCCACTGGACCGAGAACTTCTCGGATGTACCCCTGCGCTGGCTCCTGGGGGAAAGGTTCGCCGACGCCCTGCACGCCTGGGCCCTTCGAGCCTCACCGGGGTACCGCTGTCTGCGGGCCTCGAGCAAGAAACACGAAGGGCTGGAGGGCCCCAACGCCACCACCATGGCCCTGTCCGAGCGCGAGCTGACCCAGCTCGAAGCCCACGCGGGCAAGCTAGGCATCCCCGTGGTCTACGTGAACCACCCCGAGCACGACGGCCAGCGTGAACCGGGAACCCGAGGGCGAGTGCTGGAGCTCTGGCAAGAAGGCCAAGACGCTGGCTACTACGAGGTGCACCCTCCCGCGCCATTCCTGGACGCCTGGGCACTGCACCTGGCGCAGGACCTGCTCCTGGGGGGGCTCGTGCCAACCATACCGGTTGCCGAGCCTGGCCCGGAGATCTGATCCGTGCGGCGTTGGCTCCTCCGCATCGCCCTGGCCCTGGCCGCCCTGGGGGTAGCCCTGGTGGCGGCCGACCTGGCCCTGGGGCTGTCGGGCGCGGACTGGCGGATGGTCGAGCAGGCGCTGTACTACAACCACGCCGACGCCTCGGTCTATCGGGTCTCCCACGATCCCGCGCTGCACTACGAGATGCGTCCCGGAGCAACCAGCGAGACAGCTGACAGCTACCAGGTGAGCGTCGACGCATGGGGTGCGCGAGGGAGGGAACATCCTTGGGAGAAGCCCGCCGGCACGACGCGGATCCTCTACTTCGGGGCTTCCACCGTCTTCGGGGCCAACGTGCGCGACGAGCAGACCCTCCCCGCGCGCCTCGAGGCCCACCTAGAAGAAACGACCGGCGGTCCCTTCGAGGTCTGGAACCTCGGCCACAGCGCCTACGTCCAGAGCCAGATGGCCCACCTGGCCCGCACCCGGATGGTCGAGGTCCCAGACGTGGACCTGGTGATCGTCACCATCACCAACGCCGCCCTGCGGGCCTTCCTGGACCCAAAGGTGGCGGGTGAGGTCGACTACGCCGCCGTCTTCGAGGCCGATCCCAGCCACTGGCTCGAGACCTTCCCCGACGCCCCCGGCGGTCGAACCGACCTGCACGGTTGGGCCCTACGCCACGTCCACGCCTACCGCTACTGGCAGGCTTCGCGCACCGCCCGCGCCCCCCGCAAACCCGACAGCGCACCCGCCCGCGCCCTGTGCCGAAGCGAGCTGCTGTCCATGGAAGCCAAGGCCGCAGTGCTGGGCATCCCCGTGGTGTATGCCAACCACCCCGTCAACCACGGCCCCCCCGAGCCCGAGGCGCGAGGGCTGGTCCTCGAGCTGGCGGACCCCACGAAGGGCCCAGAGTGGAGCGAGATCCACCCCCCACCCGCCACCCTCGACGCCTGGGCCAAAAAGCTCGCGGGGATGTTGATCGAGGAAGGTCTCGCCCCGAGGTAGGGGTGGCTTCCCCGGAGCGTCGTGGCGGTCAGGGTGGCTTCCCCGGAGCACCGCGGCGATCAGGGTGGCTTCCCCGGAGCACCGCGGCGATCAGGGTGCCACCAACCCACCACCAACGCTGGGTCATGGTGTTGCGATTAGGCGCACACCACCGCATGGAACAACAACGACCCCACGCCTAATCGTAACGACTTGACCCTCCCTGCGAGACACCGCCCCCCGCACGACGCTCCACGCACCGCCCGACCCGCCACCACCTCACGGGAAAACCACCAGCAGCAGATGCCAGGAGCAGCGAGCGCTGGTGGTCCCAGCAGCCACCAACGCCGCTAGCAACGGAAGCGAGCAAGCGGTGAGTGGTGGTGTGCGTGGTGGCGGGTGCCAGGGAGCGGAGGAGAGCAGCGAGCGCTGGTGGTCCCAGCAGCCACCAACGCCGCTAGCAACGGAAGCGAGCAAGGCGTGAGTGGTGGCGCGTGTGGCGGCGGGTGCCAGGGAGGGAGGTTGGGCGAGGCAAGCGAGGTCCCGCCAGGTGGGACAAGTCGTTACCATTACGTGGCGGGTTGAAAAGTGGGCGGCGGGCCGAGGGGTAATGGCAACGCCATGTCCCTAAGTTGGTGAGGTCTCGCTTCCCCGGAGCACCGCGGCGATCAGGGTGGCTTCCCCGGAGCACCGCGGCGATCAGGGTGGCTTCCCCGAACCACCACCGCAGTCGGCTCCGCACCACACAACTCACAAGCCACCACCGGTGCGAAGCTCCCCGCCGCCAACGCCGCTGCCAGCTCCCGCGCCGGTCCGCGGGCCGCGCGCGTCACCGCCGCAGCCACCGGCACGCTGGCCCGCACGCTCCGCAACATCCCCTCCGGGTGCTCCAACAGACGAACCACGTCCGCCACGCCCAGCCGGCTCCCCTCCTCGAGCCCCAGCAGCCCCTGCACGACGGCCGCGCGATGAACGTGGGCCTCGTCCAGGGGGCAGCCTACGGCATCGGCTCCCACCACGGCGATGACCATGCTCGCACCCGAGGAGACCACGGGCTCGTAGGCCGCATGGCCCTTCAGCGGTCGCCCCTTCGAGCCGTCTCCCTCCACCAACAGGAAGTCGGGCTGCACGGCCTGGTACAGCGCGTCCAGCACGTCGGTACCCAGCCCGTGCAGCTTGGAGTACGGGGCTTCCTCCCGCCGGGCCACCGTGACGTGCCCGACCCGAGCCAGTGCCACCCGGGCCTGCTCGATCAGCACGGACGGCTCCTCCGCGACCACCACGGCGGGCGACCTCTCCGGCCCCGGCCGACCTATCCGTGTGCTGGTGCTCGTGATCACCGTGCAGCCCCGCGCGGCCAACAGCCGCGCCAAGGTGAACATCAGGGTGGTCTTGCCGCCCCCGCCCACCAGGTATGCGTAGGGATGCTCGCGAAGGCCGAGGGCTTCGGGGAGCGTGGCGAGGCTCACTCGAAGTAGCCCGTCAAGCTCCCATCCTCCGTCAGCTCGAAGCTCACCGTCGCCTCGCCCCCCAGGCTGCCATCCGACCACCCGGCGAAGCCATACCCAGCCTCGGGCTGGGCGGTCACGGAGATCGGGATCCGCCGGAAGAAGCTCCCGGTGAACGGTGGCTCCACCTCCACCACCGTCAGGAAGAACGTACCCGCGCCCGGCGGATCCGCCTCGAGGGTGAGCTCGACGGTGCCGTCGAGGTGCAGGTGGGTCTCGATCTGGTTCCAGAGCACCGCTGGCTTGAGCTGCACGAAGTCGCGGGCGTAGGAAACGCTGGAGTCCCAGTAGCTCTTGGGCTGACCACACCACATGGCGTACTGGTCGGCGATGACCGGCTCGATGCGGGCGTGCATCTCGTCCAGCCGCGGCAAGGCGTTTTCGACCGCGAGGTTGGTGTTCAGGAAGTCGCTGGCCTGGTTCGCCAGCAGCACGCGGAACTCCTCGTTGGCCAAGGCGTCGGCGACGGGCATCCCGAGATCGGAGAAGTTCACGCTCACGCCGATGTGGTCGTAGGAGTACGAGGGCCAGCTGTGCCCCAGGTCGAAGACCATGTGCCTGAAGGGGTGGTCCTCTTCGCGCTCGCGCCAGAGCTTGAGGTTGTTGTCCCACCAGTCGGTGTTGCCCCAGTAGCCTTGGGCCAGGATGGCCGTGGCGAAGCTCTCGATCTCCATCATGGTCTGGAACTCGGCCCAGGCATCCGGATCGCTCAGGTCGTTTTCGTCGACGAACATGTTCATCTCGTCGAAGGCCTGCCAGGTGCCCTGGTTGATGCGCCACCACATGGGGGTGCCGTCCGCCGTACACTCGATACGGTCCAGGTTGTCCTCGTCGGCGCCGTGGTGTGCGGCGATGTAGTGCTGGTCGAGCTTCTCGCGGTAGGCGTACAGCCCCCAGAACTCGCCGTTGAGGTAGACGACGATGGGCTCCCAGGCCTGGGTGTCGATGGTGGGGAAGCGCAGGTCGTCGGCGTCGCGAAACACCTCGCTGACGAAGGCGTTCTCGGTGTGGGTTGGGCACCAGTCGCCCACCCCCTCGAGCACCATGATCTCGTAGCTGTCCAGGCTCTCGTGGGGGAAGAACTGGTAGTCCAGGGTGTCGGGGCCGTACGCCGCACGGGCCAGGATGCGGAAGCTCTTCTGCTCGAAGGCCCGGGTGTAGCCGCCATGGATGCGGACCCCCGTGTCCTGGTCCACCACCAGGGTGCCGTCGGACTGGAAGATCTGCACGTGGGCGTCCCGCTCCCAGTCTTCCCAGAAGTTGGCCCCGAAGTAGGGGTAGCTGGTGACGTAGTCAGGTAGGCCGTAGGCGTAGATGCCGGTCTTCTCGTCGTACAGATCGAAGGGATCCACCACCAGGGAGACCACGTCCAGGCCGTAGTCCAGGGGCTCGTTCGTCTGGCTGTAGGTGGCCGTGGCGATACGGCTGGGCCAGAGCCCGTCCACCCACGCCCGCGCCCGCACGACGGCGGGATGCCGCTGGGCCGAGACCTCGACCGGATCCTCGTACAGCTCGCTGCCCTCGTCCGGCGCCGCGCCGTCGTAGGTCAGACGCAGCGTCGCCGACACCTCGCTCGAGCTGGCCTCGACGCTGACGGCCTGTTCGTAGAAGCCGGGATCCGGGGACAGCGACGGCGTCGCGGCAAAGCCTGGGCGGGACTCGCTGGTGTTGGCCTCTCCCGGGGTGGGCTCGATGAAGTAGCCCCAGCTGTCCGAGTCCTCGGCGGTGCGGCCGTAGGAGATGTCACCGTACAGGCGTCCAGGCTCGACCCGATCCACGATGCAGCCGTCCGACGCGGCCAGCACCACGCCCTCCTCGTCCCCGGCCGCCACCGAGAAGCTGGCGTGCAGTTCTCCCTCTACCGAGTCCTTGCCGGACGCGAAGACCAGCAGGATCTCACCCGGCTCGAGCGACCGTGCGGGCAGCACCCAACTCAGCGTGTCCCCCGGGTCATCCGACAGGCCCCAGCCCTCGAGGTCCACGGCCGCGGTGTCCAGGTTGGCGATCTCGAGCCAGTCCGAGGTCTCCTCGTCCTGGTCGGTGATGCCCTGAACGTTGGCCGAGACCAGCTCGTTGACGACCACCTCTGGGTAGATCCGACCGTCGCAGGGGCTGCCCACGTCCTCGGGGGGGCCGGTGTCGAACAGCTCCGGAGGCGCGCTGCCCGTGTCGTCCGGCAGGATCGGTCCGGTCGCAGGCGGATTGCAAGCGACCAGGATGCCAAGAGCAAGGAGGGCACGCATGGAGCGCAGTGTAGCACTCTCTGGACATCCTCCTGACCTGGAGGTGATCAGGGTTGGGCCTGGGAGGCTACTATTAAAAAACGACCCCGCGCCCGAGGACCGACCATGGCACCGCTGCCGCAGCCCGCGCTGCTCCCCGCCCTGCTGCTGCTCGTCGCCTGCCCAGGCCCTGGTCCCGACAGCGACACCACCGCCGACAGCACCCCCGCGGTCGAGACCGGGCTGGATCCCTCCACCGTGCCCCTCGAGGGGGCCTGCCCCGACGCCTCGCGCTTGGGACGCTTCACCGTCGCCCGCACCGAAAGCTACGCCTACGTCACCGGCGAGGCCCTGGACGGGGTGGTGCCGGTCGCCGTCCAGCAGCCCCAGTCCACCGAGGCTGAGTGCACCCTGCTGCAGCGAGACAACCCCTACTGCGATCCTCCCTGCGCGGCCGACGAGACCTGCGACTTCGATGGCGAGTGCATCCCCTACCCGACCAGCCAGGATCTGGGCACGGTGAGGGTCTACGGCCTGCTCCAAGACGTGGCGATGGAGCCCGTCTCCCCCGGCTTCACCTACTTCGACACATCCCTGCCCAACCCACCCTGGGAGCCGGGTGCCCTGCTCACCCTACAGACCGGCGGCGGGACCTTCGACCCCGTCACCCTCCACGGCGTGGCCCCCACGGATCTCGAGAGCGACAGCACGATGTGGGAGATCGTCGCCGACGAGCCGCTGACCATTCGCTGGGAGCCGGCGGGTGACGACGCACGCACCCTGGTGCGCATCTCGCTCATGGTGGACCTGCACGGCGTCACCCCCGCATCCATGGAGTGCTGGTTCCAGGACGACGGCGAGGGCGAGGTTCCGGCTGCGCTGCTGGCAGAGTTCTTGGGCCTGGGCACCACGGGTTTCCCGGAAGGCAGCTTCGCCCGGGTCACCGCCGACCAGGCGACGCTGGGTGAAGGCTGCATGGACTTCTGGACCAGCGTCACCCTCACACCCGACATTTCCATCGACGGCTACACCCCCTGCACCCGGGACGAGGACTGCCCGGAAGGCCAGGAATGCAACGAGGAGCTCGAACGATGCGAGTAGACATCCCCTTCTTGGCATTCCTGCTGTTGGCGGCCTGCACGCCGCCCG
The DNA here is from genome assembly GCA_964626835.1 of uncultured Enterobacterales bacterium. Classification (GTDB taxonomy): domain Bacteria; phylum Myxococcota_A; class UBA796; order UBA796; family JAFGLY01; genus CALDOK01. The sequence goes on from CAZVHW010000057.1 coordinate 9,245, forward strand.
CCGTCACCGAGAAACCCACACCCGAGACCGATGACACGGGGGGCCCGGACACCCACGAGACCGACCCACCGGACAGCGGCGACACCGACGACACCCACCGCACGGTGGACACCAACGACACGGGCATGCTCGACTACGACTGCGACGCCTTGCCCGAAGGCATGGACGTAGAAGAGACCACCTTCGACTGGGCCCGCGGCTACCACGACGTGGTCTTCGATACCGAAGGCAACATCGTCGGCCAGGACACCACCGGCAACCTGATCAAGGCCACCTACGACGGTGACTCGGAGCTCTGGGTCCCCAACGCAGGCTGGACCGAAGGCATGGACCGTCTGCCCGACGGCAGCATCGTCTACGCCAGCGGCATGTCCCAGTCCATCATCCGGCTGACCCCGGACGGCGGCCGCGAGACCCTGGCTGGCAACGCGGGCGACGTGCACGGGGTCACCGTGGGCCCCGACCACAAGGTCTACTACGCCAACACCGGCGTGTTCCGCGTCGACCCCGACACCCTCGAGATCGAAGAGCTGGTCCCCCGCACCCCCCAGCTGGGCGCACGGCACATCGTGTTCAACCTGGACAGCACCCGACTGTACATCGCCACCTTGGCCCGCGGCGACGTCTGGTACATCGAACTGGACGAGGACCTCAACCCC
>CAZVHW010000057.1:9913-19597 GCA_964626835.1 uncultured Enterobacterales bacterium
TGGCGGTTGGCACGACGGCATCGGCATCGACGCCTGCGGCAACCTCTATGTCGCCGAGTACTACGACATGTCCCTGTTCCGAGTCCGAGAGGACGCCACGGTCGAGCTGCTGGGCCGTCCCAACGCTGGCGCCGCCTACGGCCACGGCATCGAGTTCGGCAGCGGCCTGGGAGACTGGAAGACGGGAGCCCTGTACCTGCCCCTGCCATACGGCCAGAACAAGGTCAAAGAGGTCTGGATCGGCGCGCCCTCGGGGCACCTGGTCCGCACCTGGAACGGAGCGGCGGTCGAGCCCTGGTAGCGGGTCCCTCCGCGGCGAGAAACGGCCCGGCGCTTTGCGGTATCATCCCTCTCCCTCCATCTTGGGGGGCTGATGAGGAGCAGGCAGGCGTCATGACAGCACTCACCACGGTACGGCAGGGGCTCGCGTTGCTGCTCGGTGTCGGGCTCGCAGCCTGGGCATGGCTGGCGATCCATGAGGCGGGCGAGACGCCGGTCTGGACCTGTGTGCTGCTCTCTGCCGTGCCCATCATGCTCTACTGGCCGCGCTACTCCGTCTCGCTCGACTGGTTCATCCTGCCGCTTGCGGTCTGGATCCTGCAAGCCAGCGGGCTGGAGGACGCCCACCTGCTAGTCCTGCCGGTGGTGGCGGGCACCCTGGCATGGGTCGCGGGGCAGCGCGGCCTGTTGCTGCGCGTGCCGGTGGCGATCATCCTGCTCTTCTGGTGTGCCACCGCGCCCTTCATCGGGCACCTGCAGTTCGCCATCCCCCTCGTGGCACTCACCCTGCTGCAGGTGCTGCTCCTGCTCCTACCCAACCGGGCCCCAGCCGTCCGCGACTGGGACCTGGTCTCCTCGTCCTTCTCCTCCAACACCGCCCACATGACGAAACACTTCGTCGAGGCCCTGCGGGAAGAGGGCTGCACGGTGCGCGAGCAGCGCCACCACTACGTCGACGAGTCCATCGAGGAAATCGGGGCCGAGGGGCTGATCCTCGCATACCCCGTGATCGGCTGGAAGCCTGGCTGGACCTTTCTCTCCTGGATGGTGCGCGAGCTCCCACGCGGAAAAGGGCGACCCGCATACCTGCTCTACACGGCCGCAGGTGGGCCCGAAAACGCCGCGGTGGTCGCGGCGGTGGTGCTCATGTTGAAGGGCTGGCGCGTCGTCGGCCACTCCTGGTTGCAGTACCCCCTCAACATCCCCACCGTCCGGCTGGGCCCCAAGCGGTTCTGGACTTGGGCGGACAGGTTGCTGCCCTTCGGCTTCGACCTGCGACTGGTGAGGGACCACGCGCGGTCACTGGCCAGGCACGGGCAGGCGGGTTGGCCGCTGGTCGTGGGCTACACGCCGCTGGTCCCCTTGGGCCTGCTGCTCGAAAACCCATGGATCAGCCACGTCTATCGAAACTACGCCTGGAAGCGGCGCTGCACCGGGTGCGGACGCTGCGTGCGCCTCTGCCCCGTGAGCCGGCTGACCATGGTAGACGGCCGACCCCGCGCCAAGGGGATCTGCAGCGTCTGCCTGGCCTGCGTCAACCTCTGCCCCACCAACGCGATGCACTTCTACGGGTTCACGGAGTACGGGCAGGCCTATCCGCCTCGCTGGCCGAAGCTGGTGGTCAAGCGGCGCAAGCGCAAGCGGGCTGAGTCAGGGAAGGGCGCGTAGACAGCCAATTGTCCGTTGTGCAGCGTCCCGCAACCGGGGGGGCCGTCCATGGCCTGACCCCGCCAGGTGAACTCGGAGCCCAACATCCCGACGGTGCGTGGTCCACGTAGGCCATGAGAAACCAGCGCTGGCCATGGGCGGCCTCTTCGGCCAGCGTGCTCTCGATGATGCCGTCCATCACGCCCAGAAGCTCGTCCCTTCTCCCAGGCTGGGCCAGCGCGGCGTCCGCCAGGGACAGCACCAGGAACGTGCGGTGCATGAAGTCCCACTCCGGGCCGTAGCGACGCAGGTTCGCCCGCAGGGCGTCGCGGGCCTGGGCGTCGTTCCAGGTGGCCAGCTGCTCCCGGAGCAGGGCCGCGGCGTGCTCGTCACCCGTCAGGAACCTGGGCCACGGCGAACCCGACCCCCGAGCAGACCACCAGGACCAGGACGAGCGAGACGGTGAGAAAGCGGCGCACGGGGCCTCCCGCCACGCGAGACACGCCGGCTTGCGAGAGGGTTCCACCCGTCGTACGCTCATCGGCGAGACATACCACGACATGGGCGTCGTGATCCGAGAAGAACGAGGATCCAGACAAGTTCCGGCATGATTGAACGTTTTCCCGCCCTGGACGCACTGTCTCGGTAGAGCCAGCCCCCTGGGTCAGGGTTGGCACGTGAATTGCGAAGGTCGGGGCCATCCACACCGGAGGCACCCACCATGAGACATTCCCCTTCCCTGGTCCTGCTCACCACCCTCTCTCTCGGCGGCTGCGCAGACTACGCCCTGAACGCCGGCGCCGACATGGGCGTCACCCAGGGCGGCGCCCAGGACATCGGCCTGGCCCGCGAGATCATCGAGTACGGCGGCATCCCCACCGACGGCTTCTTCACCGCCGAGGGGTTGTTCTCCGAACACGACCTGCCCATCGGAGGGGAGGGCTGCCAGGAGGTCCTCTGCCCGCGCGCGGCTGCGTCCATGATCGACCCCATCGACGGGAGCGGCGAGCAGCTGCTCGTCCAGCTGGGCTTCGGCACCGACATCACCAAGGACAGCTTCCAGCGCCGGCCCCTCAACATGTCGGTGGTGGTAGACGTCAGCGGCTCCATGGCCGGCGGCAAGATCGAGGCCGTCCGTGACGCCCTGAACACCATGGTGGACCAGCTGAACGAGGGCGACGAGGTGGGGCTGGTCGCTTTCGACGACTCCGCCTGGATCGAGCTGGGCAAGCGCACAATGAACGAATCCGGGCGCAGCGCCATGCGCCGGGCCATCGCAGATCTGCGCGACCGCGGTGGCACCAACATCGAGGCGGGCCTGCAGAAAGGCTACGGCGAGGTCGCCCCCGACGCCGCCATGGAGGGCTTCGAGGACCGGGTGATGCTCTTCACCGACGCCCAGCCCAACGTGGGCGGCACCGGCCTGAACACCTTCATGGGCATGGCCCGCTACTACAGCGCCGCTGGCATCGGCCTGTCGGTCTTCGGCGTAGGCCTGGACCTGGGCACCGAGCTGGCCACGGAGGTCAGCGAGACCCGAGGCGGTAACTACTTCTACCTGGCCGACGAGGACGCCATCGCCAAGGTCTTCGACGACGAGTTCGACTACATGGTCAGCCCCGTGGCCTACGATCTCGAGGTGTTGGTCACACCGGCGGAAGGTCTGGAGGTCTTCGACACCTACGCCGCACCCCTGGACCAGCAGGCAGCGGTGGTGGACTTCGGCGCCAGCACGCTCTTCCTGAGCGAGCGCGCCGGCGGCATGGGGGTCACCCTGGTCACCGCCCTGGATGGCGCCCTCTCGGGAGCGGAGCTGGAAGAGCTGGTGGAACACGACCTCGCCCGCTTCGAGCTGCGCTACGAGACCGCTGACGACTTCGAGGTCATGCAGGAGGAGCTCTCGGTCACCTGGGAAGGAGGCACCACCATCCAGGGCGAACAGGTCGCCGCGGACGACCTGGGCGTCTACAAGATGGGCTCGCTGGTGGACGAATACCAGGCCCTGGTCATGGGCGCGGACCTTTGCGAAGGTCGCGTCGGCATGGTCGCCGCCATGGAAGCCATCGAAGAAGCCGCCCTGCGCATGGACGAGATCGCCCTGCACCTGGGCAGCACCGAGCTGACCGACGAAGCGCGCCTGCTCGAGCGACTGGCCGAAAACGTCAGCGGCGGCACCGGCAACTGCTGGTACGATCCCTACGGGTACTGAAAGCCGGGGTAGACCATGACACGCTCCCTCCTCCTCCTGACCTTCCTCTTGTTGACGTCCGCCTGCAACACCCGCGGCATGGGCGAGACCTGCTCGAGCTCGAACGCCTGCACGGGCGATGGCGTCTGCCTCAAAGGCGTGTGCTCCGGCTACAGCTGCAGCAGCGACACCCAGTGCACCGACCCGCTGGTGTGCGGCTCGGTGCTCGGGGTGCAGAGCTGCGAGCTCGAGTGCGACAGCGACGCCGACTGCCTGGGTGAGCAGAGCTGTACCGAGGTGGACAAGGGAATCCAGGAAGAGGCAGGGAAGGCCAGCTACTGCATGTAGCCACCAGCGTCGCTATGGCGGATGACCCACCTGGGGTACCATGGCCGCGACCATGCTTGCCTACCGCGCACTACGCTACGCCATTCGGCTCCTCCTGGGCACCTTCTTCCGCGAAGTGCGCAAGGTCGGCCTGGAGGACCTGCCCAGGCCCGAGGACGGCCCGGTCCTGTTGGTGGGCAACCACCCCAACTCCCTCATCGACCCCGCCCTGCTCATCGCCACCAGCGGACGCATCGTGCACTTCGCCGCCCAGGACGGGCTGTTCCGCAACCGGTTCATGCGGTGGATCCTGGCGGGGCTCGGGGCCGTGCCGGTGCGTCGACGCTCCGACCACGGAGGCGACAAGGTCGACAACGCCCAGGCCTTCGCGGCTCTCCACGAAGTGCTCCGCTGCGGCAGAGCAATCGGCATCTTCCCCGAAGGCTTGAGCCACGACGAGGCCGCGCTGCAGCGCTTCAAGACCGGTGCCGCACGCATCGCCCTGGCCTTCGCCCAGGCCCACCCGGACACACCCCTGCGCATCGTGCCATGCGGCCTTACCTACGTGCGCCGCCGCCAGTTCCGCAGCCGTGTCCTCGTTCAGTATGGCCCACCGGTCGAGATCGACGAAGGCTGGCGTACACGCCACCAAGAAGATCCGACCCAGGCAGCCCGCGACCTGACCGACACCGTAGAGCGCGCCCTGCGCGAGCGGACGGTAAACGCCGAGGACTGGGAAACCATGCGGGTGCTCGAGGCGGTGCGGCGTCTATACCAACCTCCCCGGGCGAGCCTGACCGAGCGCGTTGAGCTGGCCCGTCGCTTCTGCGCGGTCTACCCGTCCGTGCGGGCCGAGCCCGAGGTGAAGGCGCTGTACGAGAGGGTGACCTCCTACCAGGACGATCTCGAGCTGGCGGGGCTGTCGGACAGAGACCTCCTGAGGCGCCCTACCCGATGGGAACTGCTGCACAGGAGTGCCGCGAACACGCTCCTCATCCTGCTGTGGCTGCCTCTGGCGGGCCCGGGATTGCTGCTACACCTGCCCCTGGCGCTGCTGGTTTCCTACGGAGGCAGGCGCTTCACCCCTCGCCAGGACGCACTGGCCACCAGCAAGCTACTTGTCGGCGCGGTGCTGCTCGTGCCCTGCTACTGCGCCTTGTTCCTCGCAGCGGCCTGGGCCTGGCACTGGGGGGCCGCGCTGGCCGTGGCCTTGCTCCTGCTAGCGAGCGGTCACGCCACCCTGAAGGTCCTCGAGCGCTGGCACGCCCTGATACGCGTCGCCCGCCGTGGGCGGCGATGGCGGCGGGGACGCTGGCGGCTCGAAGTCATGCAAGCCGAACGCCTCGCCCTGGTGGAAGCCGTCGCAGAAACCGTAGACCGACTCATCCCCGAGGACATGGAGCGTCTGTTTCCCCGCGAGTGACCGGAGCCCGAAGCGCACCCGGTGACAGGCTGGCCCCGACCGCGGACCGGGATCTACCGAGAATGACAGCGCGTCGCGATTGATGGAATTCGCGACGGCCGGCGACGCTCGAAGCAGACTTTTCGGGGGCTCACGCCATGGCACGGCGCTTGCATCTCTCTCAATCGTCCCAGCCACAGAGTGTGCCATGACCCGTGGACAGACCACACGACGACAACGAACATCCCCGGGCAGGTTGCTCGTGCCCGCACTCGCGATGGCGTGTGCCGCACTGGTCCTCTCCTTCGGAGCGACCACCTTCATCGAGCGCAACCTGGAGGTACATGGGGGGGTGGCTGGGACGGACGCTGGGCAGGGGGACGAGCCCGTACCCCGAGCGGAGACGACCGCCCTCGGCCGGCACGACTACCAGCGGGACATCCAGGGACGAAACATCTTCGACTCGAGTGACCTCCGCACCGAGCTGCGGGAGAGGTACCCCGCGGACGCATTCCAGCTACGGGACGCCGTGCTCCTGGCCACCGTGGTGGCCGACAGGGTGGACCAGAGCTCGGCACTCATCGCCACCGGAGCTGGTGAGGAGTTGATCGTCCGGGGCTACGGCCAAGGGGACTGGCTGGTCCAGGAGCTCCGCATCACCCGCATCGGCCAGGGCCAGGTCACCATCACGGCCCCTAGCGGCGACCACCGCCAGCTGGTGATGGGCTCCCAGCGGGCCGAGCTGTAGACGCCGCGTACCAAGCGGCCAGCCGCTCCATGCCTTCCGCGATGCTCACTCGCGGCTGGTAGCCCAGGTCACGCCTGGTGTCCCCGATATCGTACCAGTGGGAGGTCGCGAGCTGCTTGGCCAGGAAGCGGGTCATGGGCGGCTCGTCAGCCAGAGGCAGGAGAGTCCAGGCCAGCTCCATCAGCCAGCCCGCCGCGTAGGCCACCCCGGCGCCCAGGTAGCGCTCGCAGGGAGGCTCGCCCGCAGCCTGGAGGATGCCATTGATGATGTCGGCGGCCGGTAGCGGTTCGTCGTTCGTGACGAAATAGGCCTTGCCAGCGCATGGGGCGTCAGGAGCCAGCCGCTCGGCGGCCAGCAAGTGGGCGTCCACGGCATTGTCGACATAGCAGGCGTCCACACGCTTTCCCGGAGCCCGCACCAGACGCAACCGCCCCGCCCGGGAGCGAGCCACGATGCGTGGACCCAGGTTGGTGTCGCCTGGGCCCCAGATCAGGTGGGGTCGCAGAGCCACGGTGGCGAGCTCCGGGCCGTTTGCACCCAGAACGGCCCGCTCCGCGATGGCCTTCGTGGCGGGGTAGGGCGCCTCGAAGTGCTCGGGGTAGGGCACCGTGTTGTCCACGCCCTCGACGTCACCACCGGCGTGGATGACCGACGGCGTGGAGGTGTAGACCAACCGTCCGATGCCATGGGCTCGACAAGCCGCCAGCACCGAGGCGGTGCCGGTGACGTTGCTGTCGTAGAAGTCCTTCTGGCGGCCCCAGACACCGGCCTTGGCAGCGACGTGGAAGACCACCTCGCAGCCCGTCGCGGCCTCGATCACCATGTGCACGTCGGTCAGATCGGCGCGGATGGTCCTGGCACCCAGCTCCCGCAGCTCGGGGTAGTCGCCACGGGAGAGGGAGACCACCTCGTGGCCTTGCTCGATCAACCGGGTCAGGATCGCCCTGCCCAAAAAACCACCACCACCGGTCACCAGAGCGCGCATTCTATCCCCCGGCCTTCTTGCTGGCCCAACGCCCCAGGGCCAGCCGATCCACCTTGGCGTTGTGGCGGATGTCCACGGGGAAGCCTCCATGAAGCAAGAAGCGCTGGATGCCGGAGGTGTGCGGATGCTCCGCACCCAGCGCACGCAGCTCCGACTCCAGCGTGTCCCAGACGACCGAGGCGCTGGACTCGATCTCGACGCAGAGGCCGGGCTGGACCGCATCGCCCCGATGGATGGCCACCAGGGCGGTGCGTCGGACCGCCGAGTGGCGGTTGAACACGGCTTCGCAAGGAATGCTCAGCCACTGCTGGCCCTCCGCCTGGACCCGGTGGGCCTTGCGGCCACAGAACCACAGACGCCCGGCCTCGTCCAGGTAGCCCAGATCGCCCATGCGATGCCAGAAACCACCCGCGGGGTCCTGAATCTTGGCCCGTGCCGTGGCCTCCTCCCGGCCGAAATAGGCTCGCGTGACCTGGGGGCCCTTCACGCAGATCTCCCCGACATCGCCCGCGGGGAGGGTGGCGTCGTCGCTCCACCCCGGGATGACCCTGTCGTCGATGGGGATGATCGCAACCCGGATGGAGGGCACGGGCTGACCGACACACACGCCCAGCCCCGCGTCCGCCGCATGGCGGGTCTCCCCCAGGACCTCGCGGCTGGACAAGGTGGCCACGGGCAGCGCCTCGGTGGCACCGTAAGGAGTGACGATCCGGGCGTCCTGGTCGAGCATGGACAGAAAACGCTCCATCACCGGAGCGAGCACCGGTGCACCGGCGGACATGACCCGCTTGACCGTGGGCAGCTTCATGCCGTGAGCCTGGCCGTGCCTCCCCACCGTGTCCAGCAAAGCAGGGGAACCGAACATGGTGGTGACCTTCCAGTCGCGCACGGCTTCGTAGATCCGCTCGGGGTTCACCCGGGCAGGCCGGGTGGCGTCCATGTCCGGGATCACCGAGGTCATGCCTAGCGCCGGGTCGAAGAGGGCGAAGAGAGGGAAGGTGGGGAGGTTCACTTCGCCAGGTTGAATGTCGTACATGGCCCGGATGGCCTCGACCTGGGCCAGGAAGTTGCCGTGCACGTACTCCACGCCCTTGGGAATACCGGTCCCACCGCTGGTGAACAGGATGGCGGCCATCTCGTCCGGCTCCGGGTCTACCAGCAGGGGTTCATCGCTCCCATCGCCCATGCTGCGGACCTGCTCGAGGGTGTGCCCACCCCAGAACCAGCGCCTCCCCACGGTGACCCGGTGCGTCACCGTGCCGCGGCCCCAACCCAGGATCACGCGCAGAGCGTGGGCGAGGGGGATGCCGATGAAGGCCTCGGGCCGCGCTTCGGTCAGACAGGTCTTCAGGTTCCGCACGCCCATGCCCGGGTCGACCATCACGGGCACCACGCCGGCCTGGAAGAGCCCGAAAACCAGCGTGAACAGATCGAGCCCCGGCTTGACCATCACCACGGTGCGCATGCCACGGGTGATGCCCACGGCGGCAAGCCCACGGGCAACGCTCTGGCTCCTGGCGTGCAGCTCGGCGAAAGAGAGCTGGGCATAGCGAGGCCGGTCGGAGGCGTCGCGGCCGGCCGGGACCACGACCGCCGTGCGATCTGGCCAGCGATCGGCGGCCCGGGCCAGGTGGGCGCCGATGTTGCGGACCGGGGGCTGGTTCACGCCGTCGCCTCCGCGACCGGGTGGGCGTCAAGGAAGGCCCGGATGCGGGGGACCACGTCCTCGGGAGCGTCTTCGAGCACGTAGTGGCCCGCATCTTCCAGGCGCAGCACCTCGGCGTGGGGCCAGAGCTGGACAAACCGGTCCAGGAAGTGGTGGTCGAAGACGAAGTCCTTCATGCCCCAGCAGAGCAGCACCGGGGTGTCCGCGTAGCGGCCGAGCCCGTCCTCGACCGCCTTGACCAGGTCCCAAGCTCGATCGCCCGGGCCCAGCGGGATGTCCTGCACGAAGCGCAGGGTGGCGATGCGCGCATCGGGGGGTTCGTAGGGCGCGATCATGCCCTGTCGGACCGCGGGTTTCATCTTTCCCCGCGTGACGCAGAAGCGGGCCGCTCCGCGGGAGAACGCGTTGAAGCGCTGCACCAGGAACGCACCCACCGGCGTGTCGCGCACCAGCCACAAGGCCCAAGGCAAGGACTTGGAGGCCGGGAGCGGGAAGGCGCCGGTGTTCAGGGCCACGATGCGGGAGACGAGCCCGGGCCTGCGATGGGACAGCCCCATGCCGATCATGCCGCCCCAGTCGTGCACGATGAGGGTCAGCCCGTCGCGGACGCCCACGTGGTCCACCAGAGCCTCGAGGTCGTCCACTCGACGCTCGAGGGTGTACTCGTAGGCGTCGTCGCCCGGCTTATTCATGAATTCTCCGGCCGGAACAAAACCGGCGA
>CAZVHW010000057.1:19607-20146 GCA_964626835.1 uncultured Enterobacterales bacterium
GCTTATCGGACAGGCCGCAGCCCACGTGGTCGGGCACGATGACCCGGTGGTCCCGGGACAGCTCGTCGACCACGGCTCGATAGTAGAAGGACCAGGAGGGATTGCCGTGCACGCAGAGCACGGGGGAGCCCTCGCCTTCGTCGAGGTAGTGCAGCCGGTTGCCGTCGAGCTCCAACCAGTGGCTCTCGTACGGGTACAGCTCGCGGGGGATGTTCATGGCGGCGTTCTAACAGACGACCCCGATGTCGGGGCGGTTGACGCTATACTCGGGCCATGAATCGTCGCCTGCCATCCTGGATGTCCCTCGGGCTGCTACTCGTGGTCTTGGTCGTCGGAATCCTCCTGTACCTGCGACCCGAGGAACCCGCCCCCCCCGAGCCATCGAGCGCGCCGACAACCGAAGGGCAGGCCCAGCCCCCTACGACCACCCCGCAGACGACTCCAAAGAGGCACGACACACCCACCAACAAGGAAGGACAGGTGGGACCCGGCGCACTTCGACTGCACTTTCCCGCCTATCGAGCTTGCTACCAGCAGCA
>CAZVHW010000058.1:0-8566 GCA_964626835.1 uncultured Enterobacterales bacterium
TGGATGTAGACGAGGGCAAGATTGGCGTAGACGGACTGCGCATTTGCGTTGATGGCCAGCGCGTCCTTGGCCGCTGCCTCTGCTTCTTGCAGGCGGCCTTGCCGGATGAGCAAGGCGATGCGAGCGGAGTGCAGGTCCATGACGTCTTTGGCTTCCGGGGCCGCGCGCACGCCCTGCCCGTAGACGTTGAGGGCCCAGTTGGCATCGCCGCCCTGCTCCGCCATCAGCCCCAGACCCAACCAGGCTGGGATGAGCTCTGGTTCGAGCTTGGTGGCACGTCGGAAGGACTGCTCGGCCATCGCGTTGTTGCCCAGTTGGTACTGTGCAACCCCGATATTGTAGGCCACTTCGGCCGACTCAGGCATGTCCTTTTCGAGCTCGCGTAGCAAGGTGAGCGCCCTGCGAGCGTCATCGAACTTCTCGGACGTGAGCATCGCCGCGGCTTCCTTGGCTTTCTCACGCCGCGCGATGGCCTTCTGCTCCTCGGTCAACACCACGGGGACGTCCGGGGTGACCCCGGTACCCGTGCCATCCGTCGCGGTTCCGGTGGTACCGGCGGCTGCGGGCTGGGTGGTGGTTGTCACCGTTGTGTCTGGGACGACGGGGTCCTTTGGACTTTTCTTGAAGAGACAGCCGCCGAGCGTCAACAGGGAGAGCAGGACGAAGGTACGCATCACTCACTCCCTTCGCCGCCAGCGGGCGGCGGCGTGCCGGGCGCGGGCTCTGGCGCTGGCTCTGGGGCCTCGATCTCGATGTCGATGGCGCCCAGCCCCCGGGAGACCTGGGCCCGGGTACTGTAGCGAGCCTCGAGCTTCTCGGCCGGGTACTCCTTGGGGAAGCGCTGGTTGAGCAGGTCTATGGTCTTGGACTGCCACTCTGACCAACGCTCGTCCTTTTCGGCCTGCTGGAGCAGACGCACGGCCAAGGCCTTGCCCTTCTCCTCGACGGGTACACGCAGCTTGTCCAGTTCGCCCACGTAGATGTCGATCATCTCTTGATTGAAGCCCTTGGGAGGGGGCGCGTCGAAGAGCATCTGGGCGTAGTCGAAGTGCGCCGCAGCCTGGACGTAGAGGGCGGCAGAGGAGTAGGTGAAGTCCTGGTACTTCTTGATGAACTCGAGGCAGGCATCAGCGAGCTGGCCCAGCTCTTCGGGCTTCTCGTTGATGAGCAACGGGGCGTCCCTTTCCTGGTCACCCGTGAACTTCACCTGCCGGAAGGATTCGTATTGCTCCCACAGGGCGGGGAAGGTGCCCTCGGCCGCCGCGTTGCGGCCAGGACCTGCGACCTCTTCGCCCGCGGCCAGGAACTCGACGAACATCTTCTCGAGCTCGGCCCATTCACGCTCGGCGCTCCTGGTCTGGCCCTGGTCCTCGAGGATCTTGATGATGCGGTGCTGGGCGGTCAGCGCGTGGTTGGCGTCCTCGCCCCCGTACTGGCGCAGGTAGCGACGGTAGAAGTCGAGGGCCTGCCGCTCGCCCACCTTCTCCCACTCGCTGCCAGCGAGGAAGAAGGACTTCTCGGCGTCTTCGTTGTCCGGCCAACCGGTGGCGTAGCGCTCGAGGCCTCGGGCGGCACCCTGGTGGTCGCCGATGCCGATGCGTAGGAAGGCCGCGTTGTAGAGGGCGGCGGGGGCGTTGTCGTGCTTGGGGAAGTTCTTGACCAGGCGGTCGTAGTACCCGATGGCGGTCTCGAGCTCGAGGATCTGGGCGTAGTTGCCGGCAATGCGGAAGTAGAAGCCCTTGGAGCGGTCGTCCGTGGGGAACTCGTTGATGAACCGCTCGAAGAGCCCAATGGACTCGTCGACCCTACCGACCAGCTCGAGGTTGTTGGCCCAGTTGAAGAAGGCGTCCTTGTAGTGGGGCGAGTTTTCGTAGTCCTCACAGAACCTGCGGAAGGCCTCGGCAGCTTCTACGCGCTTGCCGGCCTTGGCCAGGGCGTTGGCCAGCTTGAAGGCGGTGCCTTCTTCTAGTTCTCCCCACTGCTGGAGCATCTCGAGCATCTCGACGTCTTCGGCCTGGGCCACGGCGCTGGTCTCGAAGATGCCCTGCAGTCGCTTGGTCTCGTCGTGCACCTTTGCCAAGTCTCCCCGCTCCTGCCAGACGCGGAGGATGAGTCCGGCGGCGTACGCGGTCTCTTTGGTGTTGGGGTAGAGTTCCACCATCTCGTTGAAGCGCTTCAGGGCTTCGTCGAAGTGCCCAAACTCGAAGTAGATCTGAGCAGGGAGGTAGTGGAGCGCGGAGAGGTTTTCCCGTCGGGGGCCGACATAGCTGGGGTCGGTAAACGGGGCACCCACGATCTGGTCGGCGACATCGATGAACTCCTGGTGATCATCGGTGATCATGTAGACCTGGATCTCGGCGTCGAAGTCGCTCTTGTCCACCCGCTCGACGATGGCGTCGTCGGGCCTGGCCTCGACCTTGCCGAACATATCGACCAGCTGTTGGCGCCGGGTCTGCATGAGCTTGAACAGGGAGCCATCGCCGTAGGGGTGGGCGTCGGTCTTGAGCAGCTGGAGGAATTCCTTCTCCGCGTCGTCGAAGCGGTTGGCGTTGAACAACGCGTCGGCCAGGTACCACTCCATCTCGTAGTAGTCGTCCGCAAACGGGAAACGAAGCAGGTACTCGCGGTACTTGTCCGCGGCCTGGGAGAACTTGGCCGGATCGTTGGCGTCCTGAGCCGCGAGGTGGAGGTCCTTGGCGACGTTCGCGGTGGAGCGCTCCGTGTAGCCACGTGCCACCGCCAGGGCGTCGGGGTTGGCGCGGTTGGCGGACCACCAGTCGGTGGAGTCGTTGTAGCGGTCGGACAATACGCGCTCGGCGTCGGCAGAGGCCGTCGCGTCGGGCACCGGCAGCGACATGTACAGCTGAGCCACCTTGAACTGGAACTCGGGGTTCTCGGGGTTCAGCGGCCAGCGCTGCTGCAGGTACTCGTACGCGCCGATGGCTTCGTCGTAGCGGGCCTGACGAGTGAGCACGTCAGCCAGCTTGATGTAGATGTCCTGCTCGTAGTCCCGCTCGCCAACACCCTCGAAGAACTTCTCGGCCACCTCGAGGGGTGGGACCTTGTGGTGGTCGCCCATGTCGGCAAAAGAGATCGCGGCATAGTCGATGGCTTCGGGCTTCATGGCCGACTGCACGCCCGTGGCGAGCATCAGCCGATCCGAGTAGTCGAGCAGCTGCACGAACAGCATCATGGCCTCGTCGTACTCGTCCAAGCGCTCGATGCTGGCGAGGCGGTAGTGAGACCAGGCCAGCTTGTACAACCCCTTGTCGTAGAAGCGGGCGTCCTCACCGGCGTCGACGATGCGCTGGTAGTGCCCTATGGCCTTTTCGAGGTCGTTGGCTTCGTTGAAGTAGTACTCACCCAGCCGCATCGACCCGTCGTTCACGAACTCGGAGTTGGGGTAGTTGTCGACCAGGTTCTGCATCGCAGCGAGGCCCGTAACGGCATCGGGGTGCAGCGCGTTTTCTTCCGTCAGGCAGTAGCCCAACATGTAGTAGACGCCGTCGATGTTGTCGTATCTGGGGTAGCCATCGACGATGCGGTTGTACAGCGAGAGGGACTTGGTGTAGTCCCTGAGCGCCGCCTCGGGCGGATCGGGGATCTCGGTGGCGTCGACCGGTAGCGCCATGATCAGCTCTTCGTACTCGATGAGCTTGTCGTTGAAGTTGGCGTCGGCAACCAGGAACGTGTTCTCGGCGTCCTCGTAGTACAGCTCAGCTAGCCGGAACATGACGTGAGGGGTGGCTTCGGACGACGGATACTTGAGCAGGAAGCCCTCGAAGCGAGCCTTGGCCAGGGTGCGCAGGGCTTCTTCTTCGTCTCGCAGGCCGGCGATGATGCGGCCGTAGCCGTCGACGATCTGACGACGTTTCTGCTGCTCGATGAGATCGACGTAGTCCTGAGCGTCCTGGCGGAACTCGCCCATGCGCGTAACGTAGCGCTCGCGGACGTCGTCGTAGGATGCAACGTGCTCGGGGATGGGCCCAGTGAGGCGCTCGATCTTGACCTGGGGTTCCTCTGCAGCAGCGTCGGATCCCTGACCATCGGCATTCCGGGCCAGCGCCGTGCTCGTGACGACGAGCAACAGCACTACGGCTGTGGGGGAGATGCGTGACACGCTAATCCTCCAGCTTGGCATGGATGGCTTCGAAGCGCCGGTCCAGCTCCTTCATCAGCTCGACACGCTCTTCGTTGAGCTGGCCGATACGATCACTGACCTCGACCTTGCGAAGCCAATACACGTCGACGATGCCCATGTCGGCTTTCATGACGGAGTCGTTGAAGAAGGTGGTGAGGTCGCTGAAGCCGGCCCGGGTCGCGTCCACGCCCAGTTCGCCGGTTTCGTCCCAGGCGGAGGCAACACCTGCCTCGAGGCGCGCCAAGCCGTTGGCCTCGCGGATGAACTCCTGCTCGAGGCGCACGATCTCCTGCTGCTCGACACCACCGAGCAGCCCGGCCACCTCGTCGGTGCGTGCAACGGACCGATCGATGTCGGACCAGAGGTGGTCCAGCCTGGCGAAGAAGTCATAGGCGCCAGGAGCCGTGACCTTCGAGCGGTAGCGACCCAGCTGCCGCCGTACGTCGGAGAAGTTCTGTATGACGCTGTCGTCGATACCCGCGATGTCCACATCGCCGCCCACGGCGGCCTCGCCCATGATGATGCGGAGCGTGGCTTCTGTCTGCAGGGGAGTCAGCTGCTGGATGGCAGCGCGCAGCTGGTTTTGGACCCTGTCGAGCTCGTCCATGATCTGATCGATTTCTTCGGGAGCCACGCGATGCTGACCTCCACCCAGGTACTCTTCCGTGGCTTCGGCTTCGGTGAGCAAGTCCCTTGCGACCTGCTCGACGATGAAGGCCTGGGACTGAACGGCACGGACCTGCTCCGCACGGACCTGGTCGCGCTCGACCGTGGCGAGATCGTCGCGCTGGTCGGCATTGGCCACGTCGGTGACCAACATCCGCTCTTGCTGGATGGCGAGCACGTGGGTCTGGGTGGCTCCGCTGGTGCCAGCCAACAGGAAGTCTTCCTCGAGGGCCAGCAGGTCGGACATCAGCGCCACCTGATCGACCCGGAGCCACTTGAGGGTCTCGTAGGCGTTCTGAAACGCGCCGAGGGAGGTGATGCCAGAGGCAAACGCGGCATCGAGCTCCTCGGCGATCTCGGCCGATTCCTCGAGCTCGACACGCTGGGCGTCGAGCTCACGGCGAAGGTCCACGATGGTAGAGAGATCCTCACGATTGTACAGCATCTCGGCGGCAAACGGAGGTAACCCTTCACGGTCGAGGCGATCGAGAGCGTCTTCCTGTGCCAAGCGCTCGAAGAACAGCCGAGGTTGCTCACGGGACACCGCTACGGCGGCCACGAGATCACGAATGGGGCTGTACTCGTTCACCACCCGCTCGTAGGCGGCGTTGGCGTTCTCGTAGCGCTCCTGTTTCATGTGCAGGTGCCCCCGCACGACCTTGAGCTGGGCCGTGTAGCGGTGCTCGGGGAATGCGAGCAAGAAGATCTCCACGGCGCGGATGGCTTCTTCGTAGACGGCGAGTTGCTCGTCACGGGTAGGTGAAGTCTCACCCTGCTTGATGAAGGTCCAGACCAGCTCGTAGAGCTGATCGGCAAAGTACTTGGAGTCCCGCCCCACCTCGAGGTAGGCCTCGGTAGCCTCGCGGTAGTTGCCCAGCTCGTACTGAACGCGCCCATACGCGAGGTTGGCCAGATCGACCACTTCCCGAGTCTCGGCGTCGGTGATTGGAGCCTGGGTCACGTCTCGAAACTCGAGCGCTGCATCCTCGAGGTTGTCCTGCAAGACCAGGACCGTGCCAACGAAATAGTGAGCCTGCGGACGGTACTCGCTGTCTTCACAGCACTCGAGGAAGAGGGACTTGGCGCGCGCCCAGTCCCCCTGCCGGTACAGCGACTTGGCCACGGTGTAGTTGATGAGCGCGTTGGCCGCGACGCGGCGTGTGGCGATGAAGCGGTTGTAGAGATCGTAGAAGGCTCGAGAGTCACTCGTGAGGCCGTACAGCTCGAGCAAGCGCCGCACTGCGCCGGCGAAGAAGGGGTGATCCTCTCCCGTGTCGACGATGTTCAGGTAGGCCTCTTCGGCCGTGGTGTAGTTCTCGAGCTGGAACAGCGTCTCACCCAGATACCACTCCGCGTCGGCGCGAACCGTGTCTGACGCGATGGCACCGGAACGGATGAGGACGTCGAACTCGAGCGCGGCACGCTCGGCGTCGCCCATCAGCGCCGAGAAGACTGCGTCCTCGTAGCGTTTCTGTGCTTCACCGGCGGAGAGGAAGCCAGAGCGGCTGGTGGCGACGGAGGAGATGCGCTCGAGGGCATCGTTCTGGTCGGCTTGACGCGACTCGAGCGCGGTCAGGCGCGCCTGAACGTCGGAGTCATCAGCGCTCGCAGAACTGGCCAGCAAAGCGGCAGCGAGCAGAGACGGGCCCAGCCGAGCCAGCGGCGACGCAAGGAGGCGGTGCAGCGAGGCCATGAACGCCTCACATTCCGGAGGGGCCGACCCGCGTGCAGCTCAGGTCGTATTCGACCCACGGGCGCTCCACGAAGGACCGCCCGATGCCCTTGCGTTCCTTGACCCGGATCCAGACCTCGCAGGACTTGCCGTCTTCGGCCGTGAAGGCGTAGCTGCTCTGAACGTTGAAGGTGTACTTGTCCACATAGGAGAAGACACCGAAGCCGTTGCCGCGCAGCACCATGGAGACCGCGATCGTGTGATTTCCGGCAGGAATGGGCCCATCGTGCAGCTTGAACTCCGACTTCCCGCTCAGCGACTCGTCGAGCACGGTCTTCGAGTAGATGCTCTGACCATCGAGGTAGTAGTTCACCGACTGGATGGTGAAGGCAGCGCCGAGCTCGTTCCTGTGCCAGAGCACGGCGCGGGCGCCGGAGGTAGAGCCCTGGATGACGATTTCCTTGAGCAGCTGCAGCGTGGCCTTGGCCCGAAACACCTGCTCTTTGAGGCCGTTGACCTCTTCTTCGGCGGTGAGCAGGCGACGGTTGAAGTCGACCGTGTCGGTGCCGAGCTGGGAGTCGAGGGACTCTTCCGCGACCTGCCCAGCAGCCGCGGGGGCCGCTCCGTCGTCACCGACCGTGGGATCGGACTGCGCAAAGGCCGAGCTGGTCAGCGCGAAAAGGGCCAGGACCAGCAAGAAGCTCCGCAAGATGCGTTCCATACCGGGTTCTCCTGCGTGTCGTGCCAAGCTGCGATCGATGCAGCCAAGCGCTCGAGGCATACCCCTACCTATACGGGAGGCTGTGAGCTGAGGACTCATCCTATACCGTCCCGCCCCGAGGGGTGTCAATGAAAGGGAAAAAAGGGTTTACGCCGCTGTCGTGGGCATCTCGAGGGTGCCGCACAGGCCGGCTTCCGGCTGCTGTCGTCAGGCTCCCGGAGCGTCGATGCGAAGCGCCTCTCGCAGCGAGCGGGCACGCCTGGAGCCCGAAGTCCATGCGGACCGCGCCGGAAGCCCGAAGCCCGAAGCCCGCTAGTCACCGGTGTCCCCTGCCACGGGCTCGTCCACGGAGGCGAGATCTACGTCGTCACCGAACTCAATCAGCGCCCCCACGAAGCGGTCGTGTAGCTGCCGGGCCCGGGACAAGGGACCGCGGATCTCGTTCACCAGGAAGGCAAAGGCATAGACCTCCCCGTCCGCGGCGTCGACATAGCCCACGAGGCAGTGCACGCCGTTGAGCGAGCCGGTCTTGCCCCGCAAGCGTCCAACCTGGTCCTCGGCACGAAATCGCGAACGCAGCGTGCCGTCGAGTCCTCCGATGGCCAGGGCGGATCGGAACTCGGGGCCGACGTCCCGGTCGCCGTGCATGTCGAGCAACACGGCGGTCAGCAGCTCGGGGCGAACCTCGAAAGACCGCGAAAGGCCGGAGCCGTTGACCAGCGTGGTGCCCTCGGGCTCGAGCCCCAGATCGGCCAGGTAGGCTCGGACCACCTCGAGACCCTTCTCGGTCGTACCGGGGGCGCCGTGCACTTCGGCACCCATGGCCTTGAGCACCTGCTCCGCCATGAAGTTGTTGCTGTGCTTGTCGACCGTCTGCAGGATGGTGGCGAGGGAGGGGGACTCCTGGCGCAACAGGACGACAGCCGCATCGGGGGTGGTCCCGTCGCGGAAGTGCCCTCCGACCTCGATGCCGTGCTGCTCGCACAGGGCTGCAAACGCGCCGGTAAAGTAGGCAGTGGGATCACCCACCGACCGGTAGTAGCGGCGGGCGCCGCTCTCGGCGGGGACCACACCGGTGACGGTGAAGTGCGTCCTGACCCCCTCGAGCCGGCGCTCCAGCTTCAACCAGCGACGCCCATAGGGGGTGCCCGTGGTCGTCTGGTTGTCCACAACGATGACCGACGATGGCGTCTCGAGTTCGACCCGCGCAGGCTCACCGGGGGAGCTGCCCGGCCCCACGAACAGCGCGACGGTGTTGTAGTTGAGAGACAGGGCACCGAGGGGCGGAAAGTAGGCTGGGCCGTTCGCCACGTCGATGGCCTTGTTCCATCCAGGGATACCTGAGTTGGTGTCGAAGCGAGAGTCA
>CAZVHW010000058.1:8576-20095 GCA_964626835.1 uncultured Enterobacterales bacterium
AGACGACATCGCCCTTGACGTGGCGCACTCCTTCGAGACGGATTTCCTGCACGAGCTTCCACAGACGCTCCAGCACGAGCGTCGGATCACCGCTTCCGCGCACGTGGAGGTCACCCTGGAGCACACCATCGTCTCCCAGTTCGCCAATGGTGAGCACTTCGGTCTCGAAGCGATAAGCGGGCCCGAGGGTACGCAGGGCCGCTGCGGTGGTCACGACCTTCATCGTGGACGCGGGCAGCAGCGCTTGCTCGTGGCCCCGCGCATAGACCTCCACGCCCGTGCGCACGTCCACGACATGAACCGCCGACGGCGAGCGACGCAGGAGCGGATCGGCGAGGACGGGGTCGAGCACCTCGGCCAAGGCGGTCTCGACGGGGTCGGGCTCCTCGACGACGACGAGGTCGCCAGGCTCGGCGTCCCGAGCTGACACGGGCTGCGCCAACCCCAGCGCCAGGAGGGCAACGGCCATGAGCGATGCGGCGCGCTTGCCCGTGGCGCGCATGGCGGACCTCTGGGTAAGTGAGGAGAGGGTGGGGGGGAACAAGAGCATCATAGACCCGAACACCGCAGGGTACAAAAGCTGTCACGCTGGCAAGAAAGGCTTACGGGAGCGTAGGTATGGCGCCCTACTCAGATACCATATCAGCTTTTGCTCTTGCCATGGCAAGAGCCTATGCCCGGATCCTTGCCAGAAACCGGTCCGCGACGGGGCGAACCCGCATTGCCTTCGACCCCCACGCGTGTCAAGGAGTTCCATCCGGAGGTGCCCGAATGCGAACAACCGGCTGCTTCACCGCCCTCCTGGCCTGCGCCGCGATGGTGCCATCGGCCCGGGCCCAGGAACTGGACCCATCCAGGATCCTCACGCCCGGCATGGGCCTGGCAACGGACGACGCCACCTCGAGCGTGTCGACCAACCCGGCCCTCTTCGCCTTCGACCCGGATCCGGGAGCCTCCCTGCGCTACCACCAGCGCATTGAAGATCCCCTCTCTGCGTTTCACCTCTCGACGAGCACCAGCGGGGCGGGCCTGGGCCTTTTCTACCGCAACACGGGAAGCGCCGGATCCCTCTGGGGCATGCAAACCAGCCTGGGCCTCCACCTGGACGACAACCTGACCTTGGGCTCGAGCCTGTGGTGGTACCTGCCCCAGGGCTCGGGCAACAACTTCACCACCTGGGACCTGGGCCTGGGCTACCGCCCGCTCTCCTGGCTGGGCTTCGGCGCCGTGGCCCGCAACATCGGCAGCCCCGGCGTCGAGTGGGGCGTGGTTGGCACATACGGCATCGGTGTGGCCCTGCGGCCTTTCGGAGACCGGGCGGTGCTGGGGGTAGACCAGTTCTTCACCGACATGGGCGCCCTCGAGGACAGCGATCTGGACCTCCCAGAGCGCACCACCCAACTCAGCCTGCGCGTCTCACCCAAGAAAGGCCTGACCCTCAGGGCCTACGGAACCCAGCACTTGGAGGTCGGGGCGGGGCTGCAGCTCTCCTTCGGTGGCACGGCGATCGGCGCTTACGGCGCTGGTTTGACCGGGGATTCGCCGGCTGTAGTGGGCAGCTTCGAGACCTGCGATCCCAACGAGCGCGTATTCGGCGTGCTCAAGCGCGTCGCCCTGATCCGCGTGCACACCGAGCTCCCCTACGAGCCCCGTGCGACCCTCTTCAGCGCTCCCCAGGAATCCTACCTCCACCTGCTGCGACGCCTCGAGCAGGCTGGGCAGGATCCGGGTATCCAGGGCGTCGTGCTCCACCTCGACGCCTCGCCGTTCAGCTGGGGGCAGGTGGAGGAGCTGCGCGGGCTGGTGACGAGACTGTCCGAATCTGGACGCCCGGTGGTGGTCTACCTGGACGCGGCAAGCGGCAATCGCGACTACTACCTGGCCACGGCGGCCGACAGCGTCTACCTCCACCCAGCGTCGGAACTCGAGCTCACCGGACTGGCCGCCGAGACCCTCTATTTCCGAGGAACGCTCGACCTGCTGGGTGTCGAGCCAGAGTTCTACCACCGCTCCGAGTACAAGTCAGCGCCCGAGCGCTACACGCGGCACGACCCCTCCGAGCCCGCCTCCGAGCAGACAAACGAGCTGCTGGACGACCTGTATGGCCTGCTGGTGGACGCCATCGCCACGGGCCGCGGTCAGGAAACGGAGCTCGTGCGAGAGACGATCGACGGGGGCCCCTACACCGCCAGCGAGGCCGAGGCCCTGGGGCTCGTGGACGGCTTGGTCTACCCAGATCAGCTCGAAGATGGCCTGAACGGTGTCTTCCCAGCCTTCTACATCCTCGACGAGGACTACCTGGCAGACAGGCAGCACAGCGGCTGGCAGGCACCCAGGCGTATCGCGGTGGTGTTGGTTGCCGGCGCGATCACGGCCGGTGAGTCAGCCGCACCCAGCATCCTGGGGGGAGGCTCGGCGGGTGCCGAGACCATCGTAAAGGCCCTCGACCAGGCCCTCGAGGATACGACGGTCAAGGCCGTGGTGTTGCGAGTGGACAGCCCTGGCGGCTCCGCGTACGCCTCGGACGACATCTGGCGAGCCGTGCAGCGCCTGGACCATGCGGGCAAGCCCGTCATCGTGAGCATGGGCGGTGTCGCGGCCTCCGGTGGCTACTACGTCGCCGCTGGTGCCGATGCCATCTTCGCCGAGCCGGGCACCATCACGGGCTCCATTGGCGTCTACGGTGGCAAGATCTCGCTCGAAGGCCTGTACGAGAAGGTTGGCGTGGGATCCACGGTCTGGACCCGGGGTCGCCGGGCGGCCATGTGGTCCAACTCGAGGCCCCTCGACTCGGTGGAGCGCGAGGCCCTGATCCGCCTGATCGACGAGACCTACGAACAATTCAAGGACCGAGTGGCCGAAGGCCGAGACATGCACCCCGACCGGGTCGAGGACCTCGCCAGAGGGCGGGTCTACAGCGGCAAGCGAGCCTGGGCGGAAGGCCTGGTGGACGAACTGGGCGGGCTGTTCGATGCGGTCGACCGCGCACGGGAAGAAGCCGGCATCCGGCCAGGGGCGCGCTACGAGTTGGTCACCTACTCCAGCGACCCCGACCCGCTGGGCGAGCTACCCCGGCGACTCGTCCGCGCCGTGATGGGCCCAATCGAAACATCGGTCCCCCTCCCCGAGGGTGTCCAGCTGCTGCAGAGCTGGTCCGCCCTCGAGGATGAACACCTCTTCATGATGCTCCCCTACCGGCTGGAGGTCGAGTGAGCGCTACCGTCCGCGTGCTGGTCGTCGACGATGATCGGGCGGTACGGTCAGCGCTACGGGTCAACCTGCGCAAGGCCGGAATGGACGTCACGCTGGCCGAGAGCGCCGAGAGTGCGCTCGAGATGCTCGCGGAGCGCCCGGTGGACGTCGTTCTCACCGACGTACGCATGAGGGGCATGGGCGGCATCGAGCTGCTGCAGGCGATGCGCCCCCGCTGGCCGGACGTTCAGGTGGTCGTCATGACCGGCTACGGCAACGTCGAGGACGCAGTGTCGGCCATGAAGGCGGGGGCAGCCGACTACATCATCAAGCCTATCAGCAAGGCAGAGCTGCTGGTCATCCTCGAGCGCGCCGTCGAGTCCCGCGCCCTGCTCGCCGAGGTGGTCGCGCTCCGGCGCGAGGTCGAGGCCCAGTGGGGTCACGAAAACATCGTCGGAACCAGCGCCCCCATGAAGCAAGTCCAGGACCTCGTACACGCCGTGGCCGACACCATGGCCCTGGTCCTGCTGCAGGGGGAGACCGGCACGGGGAAGGAACTCATCGCGCGTGCCATCCACCAGGTGAGCGACCGCGCAAAGGCACCCTTCGTGCGGATCAACTGCGCCGCCCTGCCGGACACCCTGCTGGAGAGCGAGCTGTTCGGCCACGAGAGAGGTGCGTTCACGGGTGCCGTGCGGACCCACAAGGGCCGCTTCGAGCAAGCCGATGGCGGCACGCTCTTTCTGGACGAGATCGGCGATATTTCGCCAGCGATGCAGGTCAAGCTCCTCCACGTGCTCGAGAACAACGAGTTCCAACGTCTGGGGGGGCGCGAGACAATCCGGGCGGACGTGCGGATCGTGGTAGCCACCAATCGAAACCTCCGCGCGCGCGTTGCCGAGGGAAAGTTCCGCAAGGACCTGTTCTACCGACTCGAGGTCTTCCGCATCCGGCTGCCCCCGCTGCGGGAGCGGAGGGAGGACATCCCCGCCTTGGCCCAGCACTTCCTGGCTCGCTACGCGACGCGCAACAACCGCGCCGTAGACAGCCTCTCCCCCCAGGTCATGGCCAGCCTGACCGCCCACAGGTGGCCCGGCAACGTACGAGAACTCGAGCACGTCATCGAGCGCGCGACCATCCTGGCCAAGGGCACGGAGATCACCGAGGTGGTCCTGCCCGACGCGCCAGCGAACGGGCGGGCGCCCCATGTCAGCCAGTTCGGAGGCCAGACCATCACCGAGGCCTTGGCTCACTTCGAGCGCGCGCTGGTCCTGTCCGCACTCCAAGAGGTGGGAGGCGTGCAGGCCGCAGCAGCCAGGGCACTGGGAATCTCCCGCTCGAACATGCACTACCGGCTGAAAAAGCTGGGAATCGACCCGACCAACCTCGACTAATCGCCCAGGTACGCGGCCCTCAGGACGTCGCAGCCTTCGAGCTCGAGTAGTTCGTCTACTCCTTCCTCGCACTCCTCGACCGCCAACCGAACCTCGCGGGGCTCCATTTCCGGATCCGTGCGGGTCTGGTCCCAGTGGTTCTCGCACTGGCGGCGAAACTGCGACCTGCTGTCCGCACCCAGGTCTTCCCACGACGCGGACCACTGCTCCAAGCAGGTTGCGAGGCGCTGTGTCGTGCGGAAGCACAGCGTCTCACACGCGTCAGCGCCACAGGCGGTGAGCCCGGTACCGCAGAGAACGATCGCGAGAACGGTGAGGATGGTGGCCCAGGGCGGAGTCGAACCGCCGACAAAGGGATTTTCAGTCCCCTGCTCTACCAACTGAGCTACCGGGCCATCCAAAGAGTTCGAGGAGCGGCGCACACTGTATCCATCGACAGGGGACAAAGCGACCGCCGGCCTCAGATTCGACTTTCAACCTGTGGGTTCAGCGAATTACGGACGCATCCGACGCCGAATCCTCCCGACGAACGGCCCATGTTTACCGCGAGCGCTCATGGCTGTCAACGAGATAGCGGAGCGTGTCTGACCGAGGTCCGAGCATGGGCTCCATCCACAACGCCGCCACCCCTCCCATCCTGGCCGTGAGCTTCGACCTGGACGGCACTCTATACGGCACCGGCCCACACAGGATGCGACTCATGCCGCGTCTCCTACCGCAGCTGGCCTTGATCAAGGCCTGGTCAGGAGCGGTCAAGGGGTCGCGTGGAGAGCGACACCCGCAGCTGGACAACCTGATCGTCGAGCGCACGGCAACGAGGCTGGGCGTGGAGCCCTACGAAGCCCAGGCTCGACTGTGGTTCTTCCTCGACCGCTGCTGGATCCCCGGCCTGCGACCCGCACACGTTCTCCCTGGCATCCACGATGCCCTCACCCTGCTCGATGCCCGCAACATCCCCCGCGGCGTGGCGAGCGACCACCCCGTCCAGGCCAAGCTGCGCTCCCTGGGGCTCTCCGACGGCTGGCGAGCCATGGTCGACGGCGAAGGCGTCGGCGCACTCAAGCCATGGCCAGACGTGCTGATGGCGGCCTGCGCGGCAATGGGCTGCCAGCCCGCCAACCTGCTCCACGTAGGCGATAGGCACGACACCGACGGAGAGGCAGCGAGGGCTGCCGGAGCGAGCTACCTGCACGTGCTCGACGAAAGTGGCTCCACCGCGAGCCTCGCCACGCGGATCGCCGCCCTGCTCGACAGCCGGTCCGCCACCGCCCAGGAGACATCTTGACCCCCTCATGGATCCTCGTCGGAGGCGTCACCAGCGTCCAGGATGCCCGCCTGGCCGAAGCCCTGGGCGCCGACGCCATCTCGCTGGTACTCCGCGCGGGCGATCCCCGGCAAGTCCGCCTGGACATGGCCGCCGAGATCGCCCACAGCGTCACTATCGAGACCGTGATCGAGCTGACCAACCCCGATCCGGACCGGATCCGCAGCGCCGTGCTCACCGTCGAGCCCTCGAGACTCCAGCTACACGCCCCTCCCACCGAAGCCGACCCCCCTCCCCTGCCCTGGTTCCGCAGCTTCCGTTGCGAGGGCCGGCAGATTCTCTCGGTCCTCAAGGAACTTCCCTGCGACCGCTTCCTCCTGGAAGTGCCCGAGGACCTACTGCCCGGCGGGCGCAAGTGGCAGCGCGACCGTACCTTGTTGAGGGAGGTAGGCCGCATGGGAGCCATGATCCTGGGTGGGGTCAAGGCCGTGGACGAGCTGCCCCTGGTGATGGAAAAAGCGCGACCGTGGGGCGTCAGGCTGCGCGCCTGTGTCGAGCGGGCCCCGGGCTGGGTCGATGTAGAAGCCCTCGACAAGGCCATGCGGCTGCTCCGGGGGCGGAGCCGCTAAAGGGAGGGGTTGCAGCCGTCGAATCGACAGTCAGCGCCGGGCCGCCAGGATCTGCCGAATGGCCCTGGTGAGCTGGACCAGGCGCGAGACCGTATAGGCCACCGCTACCAGGTAGAGCGGCGGGCCCAGCACGTGCACCCGGAAGGCATCGATCGGCTGGAAGTGCCCCATGAAGACAAAGGCGCGGGTGAGCCCGCAACCGGGGCAACGCCAGCCCGTGAGCCCCCGCCAGAGGCAGGTCGTAGGCAGCTCGTAGCCGAACAGGCTGTTGGACCCTACGGAGGGCTCGAGGACGAAGGTCGCCACGATCATCAGCACCATGAAGGTGGTGATGACCAGGTCGCCCTGGCTCAGAGGGCCCGGTCGCCAGAGCTGCGGAGGGGGGGGCTTGGGCTGGGCGGCGAGGCCGGACTCAGCCACGCCGGGGCCCTCGACCCCCACGGCCGATGTCATGGGCCACGCGATCGAGGATGCCGTTGACGAATGCCCGGGAGTCGTCTCCCCCGTAGCGCTTGGCGAGCTCCACCGCTTCGTTGATGGACACGCTCACGGGAATGTCGTGGCATGCCAGCAGCTCGAAGCAAGCGAGCCGGAGAATGTTGCGGTCCACCACCGGCATGCGAACCAAGCGCCAGTTGAGGCTGGCCTCCTCGATGAGCGCATCGATGCGCTCGGCGTTTTCGCTCACACCAATGGCCAGGCTGGTGGCGAACGAGTCCTCTTCCTGGGGACAGGCGCCGTCTCCCAGGGTGCCATCATCGTCGAGTAGAGCAGCCCACAGAGAACGCAAGGCGATCTGTGGATCGAGACCCGCCAGATCGGCGTCGTAGAGGGCTTGGAGCACGAACTCGCGAGCGCGGCGACGACCAGGCACGGCTAGGCCTCCTCGATGGCCTTCACCAGGTTGGCCATCTCGAGGGCCGAGAGCGCAGCCTCGGCTCCCTTGTTGCCCATCTTGGTGCCCGCCCGGTCCACGGCCTGTTCGACACTGTCGGTGGTGAGAACGCCAAAACCTATGGGCACACCGCTATCCAACGACACGGCGGCTAGGCCCTTGGACACCTCCGCTGCCACGTAGTCGAAGTGTGGGGTACCACCGCGGATGACACAGCCCAGAGCGATGATGGCGTCGTAACCCCCATTGGAAGCGAGGTGCTTGACCACGAGGGGCAGCTCGAACGAGCCCGGAACCCACACAATCTGCACTCGCTGCTCGACGTCCACACCGTGGCGATTGAGTGCGTCCAAAGCCCCGTCGAGCAGGCGTTGGGTGATGAAGCTGTTGAAGCGACCCACGGCGATGGCGAAGCTCCCACCGGTGTCCTGAAGGTTGCCTTCGATGGTCTTGGGCATGAGATCTCCGTGCTCTGCTGTGCGTGCTGGCTGCCTGCTATCTCGTTGGTGGCGAGGGCTCACGTCTCGATGAGGTGTCCCATGCGCAGACGCTGGGCCTCGAGAAAGGCCTTCGTCTCGGAACTCGAAGAGACACGGACGGGGACACGGTGCGCAACGCGCAGACCAAACCCCTCGAGCGCAACGATCTTGCGGGGATTGTTGGTCAGTAGATTGATCTCGCGCATGCCGAGATCTCCGAGGATCTGGGCCCCGATACCAAAGTTGCGCAGCTCCTGCTCGCCCGTGCGCACCGGCTCGGTGGAGTCCTCGACGGGCGGAAGCACGTGGGCCCTGACCCGAGCGAGCAAGGCATCGGGGTTCCGCTCGTCGTCGTGGTGGAGGTAGAGCAACGCGCCGCGTCCTTCCTGGGCGATTCTGGCGAGGGATGCCTCGAGCTGTTGCCCACAGTCACAGGTCAGCCCGTGGAAGACGTCACCCGGCAGACAGCAGGTCTGGACGCGCACCATGGGTGGGGGGGCACCCACCAGATCACCGAGGTACAGGGCCATGTGCAGGCTGTGATCGACGGTGGTGCGATAGACGCGCAGGCGAAAGCTACCAAGACCACGGACGGGGAACTCGGTCTCCAGGACCACCTCGACGCTGTGCTCGTGGCGCAAACGCCAGCGCACGATGTCTTCGACCGTGACGATCCGGATGCGATGCAGCGCACCAAACCGCTCGAGGTCAGGCAGGCGGGCCATGGTGCCATCCTCGTTCAGCACCTCGCAGATGACCCCCGACGGATCGAGTCCCGCCAGCCTGGCCAGATCCACCGAGCCCTCGGTCTGGCCGGTGCGCACGAGAACGCCCCCGTTCCTGGCCTTGAGGGGGAAGATGTGGCCGGGAGTCTCGAGGTCGTCGGGGCTGCTGTCGGGATCGACGGCCACCTGGATGGTGCGAGCGCGGTCCTGGGCGGAGATGCCCGTCGTAATACCGGTGCGGGCTTCGATGCTGACGGTGAAGCCCGTGCCGAACCGTCCCCGATTTCGCGCAGCCTGCATGGGGAGTTCGAGCTGGCCCACCCTTTTCTCCGTCAAGGGCAAGCAGATGAGCCCACGGCCATGGGTGGCCATGAAGTTGATGGCTTCCGGCGTGACGCGTTGGGCGGCGAGGACGAGGTCACCTTCGTTCTCGCGATCCTCGTCGTCCACGAGGATCACCATGCGCCCACCGCGGATGTCATCCAGGGCGAGCTCCATGCGACGGGACGAGTTGGGTTCCATGACCACGAAGTTGCCGTTTGGGGATGGCTTGGGGACCATGGTGACTCCTACGTGATTCCTAGAGGAAACCATTGCGGCGCAGCCGCTCGAGATCGAGCCCCCCGGGCGACGTGTCGGTCCCCGTCTCGGGAGCGAGGAGGCGCTCGACGTAGCGAGAGAGCACGTCCACCTCGATGTTGAGGCGGTCACCGGGCCGCATGGAAGGAAACCGGGTGTTCTCGGCGGTATGCGGAACGATGTTCACGCGGAACGCACCACCCTCGAGCTCGTTCACGGTGAGGCTGACACCGTCCAACGCGACGCTGCCCTTGGGTGCCAGGTATCGGAGGAGCTCACCGGGTGCGCGGACCCAGAGGACCAGACTCTCCTGCAGTGGCGCCACGCGTTCCAGCACCCCCACCCCGTCCACGTGCCCCTGCACGAGGTGCCCACCCAGCCGATCTCCCAAACGCAGCGCCCGCTCCAAGTGCACGAGGCGACCGGGCCGCCAGGAGGCGAGGGTGGTCAGCTGCACCGTCTCGCACCCAGCCACCGCCGCATAACGACCAGGGCCAGGGAACGCGGTCGCGGTGAGGCAGATGCCGTCAGCCGCGATTGAGTCACCCGACGTGATGCCGTGGGTGTCCAGGGCCGTGCGTATCTCGATACGGCGCCCCCCCCCTTCGGGGGAGACCGACACGACGGCTCCGACGTCCTCGACAAGACCGGTGAACATGGGACCTCTTGGCAATGCTGCGCAGCTGTGACTTCTGGTTTCGGCGCGGCGTGAAGCTCTGCAGGCTTCGGCGGCCCACGGTGGAGCTGGACGGCTAGCTATCCCGCCGACGCAGCTCGAGGAGCAAGTCGGCCCCCAGCCGAGTGATCCCGACCACCCTGAGCTCGAAAGACTCTGCCAGGCTGCCGACCCCAGGCCCGGCCAACCAGCCAGGGCCACCCGCCAGCAGGCGCGGCGCCAGGTAGAGAAGCACGCTGTCGAACAAACCCGAGTCGAAGAAGGCGCGGTGCACGCGACCTCCACCCTCCACCAGGAGCGAGTGGATGCCCCGCCCGACCAGATCCTCGAGCACGGGCAGAAGCAGGACACCCCCAGCTGGTGCGGGGGATGACGGCACGATGGTCGCTGGGTGGTCCGACCGAGATCGGCCGAGGCTGTAGACCAAGGCCTCTGCACCTCGGGCGAACATGCGCGCCCCAGAAGGGACGCGCAGCCGGCCGTCCAGCAGGACCGGGATCGGATCGCGGCCGCCCTCGACGCGGCAAGTGAGCCGCGGATCGTCCGCCAAGGCGGTGCCCGAGCCGACCAGGATGCCGTCGTGGAGGTCGCGCAGGCCATGCACGTGGCGCCTCGCCTCGGGGCCGGTGATCCACCGCGACTCGCCGCCTTCGGTGGCGATGCGACCGTCGAGCGTCGCGGCCGCCTTGAGCACGACCCACGGGCGGCCGCGTTCCATGGCCGACACGAAGGCGCGGTTGAGCTCGCGGCATTCCGTCTCGCAGGTGCCCACGTCGACCTCGAGACCCGAATCCCGGAGCCGCCGCACGCCACGACCGTTGACCGTCGGGTTTGGATCGCACATTCCGATCACGACGTGGGCCACGCCCGCGCGCAGGATGGCTTCGGTGCACGGAGGCGTGCGCCCATGGTGGCTGCAGGGCTCGAGGTTGACGTACAGGGTCGCCCCTCGGGCGTTTTCCCGCGCCTGCTGCAGCGCCATGACCTCGGCGTGGGGCTCGCCGGCACGCGCATGGAAGCCCTCGGCCACGCTCTGCCCATCGCGCACGACCACCGCGCCTACCATGGGGTTGGGCGCCGTGCGGCCCTGGGCGCTGCCAGCCAGCGCGAGGCAACGCCGCATCCACGTGGCGTGATTCACGAGGGCTCCTGGCCCGTTACTCCGCGCACGAGCTCGAGCAGGGCCTCGGGGCTCGCGAGCTCTTGGTAGACCGAAGCGAAGCGGAGGTAGGCCACGGGATCCATGCCTCGCAGCGCTTCCTGGACCAAGCGCCCCACCTCGAGGGAGCCGACTTCGCGTTCGCCACACTCGAGCAGGGCACGCTCGACGCGATCGACTTCCTGATCGATGCGGTCGGCGGTGACGGGGCGCTTGCGGCACGCGACCCGAAAGCCCTGGCGAACCTTCTCGCGGTCGAAGGGCTCACGGCGCCCGTCTTTTTTCACGACCATCGGCAGGCGAAGCTCGGCACGCTCCTGTGTCGTAAAGCGTCGGCTACAGCCTTCGCACTCCCGTCGCCGGCGGATGCTGGCTTCGGACGCCCGGGAGTCGATGACCCGGCTAGCGGGGTGGCCGCAGAAAGGACAGTGCATGGCGCCCCCTATCCTACAGTTCGCTGAACATCCCCACGCGGGAGGCGTGGCGCCCACCGAGGAAGGTCGAACTCAGGAAGGCCTCGAGACAGG
>CAZVHW010000059.1:0-18599 GCA_964626835.1 uncultured Enterobacterales bacterium
CAGCCCAGCCAGGAGATGGTGAGCAGCAGGTAGTAGACTGCGTTGTGGTGGGGCATGTAGGGCGTGCGGAGGAACTCGAAGAGGCCCGGAACGGCTTGGGTCTCGCCCATGCTCTCGAAGCCGTGGTGCTGCAGGTGCGGCAGCTCGAAGGCAAACGCCAGCACCACGCCCACGGCCAGCAGGACCCAGCGCTTCCAGGGCTGGCGCCAGTGCAGGTAGAGCAGGGCCGCCGAGACGATAAAGAGCAATGGCAGGAAGCGCAGTCCCAGCCCGCCGACCAAGCCCAGCAGCAGCCCGTGGAGCAGGGCTCGTTCGCGGTGCACCTCGAGCGTGTAGAGCAAGGCCGGTGTGAGGGCGAAGACGTAGACGTTGCGGTCCAGCACCTCGATCCACAAGCTGTATGGGCAGAGAACGGCGAAAGCAGAGACCAGGGCCGCGATGAGCACGGACGCCGTCCAGCGGCGCAGCAGCAGGCAGCCGAACAGGAACAGCAGCACGTGGAACCCAGCGTGCAGGAACTGGAACGCTCGTGGCCCGAGCACGGCCATCCAGGCCGAAGTGAACAGGGAGTTGCCCGGCGTGCTGATGATGCCGTAGGCACGACGAACCATCTCGGGATCGCGCCCGACATTGAGCTCCGGCACGAAGCTCAAGGTCTGCATGTAGAAACACTTGGCCTTGTCGGTCTGGAGGTACGAACCCAGCGACAGCCACAGCTCGTTGTGGTTGTGATGCAGCCAACTGAACGAGCCGAGCAGCAGAGCCACGACGAGCAGAACCAGGGTGGCCGCATCCGGACGGGGTGGAATCAACGCCTGACGCTGCCGCCAGGCAGGCCAGGCGAGGCCGAGCAGAAGCACACCCGAGACCCCGGCCAGCAGTCCCCTCGACATGAACATCGGCCACGCCAACGCGACCTGGTAGGCCACCAGAGGTACCGCACACAGCGTGAAGAGCAGCGCGTAGGCGGTGCGTTCGAGGAACGCAGAGCGGGGGGCGAGCACGCTGGCGAGGAGCCAGCCTACCAAGACCATGAGGACGGCGATCACGACAGGGACACCAGAGGAGTTTGACGGGGCGCGGGGGCGGCCCGCGCAGGCAAAGAGCGGTCAACCTACCATGAAGGGCAAGGAATGCACTCAGCCTCCGCCCGCCGAGCCGCAGGGCGGCCGGCAGGCCCGAACTCCCATCGCACTCCCACATGCTGTAGAGTAGACCATCCGATGGCGCCTTGTGCGTGGGCGCCCAACCCAGCGGCTCCATGACCCAGTCCTCCGCTCACGTCCCCAGCTCCACTCTCACCGGCTTGCTGGCCTCGTCGTTCGATGAACGCGAGCTGATGGATCTGCTCGGCCTGATGACTGGCGCCGCGCCCATTGGCCTCGAGCTGGGACTGGAGGACCTGGCGGACCGGCTGGCCAATGTCCTCGCCAGCCCTGGAATTCTGGACGCGATCGGTGCCATGCCCCTGGACGAGCAGCAGACAGCGCTGGTGGCGCGCCTGGCCGCGTTGAACCCGACCACGCCACCCCAGGTCGGCAGCGTGACCGCCCCCGGGCCGGGACTGTTCGATCCCGGACAAGCAAGCGACACAGAGCCCGAAGCGCCCGTGGACGATCCGGAGCTGGACACTGCGCCCAGGCTGCGCGACCGCGAAGAGGACACGGCGCCCAGGCTTCGAGACCCCGAACAGGACACCCAACCGGAGCTCGCGCACAAGCGCGAAGCCACGGACCCAAACCTGCTGGTCATTCCCGTGATCGGCGAGGCAGATGGCAGGCGCGAGATCACGGACGTCGGGATACCAATCCACGAGTTCCCCCCCGAGGCTGACCCGGTCGAACGAACCGGCCGAGGGACCGCCTCCAAGGAGCCACCGAGCCCGAGCAAGGTCAGGTTGTACACGCTGGCGCTCGTGGCCGAGCTCTTGCTCTGTGTGTGGTTTTGCATGGGAATTGTGGGTGGGAACGACGACCCAGAGCCAGACATCCTGCCCATGGTCCCCGAGCAAGGCCCCGCGACCACGCTGGGCGAGCTGCGACAGGGCTCGCCCGCTGCTGGTGATGCCTCGAGCTCAACCATGCTGGGCGACATCTCTCCGTCATCAGGCCCCAAGGCGCCAACGGCCGCCCTCGCCGCACGTCCCCGTGGTCAACCCACGGGCCGGCTCCACATCGCCGTACCCGAGCAGGTCGACATGCGCTTCATCGGGCTCACGGCCGGTGAGTTCACCATGGGTGCCGGGGATGCGGACACCTTCGCAACGGCCCACGAGCGACCCGCCCACAGGGTGGCCGTCGCCGCCTTCTGGATGGCGGAAAAAGAAGTCTCGGTGGCGCAGTGGTACGCGCTCCAAGGCAAGGCGGTTCCGATCAACGTCAACCCCCGCAACGCCATGGGCGGCGTCAGCTGGTGCGACACCGTGCGCTACGCCAACCTGCTGTCGCGGGCTGACGGCTTCCTGCCATTCTACACCGACACGGACAGCTGCGAGTCCGCCCAGGGCGTGGCGCTCACGGAGCACGGTGACGGCTACCGCTTGCCCACCGAGGCGGAGTGGGAGTACGCCGCCCGCGCCGGCCGCCTGGACGCACCTTCCGAGCCCATCCCCTGCCTCCGCTCGCAGTTCTCCAGCTCGTCCACCGGGAACATCTGGAAGTTCAAGGGATTGAACGGTGTGGTGTGGGAGTGGGTGTGGGACGTCAAGGCGAGCTACACGAGCCAACCACGGGTGGACACGGTCTGGCCTACACCGGGCCGCGAGCGGGTCCTTCGTGGGGGCAGCTTCGCGTCCCCCGACCTGGAGTGTGCCTTCACGGCCCGCAACGCAGCCGGACTGGAATCCAGAACCGAAGATCTCGGCTTTCGACTGGCGCGCACCGAGTAGGAAACGGCAAGGCGACCATCCCGGGCCGCGGGACTCCGTGCGCCCGGCGTGAGCGAGACAGGTCGCGGGGCGTGCTGCCTGGCACACCCGCTCGGCCATCGCTACCTTGCAGCCACCCACATCGGTGAGGGCCGTTCCCACCCCGAAGCTCACCGATCCGCAGGAGGCCAATCCCGCCATGCCACGCTGGCTCGCTCGCCTGGGAGGCTGGTGCATCGGGCTGTCGATGCTGGCCTGGCGCCTGACCTGCCGCTACCGCGTCGAAGCCGATCCCCGGCCCGAGCTACGAGCTTCCGACCGCCCCTACGCCTACGCCCTGCTGCACGCCCACCAGATCGCGGCGGTGTTCTGCAACGACGAGCGGCGCATGGCGGCGATGGTCTCCCGGTCCCAAGACGGCGACCTGCTGGTGCCCTCGCTGCGGCTGCGGCGGGTCGAACCGGTGCGCGGCTCGAGCCGGCGCAAGGGCCGCGACAAGGGCGGGAGCGCTGCCCTCGCCGCCATGAAGGAGCTGGCCCGAGCGCGAGTGCCCGTGCTCTTCGCCGTCGACGGTCCCCGGGGGCCTCGCAATCGCGTGCAGCGCGGCGTGGCCGCCTTGGCGCAGGAAGCAAGCGCTGTCGTGCTGCCCACGGTGGCGCTTTCCTCGAGGCGCTGGATCCTGACCGGTACCTGGGACCGAATGCAGCTGCCGCGGCCCTTCTGCACGGTGCGGCTGATCTTCGGCCAGCCCATCGAACCCGCCGACTTCGGATCGGACGAAGAAGCCCGCGAGCAGCTGCGAGCCACCGTCGAAGCCCGCCTTAGTGCCCTCGAGAGAGCCCACGATCCACGGGAAGCGTCCCACGCACGACATGACGCCTGAGGCCGCGTTGGTGGCGGCTCGCCTTCGGTGCACACCCAGGACTGGAAGGTGATGGGTAGTGCCGTGCAGTAGCTGCGCGCGCTCCGGTCGCCACCCTACCCCACGCTACCTTGGGCCTGATCGTTCATCGAGGTGCAGCTTGATCCGTGCCCTTTCCCTCTTGATCGTTCTCCAGGCCTGCCGCACCCCCGGCGACGACACCGGCAAGGACTCCATCGACACCGCGCCGCCGCGCGTGGATCAGGACGACGACGGCTACCCGGTGGACGAGGACGTGCAGGAGCCGTGGTACATCGTGGGAGGGCCTCATCGACGGCAATCGCCCTTCGGGAGCGTCCTTCTCCAGGGACAGGTGGCGCCGGTCGTGGGGATAGCCCGTCCAAACGCGAAGGCGCCTGTACACTGAGTCTGGTCGTCCCACCCGAGGCCTGTCAAGTGGTCGGCGACTCGCATCGCTCGAGTCCGCGGGAGGGCGCTCGATCCAGGCAGCTGCGAAGCACGGCACGGCGCATTGCGCGATCCCGGGTGGCTCGTAGTCGCTTGCCCAGCAGGGCTACCAGCTGGTCGAGTTCACCTCCCGCGGGCTCTTCGAGGAGCTCTCGGACGCGTCGGAGGACGTGTTCTCGGGGGTCCCTGGGGGGGGGGGGGGGGGCATGGATGCGGGATCGGGATGGTGGCCAGGGAACGACGTGTTCGGGCTGGCAGGATGGTCCCTCTCCGGCATACTTCTTGTTATCTGCGTCCCGCCACGGAGCCCTCCATGAAGCCTGTCAACAGCGCCAAGCTCCGCAGTATCGGTGTGGTCGCGTCGATCACCGCGACCAGCCTGGTCCTGGCCATGACGTGGCTCGATGTCTGGGATTTGTTCGTCCCCGTCCCCTGGCAGGACGTCGAAGTGCAAGCACCGAGCACCGAGCCGCCCCAGGACGGGACCAACCCCGACGCGCACCCCTCGCCACGGCGGCAATCGCGCGGCTCGCGGGAGAGTGAGGCCGGCCAAGCCGAGGGGACCGGCGTTCGCGAGGGCCGGCCCGAGCGCCGTCTCGCGGAGGAAGGCGAGGCCAAGGTGCTGATACCGGGACAGGAGACCTTGCTCGACGACGAGGCCTTCGCCAAGCTCAAGGGCGACACGCGGGAGCGCCTGGTCGCCTTCCTGAGCGAGGCAGGGCACGACGAGCTCACGGCCCAGGCCCTCGAGGACGAGATGGAGGCCAGCTTCGACACCCTGGCGGACACGCGCGAGCTGGCACGGTCGGGCGAGATCTCGCAAAAGGAGCGGCGCGGCACCTTGCGGCGGGAGCGCCTACGGATCTTCACCGAGGCACGGGCATTGCTTGGCAAAGACGGCGTCGGCAGCTTCATGGAGCAGGTGTACGGGATCGGCACCGAGGGCCTCGTCCACCTCGAGGAGCGGGCCAAGGAGCAGGAGGCCAACTGAACCCTCGCCCGTCCTGGCCACCGGCCACCCCGCAGTGCTACCTGTTGCGCGCCGTGTGGTAGGCCGCCCCTTGGGTCTCGAGGGCGGCGTCCAGCTCGTCCAGGTCGAGGCTGCCGTCTTCGTTCAGGTCCATGGTGGCGAAGCCCGGCTCGGCTTGGCCCCAGCGCCGATGCTCCGCCTGGCTGATGAGGCCGTCGTCGTCGTCATCGACGCGTTCGAGCCACTCCCGCAGCCGGGGGTGGGGGCCCGTGGGGAGGGGCCGCGGAGCACGAGGGAGGGCGGCCGTCGCCGTCTCGGGTTGCTCGAGGTCGGGCGGCGGAGCCTGGGCCGGGGCCTCGGTGGGAGATGGTCCGTCACAGCTCGCGACCAACAGCGTGAGCAGCAGGGCGCGCATCACCAGTACCCCTTGTCGCGCATCAGCTGCATCAGCAGCGGGTCGACATAGGGCACCATGCCGCCCTGTGGGGAGCGGAAACCATGGTAGGCCTCGCGCATGAACCCGAGCATCGAGGTGACCATGCGTTGAGTCTCGGGGCTGTCTGGCGCCATCCGCTGCTCGCCCTCGGGGCCGAGCGCGAAGAGGGAGATCCCCTCGTGGCGCGTGATCCCCTGGTGCAGGAACTGCATGTACTCATCGCTGCCGGCCATGAAGCCGTTCAGCACCAGTCGGTGCTCTTCACCGCGCAGGCTGGCCATGGGCATGATGCCCTCGCTGAGGCAGTAGGCGGGCCAGTCCGGCGCCTCGCCGCGGATCAGAGGCAGCAAGCTGCGGCCTCGGATGAGGGCGGGTAGCGTTATGGAGCCGAGCTCCAGCAAGGTCGGGAGCAGGTCGGTGAGGCCGACCAGCTCGGAGACGCGCGAGCCGCCCCAGGCCCCCCCGGGTAGGCGGATGATCAGGGGCACGTGCGTGCTGGCGTCGTGCAGGCTGATGCGGTGGTTGACGTGGTCGTGCTCGAAGAGATCCTCGCCATGATCGCCCATGACGATGATGATGGAGTTGTCCAGCAGGCCACGCGCGGCGAGCTCGTCGAGGAAGCGGCCGAAGAGCAGGTCGGCGTAGACGAGAGCGCCGTCGTAGTGCGCCACGACGTGTTGCTTGTCGCGCAGGGTCACCGGGTCGCCGTCGGCCGGATCCTGGAGAGCCAGCAGGGAAAACAGATCGGTGGGGAGCACGCGCAGCTTGGGATCGTCCAGGAGCCTGGTGATGGTCTTGGAGCCGAGCGAACCGTAGTAGCGATCCCTCCAAACCTTCTCGATGTCGAGCGGCAGGTCGGGCTTCAGCAGGTCGTCCATCAGCCCCTGGTAGTCCGGATCGAAGAGGTCCTGAAACCACAGCGGCGGGGCGTAGGGGCCGTGGGTGTCGTAGCCGTGCACGAAGAGGAAGCCGGGGCGGTTGGGATCGCGCTGATCGAGCCAGTCCAGCGCCGGTGGCATGGTGTGGTAGAAGCTGCCGAAGTGCCACTCGTCCCGGTAGGTGTCGAACCCTCTGTCGTGGCCGAACGCCCGTACCAGGTGACCACCCGCCACGAAGGCGCCCGTCTGGTAGCCGTGGATGCCCAGGATCTCCGCCAGGGTGAGGACATCGGGGTTCAGCCGGAAGCGCTCGTAGCTCAGGCTGCCCAGCTCGCTGGACCACCGACCCTGGAACATGGAGGCGAAGGAGGTGAGGGTCTCGTTGGACTGCGCGTGGCAACGCTCGAAGAGGACCGCCTCGGCCGCGAAACGATCGAGGTTGGGGGTGGTGTCTCGGTGGTAGCCGTAGCAGCCCAGGTGGTCGGCCCGGGTGGTGTCGAAGGCGACCAGGATGATGAGAGGAGGCGCATCGCGGCCAGGCTGCTGGGCTCCGGCGATGCGCGGCCAGCCGAGACCAGCCTGCACGGCGGCCGCGGCGAGGCCCTCGAGGAAGGCTCTGCGCTTCACGTGGCCTCCGGGCGAACCGTGGGGAGCAGGAGATGGAGCCGCCGCCAGGTCTGCCTGGCCAGCTCGAGCTCGTCGACAGCCAGGTCGTCGCTGTTGAACTCGGCGTTGATCAGGCCCCCGTAGCCCACCTGCCGTAGCGCCTCGAACACAGTGGCGAAGTCGATGTCACCATCGCCGATGGGCAGGTGCACGTGTGTGGTCCCGCGGATGTCCTCGAGGTGCACGTTGACCAGCTGGTCGGCGCAGCGTCGGATGACCTCCGGGATGGGCCGCGGGTCGGTGCAGGCCACGTGACCGATGTCGAGGGTGCGCACCAGCATGTCCGGGTGGAACTCGAAGCCGAGCTTCAGTCCGGCTTCGCCGGCGCGCCGTGCCAGGCGCCGCGCGCCCCGTACGAGCCAGGACCAGGCTCGCGCGGGCTCCACACCGCGGGGGGCATAGCCGGAGTGGAGCATGATCACCCGGGTGCCGAGCGGGCGCGCCTGGTCCATGGTGGTTTCGAGGAAGGCCAGGAACCGCTCCCGTTCGGCGGGATCGGGCGTGGCGAAGGCGGGCTCGTGCGCGTTCGGCCCCAGCACGTACCGGCCGCCGGTGCCGAGCACCATCCCCAGGTTGCGCCGCCGCAGGTGCTCGCCCACGGCCCTGGCCCGGGCGTCGTCGTGTAGCAGGGAGTGGTGGTGGCGCTCGTCGATGCTCAGCTCGAGCCCGGCGAAGCCGATGTCCGCGACGGCGTCGATGACCGCGTGCAGGTCGGCCGTACGTGCGAAGCCGGAGCTGTTGTAGCCCAGGCGTAGACTCGCCGGAGGCCTAGGCACCAGCGGCCTCCCGGAGCCGCTGCCGGAGCAGGTCGACCTGGCGGCCGAAGTCGTTCTCGGTGGTTCCCAGCGGGTGCTTGAAGTAGCTGGCCAGCCAGTGCAGGTAGCCAGCCTCGCCCTGCTGCTTCGCCCAGTGGGTCCAGCGGACCAGGTCGACGACGAGCGGCGCTGCCAGGGCTGAGTCGCTGGCTTGCCAGTTGACCCGGATCTGCATGGGGATGCCCAACCAGCCGCTGAAGTCCACGACGTCCCAGGCCTCCTTGAAGTCTCCCGGGGTGGGTAGTAGTGGATGTGGACCTGGTGGTCGAAGTCGTCGTAGCCGAGAAGGCCGTGGGCACGCAGCCGTGGGCCCGCGTAGCCTCGGAGACGGTGCGGGGATCCGGATCCCAGCCGCCGAAGGCCATGGCCTCGAGAGGCACCAGGGGCAGCAGCTCGCTGAGGGGCTCCGCCTGGGAGGGGAGGGGACAGGGGACCTCGAGGCCAGCGCGGCGGGCGCTCCAGGCGGCCAGGACCGCCGTAGAGACGGCGCCCTTGCATCCGATCAGCATCACACCTAGGGATTCGGACATGGATCAGCTCCTCGTGAGCAGCAGCGCCGCCAGGGCGTAGCAAAGGGCCACCGGTAGCATGGTGGCGGCGAGACCGTGGTCCCAGGCCAGGAAGTAGAAGCCGAGGAAGCCCACGAAGGTGCCCGCGCCGTCCAGCGCCAGGGCCCAGCCATAGGTGCGCATTGGTACGCGCATGATGCCCACCGGAAAGAACACCCCCGAGGCCACGCCGAAGGGCACGATCACCGCGCCCGCCACCAGGAAGCGCGCTGCCACGTTTTCGAGCCCGAAGGGGATGTGGTCGATGGCGACGTGGGTGAAGGCCAGCAGGGCGAGGGTGCCCAGGACGCGCGCGGGCCAGCGCGGCGTGCGGGCCTCGAAGCGATTGGCCAGCATGCTGCCAACGGCGTTGGCCAGGAAGAGCAGCAGGGTGGTCATCATCGTGGTGGAGACCGGATCGCCGAAGAAGCTCCGGAAGCGGGCGTAGAGGTGCAGCTGGAGCATGACCATGCCCACGCCGATGGCGAAGAAGAACACCAGGTGCTTTCGCTCCTGGTTGTCGCGGCCGCGCAGGAGCACCGCCAGCACCGAGAACAGCGCGAGGGTGGCCAGGGCTACCCGGGCCGCTCGGAAGACCGTGCCGAAGGTGCCGGTGCGGCGCTCGCGGCTGACGTTCCCGCCCAGGTAGGCCTGCATCTGCGCGTAGGGCTTGTCGTCGGTGCTGACGGGCGATGCCGCCAGGTCCTGCAGCTCGCGGTCGTTGGGCTCGATGACTATGCCGCCCTCGGCCAACGCCTGGGCCACTGTCCGCCCGAGGAAGGTGTCGAGCTGCCGTGCGTCGCGGGAGAGAAACAAGGCGTAGGTCTTGTTCACCGAGCGGTAGCGACCGCCCTTTCCACCCGCGGCCGGCCCGATGAGCAGGCCGACGTGATGGCCGGAAGCCTGGGCCGCAGCGTAGGCCGAGTCTATCTGGTGGGGCAGGAGGTAGGCCAACAGGATGCCGTCCTCGTCGAGTAGATCGAAGGCCGCCTCGATGCCCTCGGCGGTGAGCAGCAGGTTCTCGAACTCGACCGGGTTTTCTTTCTGGGTGGCGGGGGAGCCCGGCAGGTCGATAACGATGGAGTCGAAGGGGCCGTCGAGGGTCTCGAGGGCGGAGCGACCTTCGGCCCGGACCACCTGGATCTCGTTGAAGAGGTTGTCGTTGTACTGCGGGTTGTCCTGGAAGAACTCCACCACCACCGGGTCGATCTCGACGCCGGTGATCTGGGCCCGGTCGGCCACCGGGATGGCCAGCAGGGGCCAGCCGCCGCCCATGGCTATGCAGAGCACCTCGTCGTCGGGCTCGATGAAGCCGTAGAGCAGCTGCCGACGGCGGTCGGGTTCGCTGTCGAAGATCCAGGTGATGTAGTAGTTGTAGACCCCGCCCAGGCGCGGGGTGCCCGGCACCTCGAAGAGGTTGATCTTGGCGTAGGGGCTCCAGGCGTCGAGCACCGGCACGAAGGTTTGCATCTCCTCGACCGGCAGGTAGTCCAGGTAGGAGTGCATCTCCATGCGCCCGGTGGTGTCTCGCAGGCGCTCGATGCGGTGGTCGAGCCCGGGTACCAGCGAGACCCCCACCGCCACGGCCAGCATCAGCCAGCCCCCCGCCCGGGGCAAGGCCGGGACCAGGCAGAGCAGGGCCACCACCACCAGCAGCGTGCTGTTGCCGAGGTGGATCACCAGCGGTGCGCGCACGATGAAGGCCGCCACGAGGCCCAGCAGGCTGGCCGCCACGGCCAGTCCGATCTGGTCGCGGTGGTGCTGGTGGAACCACACCAGGATGCCGGAGAACACCATGCCGAAGAGCGTGAGGACCGCGGAGGCCAGCAGGGCCCCCGCCGGCAACGTCACCCAGGCCAGAGGCGCGTGGGGGTTGGACTGCAGGGTGGCTACCAGCGAGGCCAGGATGCACAGCGCGCTGCTGGCCCACAGCACCCGCAGGCGCGCCTCGGAGTAGCCCTTTCGGAAGAGGCGCCAGGCCAGGTACATGCCCGCGCCGTAGAAGACGTGTACCAGGCCGAAGACGATCTGGAAGCCCGAGCGAAGCTCGAGGATGCTGGCACTGTATTCCTGGGCGATGGAGGTCTGGTAGACGATGCTCAGCAGGGAGGACAGCGTTCCGGAGCACTCCGGGGGCGAGCTTGACGCTGATGGGACCGGGCATGGTGGGGACTCCGGGAGGCCAGCCGCGTAGCCTGGGGAACCTCGGGTAGATATCATGTTGCCCTCGTCCCGTTCACCTCGGGTAGATATACTCTCCCTCCCCGAGGCCCCCGCACGGCAGGATCCAATGAGCAGGGAAGCACCGAGCATCGTGGCAGATCGGCGGGGGCCCGGGCCGCTGCCCATCGCCCTGTCCGTCGCGGCTCTGCTCGCTTTCTGCGCCTACCTCTGGACGATCCTGGTCCCCCCGTCCGTCGACCTGGTGATCGCTTTTCCTCGCAAGAGCGTGCTCTTCGCCGGGCACGTCGGGCTGGTGCTGCAGCGGACCGACATCCTGGCCCAGAACGGCGTTCACGCCCGCTTCGAGACCAGCGAGTCCCTCAACGAGTTTGGCGAGTTGGCCGAGACCGCGGACGTGGTGCTCACGGGGGAGGCGCACGGCCTGCGGCTGGCCAGCCGCCCCGAAGGCGCGCGAATCGTTGCCACCCTGGGATCCGGCGGCCGCCTGGGCCTGGTGGTGCCCCCGGACTCCGACGTGGAGTCGATCGCCGGCCTGAAGGGCAAGCGCATCGCCGCCACCCCGGGCAACGCCTTGCACCGCTGGCTCCTCGAGCAGACCCGTGGCGCGGGGCTGGCCGACGACGACTGGACGCTGGTGCCCTTCGACGGCCCCGAGAACGCCGCCACCACCGACGCCGACAGTGCCGCCCAGTGGGATCCCTACCTCTTCATGGCCGAGCAGCAGGGCCGCGCCAGCACCCTGGCCCTGGGCGACTACTTCATCACCGTGGTCTTCTCCGAGCACCTGCTCGAGCAGGATCGCGAGCTGGGCCTGGCAACCCTCACGGCCGTCAAGCAGGCCTTCCACTACTTCAACAGCGACCCCCGACTGGTGGCCCAGTGGATGGAGGGCCAGAGCGGCAAGCCCCCCGTCAACCTCCAGCGCATGTGCTTCGGGATCAACGCCAGCTTTCGCACAGCCTTCAGCCTGCTCATGCTCACGCCCGCGCAGCCCTCGTTGCTGCGCTCCCTCGAGGCCGACAACGCCTTCCTCGTAGAACAGGGCTTCATCGACGCTCCCCTGAACCTCGCCGAGGTGGTCGACAGCACCCTCATCGACCAGGTTGACGCCCGGGCGGTACCCTTGACCCAGGTAGGCTAAGCCTCCCGTTGACCTCCACCCAGGAGCCCGCCGTTGCAGGCCACCCGGATCGCCACCCTGCTGGCCGTCGGCCTCGCGCTGCTCGGCGTGGGCTTCGCGCTGGGACGCGGGAGCGCGGGACACTGGCGCGAGCCGACCCCCCATACCGACGCGCCGCTCGCGGCGCCCCAGGCCGGCAGCCCCGCGGCCCAGGCGTTGGCCCGGGGCGAACCAGCCGACTCGCTCGTCTACCTCCCCTTCGACAGCCTCACCAACGAGAGCCCCGAGGGCATCGCTGCGGCCCGGCTGCTCGTCGAGTTCCTCGACAGGGGTGATCGCAGCGCGGCCGAGCGGGCCCTGGCCGCCTACGAGCGGCTGCACGCCGTCGAGAACTTCGGCGGGGAGTATCCCACGCTGCAGTGGTTCTGCGAGTACGCCCTGGCGGACGAGGCGGTCCGCGCAACCCTGCTCGAGGACGCTGACGGCCGGCGCTTCGTCGAGCTGTTCGGTGCCAATGACTGGACCTTGTTCAGGCGCTACCTGCTGGCCAAGTACGGCCTCGCGAGCATGAAACCCTCCCAGCTCCGCTATCTCGACGAGCTGGTGCGCTTCAACAGCCCGTACAGGGCCCGGTGGGAGCGGACGGAGCGGGTCCTCGAGCTGTTGGCGCTCGAGCCGGGCATGCACGTGGCCGACGTCGGTGCTGGCGGTGGCTACTTCAGCTTCCGCATGGCTGCGTCGGTCGGGCCTGCGGGGGTGGTGCACGCGGTGGAGACGAACCGGATGCACCTGGAATATCTGGGCTTCGTGGCCGCGACCGAGGGCCTGGACAACCTCCGGATCACCCCCACCGACGGCAGCTTTCCGGACCTGCCTGCGGGCTCCCTGGACCGCGTTTTCCTCTGCTCTACCTACCAGGCCATCTACCTCTCGTTCCGCGAGGACGAACGCCGGGCCTGGATCGCCGCCTTGCTGCGCTCCCTGGCCCCCGGCGGGCTGGTGGTGGTGAGCGAGAACGAGCCGGTCGTTGATCCCGAGGTGGTGCCCTATCGGGGCATCTCGGTCTCCCGCCCCCTGATCGAGGGCCAGCTGATGGCCCACGGTCTCGAGCTGGTGCGGGAGGAGCAGCTCGTCCCCCAGCGCTACCTCCTGGTCATGCGCAAGGCCGCTCCGTGAGCAGGCTGCGCCGGGCGATCCTCGGCTTGCTGGTGGCGATGACGGTGCTGGCGGTGATCGAGGCGGGGCTGCGAGCGATCGGGGTCGCTGCCCTCGAGCCTTTCTTCCTGCCCGTGATCGACCACGACGGCAGGCACTGGATGGTGACAAACGACCACGTGGGCGACAACTGGTTTCGCAGCGCCGAGTGGGAGGATCTGCTGCGCGAGCCGCGCCACGAGTGGTTCCTGACGGACAAGCCCGCCGACACGTATCGGATCTTCGTGCTGGGGGAGTCCAGCGCCTATGGCACCCACCTGGACGACAGCGCCACCTGGGCCTCCCAGCTCGAGCACCTTCTCGCGGTCGCCCAGGATACCCGGCGGGTCGAGGTGATCAACATGGGCCTGCGCGCGGTGAGCGCCTCGGTCTACCAAGACGTGCTCAGCGAGCTGCTCGCCCAGGATCCCGACCTCGTCGTGCTCTACGCCGGCCACAACGAGTTCTACGGGGTGCGTCAAGCCCGCTTTCCTCGCAACCTGCGTCTGTGGCGTCTCCTCGAGGGGCTCCAGGGGCCCGTGGTCTCCCAC
Source organism: uncultured Enterobacterales bacterium (assembly GCA_964626835.1). Classification (GTDB taxonomy): domain Bacteria; phylum Myxococcota_A; class UBA796; order UBA796; family JAFGLY01; genus CALDOK01. Next base: position 13,559 of record CAZVHW010000059.1, read on the forward strand.
GATCAGAGCGCCGCGCTCGGGATCCGGCCCGACGCGCTCCACCCCGGCGGGGGTTCAGTGGAGCGGGCGGTCGCCGCGCGCTTCGCGGAGACCCTGGACCACCTGGTCGAGGATCTCGCGGGCGTTCCCCTGCTGGTCTTCCAGGCGCACGCCAACGAGCGCCACGTGGCTCCCCTCTGCTCCGACGACGGCGGCGACGAGCAGGCAGGCGAGCGGGCCGCACGGCTTCTGGCATGGGTGGCCAGCACCCCGGAGATCCTCACGCCAGCCGACTGCGAGCCCGAGACCCTCGCGGCCCTGCCGGGGCACGCCGGTTCGAGCTGGGTGGCGGGTTGGTGCGCCCAGGCCTCGGGTGACCTCCAAGCCTCCCACGCCGCCTTCCGCAGCGCCATCGATTCAGACTGCGCGCCGATCCGCGCCCGCAGCTCGGTGATGGAGGCCATCCGTACCCTCCCAGACCGCCACCCCGATGCCCTCGTCGCGGTGGTGGAGCCCCTGGAGGCGCTGACCCGAGCCTGCCGTGGCTCGGCGCTGGGGCACGAGGTCTTCTACGATCACGTCCACCCGAACCTGCTGGGCTCCTATCTGCTCGCCCGCAGCGCCGCCGATGTCCTGGCCAGGGACCCCGCGCGTTTTGGCTTGGACCTGGATCCCGCCGCGCTGCCCTCCTACGACGAGGCACTCGAGGGCCTCGGGCTCGGACCGCTGGACGCCTGGACCGGGCTCGCTCGCGTCCGGTGGTTCTACGAGCGCTCGTTCGTGGCTGGCACCGCCTCGCGGGACTGGTCGTTGGGGCTCTTCGAGGCCGACCAGGCCCCTCTCTGGGCTCGGTTGGACGAGACCGGCAAGGCCATGCTGCAGCAGAATCCCAGGGCCGGTGCTGCCGAGGTCCGGCAGCGACAGGCCCAGCTCCACGGGGCCCTGGGCAGCCACACCCTGGCCCTCCGGTACAGCCGCGCCGCGGTGGCGTCGCAGCCTGGCTGCGGCAGATGCCGCGTGGATCTGGCGCATCGCCTGGCAGCCGTCGGTCGACCTGCCGCAGCGCGGGAGCAGGCCCTGATCGCGCTGATGTTCGGCGCCGACTTCGGCTCCCTGGCAGAGCTGCTGCGCTGAGGGAGATCAGCGCTGCTTCGCCGACGCGGGCCTGTTCCGGTAGCCTGGGTTGATGGTCCGCAGGGCGCGTCCGAGCTCCTGGACATCGATCTGCCGGTCGCCGTTGCGGTCGACATTGACGAAGAGATCGCGGCCATTGCCGACGCGTTCGTACTCCTCGACGCCCAGTCGGCCATCGCCGTCGCGGTCTACCCGGGCCAGCGCTTCCGCCACGAGCTCGTCCTGGCTGGGGAAGGTGCGGGCTTGCCGGGGCGGATCCGGCGGCACGTCGCGGCAGGCGAGCAGCAGGCCGGAGGCGAGCAGGACGCAGGAACGGGAAGCCCTCACCAGTACCCCCTCTCTCGCAGCACCCGCTGCAGCTCGGGATCGATCGCGAGGGGCTCGTCCGTGATGGGATCGATGCCCTCGTGCCAGGCGTGCAGCCGCAGGGCAAGTGCGTCGGCGCCGACCGGTGGTTGGGAGGCCGGCAGCTCACCGGGGAACTCGTAGTAGTGGTGTCCGTCGCCCACTGCGCCCTCTCCACGTGGATCGAGGGCGGCCCTGTCCAGGACGAGCTGCTCCCCCGGCACCCGCACCGAGACCTGGTAGCGGCTCTCGGCGAAGGATGGCTGCAGGGCCAGCTCGCCACCCTCGAGCAGCGGCACCAGGCTGTTGCCCGGGATGCCCTGCATCGGCGGCACCCCCAGCAGCTCGATCAGGGTGGGAGCCAGGTCGATGGTGCGCACCAGCTGGTCGATCCGCTGCCCCTGGCGAGCGGTCCCAGGGATCCGGATCACCATGGGGACGTGGAGGATCGCTTCCCTCAAGCTGGGGCGGTGGTGGAAGTACTCGTAGTCGGCCAGCCCCTCGCCGTGGTCGGAAAGGACCGCCACAACCGTCTGGTCGAGCAGGCCCTGGTCCTCGAGGGCGGCCAGGAGCATCCCGAGCCACAGGTCCGCGTAGGCGAGGCCGCCGTCGTAGTGAGCCTCCAGGTGGTAGAGATCGGCCGGGCTCAGCGACAGCGACAGCGAGCCACTGGCGGCGGCCTTGGGCATGGCCACCTGGAAGAAGGCGTCGGCCAGGTAGCGGTGGCCCTCGGAGTTTCTCACGTACTCCTCGTCCACTTCCTTGTAGTAGCGGCCCTTCCAGATGCGCTCGATGCCGAGCAGGTCTTCGGCGATCTGGTCGGCGAGTCCCCGGTAGCCGGGATCGAACAGATCCTCGAAGAAGAGCGGCTTGCGGTAGTTCGAGTGGCAGTCGTAGCCGTGGACGAACATGAAGAATGGGCCCTCTGGGGGCTCGTCCAGCCACAACTCGGCGGCCTGCACGCTGTGATAGAAGCTCGCGAAGTCGAGATCGTCCAGGTAGAGGTCGAAGCCCTCGGCGAAGCCCAGGTGGCCCTTGACGTGCGCGCCAGCCGTGAACGCCGCGGTGACGTAGCCGTAGAGCTTCAGGACATCCGTGATGGTGAGAACCTCGGCCGGGAGGTGGTAGTCGTCGTCCAGGGTCGCCATCTCCCCGGGATAGCGGCCGGTGAAGATCGCGGCATGGGAGTAGCGGGTCTCGTTGGATTGCGCGTAGGCGCGGGTGAAGCTCACCCCGTCGGCCGCCAGCCGATCGAGGCTGGGGGTTGTGGATCTGTGGTAGCCCGCGCTACCGGTGTGGTCGTAGCGGCAGGTGTCCATGGAGACGAGGACGAGGTTGGGGTGTTCCGCGGCACCGCCAACTAGCTCCGCCCGGTCAGCGGCGCAGCCCGTCAGGCTAGCAGCGGTGAACAGGGCGATGGCCGCGGGGGTGGGGAGGCGGGGCATGGGCTCGCCGGCGCTAGCAGTCGTCGGGAGAGAGGTGGCAGGTCTGCCGCCGGTTCATGTCGTAGCGAGAGCCGCCAGGGCCGTAGCGAGACGGGTTCTGCGCAGTAGTGACCGGCGGAGGCGTGTTTTCAACACGCTGACAGTCGGGCGCTGCAAGCAGGGCACGTCGCAGTAGGCACTGGTGGGTCGCAGTAGACATGAGCTTTCCCGACGCCTGCTAGGGTGCCGTTCCGACCTCACCCTCGAGCTGCGTGAAGGACACCCGGAAGGCTTCCATCAACGCACGGGTGGCCGGGCTGGTGGCGTCATCAGAGGCCAGGGCAGCCTCCACGAGGGCCTCGTCGGGCATAAGCCGCTCGACCTCGATACCCTTGGCCTTCGCCGCCTTGCCGAGGCGCAGGGTCTGCATCTCGACGAGTCGCTCGACGGATGGGGTGAGGTGCTTGGTTGATCCCTCACCCCCGCTCTGGCCGCCTTGGCCCAGGTCGCCTGCGCCGCTGCCCACGCCTCCGCCGCCTCCGCCTCCGCTTCCGCTTCCGCTTCCGCCTCCGCCTCCGCCGCGGTCGCCGCGGCCACCCAACCCGGACTCGGACATGGTGGTGACCTGCTGCATGAGGGCTTCCTCCACGGCCTCGCGATCTGTGACATCGATGGATCGGGCCGCGGAGCTCTCCATCAGTGTCTTCGCCCAGAGCTCGTTCATCTCCGGCAATACCGTGGGGTTGAGCCCCGCCTCGAGCGCGGCGCGGCGGACCGCGCGGGACATGTCTTCGTCGAGGATGTCGGCGCCGGGGGTCGGGTTGACGGCGTTGGCCGCCCTGCCACGCTGCCGGTTCGTGGTGGGGAAGCCCTCGGCGATCCACCAGCCCGCGCCGACCTTGGCCAGCACGACGACCACAGCCAGAACCGAGGCTCTCGGCCAGTCGAAGAGCCTGGAGGGTGAGGGACTGGGAGTGGCCATGGGATACACCTCGATGGTCATGTTCGTATCCGCTTGGCGGCGGCGCGGCACAGTCGTCATCGCTGGCAGGTTAGGGAAAATGCTGCGACCAAGGAAAGACGATGCCCCGCCGTTCACTCGGCCACGGGATCCCGTCGCGCCGAGGCCGCGCGCCCGGAAGGCCGCCGATCCTGCTGGCCCTGGTCGCGCTGGCAGCCTGCACCAGTGAGCCAGCCGTCAGCGACCCCGTTCCTCCCTCCGAGGCTCGCACGCTCGAACCGGTCCGTATCAGCTACTCGACTCAGGACGGCGTGTTCTTCTGGGGCATGGTCTCGCAGGTCTTCGAACGGACCGACCTGCTCGAGCGCAGCGGGCTGGAGGGCGAGTTCGTGCGCTGCAACAACTCGCCCGATCTGGCGTGGTCGGTGGTCCACGGCGACGCGGACGTCTCCCTCATCACCACCGGGGTCATGGGCGTGACCATGATCTGCGGTCGCCCCTACAAGCTGGTGAGCACGCTCGGTGCGGGGGGCGCAATGCCCTGATCGTCAAGGCCGACTCCGACATCCAGTCCATCCCCGACCTGCGGGGGCGGGTCATCGAGAACCCCATCCTGGGCGGCCTGCTCGAGCGCTTCCTCACAGGCGCCGGCGTGCAGCCCGACGAGGTGAACGTCGAGATCCGCTACAGCTACCAGGGCGAGTCGGTGCGGGCCTTGATGGAGGGCGAGACCGACGCGCTGATGTTTTGGGATCCCTATCTCGTGCCCCTCGAGCGCGACGGCGCCATCCGTATCCTGACCCACGACCCCTACCACCTCGAGGTCGTCGCCCTGAGCGCCTTCCTGGAACAGCGGCCCGAGGTGGCCGAGCGCTTCATGGTGGCGCTGCTGCAAGCCATGCACTGGGTGCTGGTCAACCCCGAGCGGGCCGCCGGTTGGTACGAGCAGATCTCCGGCGTACCCGTCGAAGACGTCATGGGCGCGATGGAGTGGGCCGAGCCTGTCGGGCACTTCCGGGAGCACCCCGGCCTCGAGGGCGTGCGCATCGCCTCCACCGAGCAGCACCTGGCCGACGTGCGCGGCGTGATCGGCGCCATGGGCGGCTACGGGGTGTTCGACGACCTGCGCCCGCGTATCCAGGCGCTCGGCCTGCCCGAGGCCCAGCCCCTGCCCCAGAACGACCTCGACGTGGACTCG
>CAZVHW010000059.1:18616-20094 GCA_964626835.1 uncultured Enterobacterales bacterium
CCGACGCCAGCTGGTTGCCTTGCACCGGGCTACCCGCACGCGGGTCCCGCTGAGAGGGCTGCGCCCCACCGATCGCTGCCTACAGCCCCGCCCGGCTCTGGGCCACCAACGTTGTACACCGAGTCTGGTCGTCCCACCCGAGGCCTGTCGAGTGGTCGATCCCCTGCAGTACCCGGGCGCCGACGTGTACTGCAACGGTGAAGACGACGACTGCGACGGTGACATCGACGAGGACGAGTCGGTGGACCAGGCCACGCTGTGCGCGATCGTCTTCGCTGGCACCTAGGGCGAGGCCGTCACCCTCGTCGGCATGGACATCGAACTGACCGGCGTCGAGGGCGCCGACGACACGGTCATCGACGCCACCGGAACCGGAGATGCCGCTCTCACCGTCGATTCCGGCGAGACCGCGGCGACCGTCATCTCGGGCTTCACGCTGGTGGGCGACGGTCACGTGGAGATCAGCAGCTCCTCGTACAGCTGCACCTCCATCATCACCTGCACCGACTGGTACTACACCTACTGCGGCGGCGGAGCGTATGTCTCCGCTTCGGATCCCAGCTTTGGTTACGGCGCCACGGCCCGACACCCGGGCGCCGGCTGCTACCCCGCGAGCTGTGCTGCCGTGCCTTGGCGCTCAGCGTTTGTGCTACTTGTCCACAGTGGCTCCATCTCGACCTCTTGGCCATCCCCGGGAGAGCTACTACAACAAGGCTCTCGGTGGCTAGCCACGCGACGAGTTGCGAGTCGGAGAGCTCTTCCACACCCTGCAGGAAGCCTGGAATTCCATGAAGTCTGTCGCCTTCGGCACCATCGATACCTTCTTCACGGTTAGCTGGGGTACCGTTCACCCGCCTCGGAAGCGTGGGCTGGCAGGTTCTTCGAACGACATGAAGCCGGGTCCAGCGTCCCGGCTGGAGTTCGTGCGATTCGGGTGTGGTGTGTACCATCCGAATGTTCGCCAGGGTTCCGAGGGCACCGGTACCGCTCCCTGGCTGCTGGCGATGGCATGCCTTGGATGCAGTGATGGGCCCTTTTATCCCGGTGTATCGGATATCCCAGTGGTGCTGATGCAGGTATATGAGGAACTCGACACGGAGACGGAATCGAAATCCGATGGGTATATGCAGGTGTACTGTAACAGCACCTGCGAAGACAACTTCGGATTCGTCCCAGCGGAGACATTCACCGCGGGTCCAATTGGCATCAAGATCCGCGGACAGTCTTCGTGCCAGTTTCCGAAGCACAACTACACGGTGGAGCTGCGTCGTGAGTTGGGGAACAACGACGACGAAGCCCACCCCTTGTTTGGGTTCGATTCCGAGTCGGACTGGGTGTTTCATTGCCCCTACCAGGATCGCAGCCTGTTGCGTAACCACCTCGCTTTCTTCCTGGCCGCGCCCACTCGAGGGGGATTCGAGGCGCAGTCGATGTTCTTCGAGTTGGCGATCAATGGAGACTACGAGGGACTGTTTCTG
>CAZVHW010000060.1:0-13441 GCA_964626835.1 uncultured Enterobacterales bacterium
TCGGCGACGTAGCCCGAAGGTTGGTCGCAGGCGTCCACGGAGAGCCGCGAGCCGCCGTAGCCATCGTCGTCGTAGTCCACGTACCAGGTCGTGGTCCCGGTGACCGAGGCATCGTCGTCGTCCACCAGGCCGTCACAGTCGTTGTCCACGCCGTCGCAGACCTCGGTCGCGCCCGGGTTGACCGCCCCGTCTCCATCGTCGCAGTCGCTGTCGTCGGCGACGAAACCGGTGGGCTGGCTACACGCCACGACCGTGCTCGAGGCATCCCCAAAGCCATCGCCGTCCACGTCGGCGTACCAGGTGGCGGTGCCGGTCACGTCGGCGTCATCTCCGTCCACGTCGCCATCGCAGTCGTTGTCCACGCCATCGCAGACCTCCGAGACGCCAGGGTTGATGGCCCCGTCGCCGTCATCGCAGTCCGTGGCGTCAGCGACGGAGCCGCTGGGGGCCGTACAGGCCGCGGTGGTGCTCGATGCGTCCCCGTAGCCGTCACCGTCCGCGTCGGCGTACCAGCTGGAGGCGTCGATGGCGTCGTCCTCGTCGGAGGTGCCGTCGCAGTCGTTGTCCACGCCGTCGCAGACCTCGTCCGCACCCGGATAGGCCGTGGCATCGCTGTCGTCGCAGTCGGTGTTGTCCGACACGTAGTTGGAGGGCTGTTCGCAGGCGTCCTGCGTCAGGCGCGAGCCGCCGTAGCCGTCACCGTCGTAGTCCACGTACCAGGTGGTGAGGCCGGTGACGTCGGGATCGTCGTCGTCCACCAGGCCGTCACCATCGTTGTCCACGCCATCGCATTCCTCGCGGTCGTAGCAGTCGGCCACGCCGTCGGCGTCCGCGTCGAAGCCCTCGTCCACGTCGCCATCACCGTCGTTGTCTACCCCGTCGCAGGTCTCGCTGTCGTAGCAGTCGGCCACACCGTCGGCGTCGGCATCGAAGCCCTCGTCGGTGTCCCCGTCGCAGTCGTTGTCCACGCCGTCGCAGGCTTCAGTGGCGCCGGGGTTGGCGCTGTCATCGCCGTCGTCACAGTCGCTGGAGTCCGAGACATAGCTCTCGGGCTGGTCACAAGCGTCCTGGCTCACGGACGACGCGCCGTAGCCGTCACCGTCGTAGTCCACGTACCAGGTACCAGTGCCCGTCACGCCCGAGTCGTCATCGTCCACATCGCCGTCGCAGTCGTTGTCGACACCGTCACAGATCTCGCTGGCGGCGGGATGGATCGCGGCATCCGCGTCGTCGCAGTCCGTGTCGTCCGCGAGGTAGCCGGAGGGCTGGTCGCAGGCTTCGGTGGTCGAGGCGGCATCGCCGTAGCCATCTCCGTCCGCGTCGGCGTACCAGCTGTCTCCGTCCACGGCCTCTTCGTCGATGTCCCCGTCACAGTCCTCGTCCACACCATCGCAGTGTTCGTCCGCGACGGGGTTCACGTCGTCGTCGTAGTCGTCGCAGTCGGTGGCATCGGAGACGTAGCCCGTCGGCTGGTCACAGCTCACCGTGGAGGCGGCAGCATCCCCGTAGCCATCGCCGTCGTTGTCGCGGTACCAGGTGGACGCATCGACGGCGTCCGCCTCGTCGACATTGCCGTCGCAGTCGTCATCGTAGCCATTGCACGCCTCGTCGGCGCCTGGGTTGACGGCGCTGTCCCCGTCGTCGCAGTCCGTGTCGTCCGCGAGGTAGCCGCTGGGGACGTCGCACGCCTCGGTGGTGGAGGACGCATCGCCGTAGCCGTCGGCGTCGAGGTCCGCGAAGAAGGTGTCCATGACGCCCTCGTCCACGTCGCCATCGCAGTCGTCGTCGACGCCGTTGCAGGTCTCCGCCGCCACGGGGCTGACGCCGGCGTCCGCGTCGTCGCAGTCGGTGGCGTAGGTCAGCGAGACATGGCCACTGGGCTGATCGCAGGCGATGGCGGTGCTGGCGGCGTCCCCATAGCCGTCGCCGTCGGCGTCGGCGTACCAGGTTCCCGCATCCACGGCGTCGTCCTCGTCGATGGTGCCGTCGCAGTCGTTGTCGATGGTGTCGCAGACCTCGGAAGCGTCGGGATTGACCGCCGCGTCGCCATCGTCACAGTCCTCGCAGGCAGCGTAGCCGTCGCCGTCATCGTCCGTGTAGCCCGTGGAGCCATCGCAGTTGTAGTCGGCGGGATCGGAACAATCGTCCTCGCTCGCACCCGGGTTGTAGGCGGCATCCCCATCGTCGCAGTCGCCGCCGTACTCAACGTGGCCGCTGGGCATGTCGCACGCGGTGGTGGTGCTGGCGTCGTCGCCGTAGCCGTCCCCGTCCGCATCACCATACCAGGTGGTGGTTCCGGTCACCGAGTCGTCCTCGTCGTCGACGAGCCCGTCACAGTCGTCGTCGTAGCCGTTGCACTCTTCCTGGGCGTCGGGGTGGATGGCGCTGTTGGCGTCGTCGCAGTCCTCGGCGTTGTCCACCCAGCCCGCCCCGGGCTCACAGTCGAAGGTCTCCACACCCACATTGCCGTAGCCGTCCCCGTCGGCGTCCTCGTACCAGGTGGACTCGAGATCCTCGTCCACGTCACCGTCGCAGTCGTCGTCCGCGTCGTTGCACACCTCCTCGGCGCCAGGGCTCACGCTGGAGTTGGCGTCGTCACAGTCGGTAGCGTCCGCCACCCAGCCGTCCCCCGGATCGCAGCTCTCGAGGGAGTTGTCGGCGTTGCCGTAGCCGTCGCCGTCGGCATCGGCGTACCAGACCTCCTGCAGATCCTCGTCGATCTCGCCGTCGCAGTCGTTGTCGGCCCCTTCGCAGCGCTCCGGAGCGCCGGGGAACACCTCGGAGTCGGTGTCGTCGCAGTCCGTGGCGTCTTCGACGTAGCCCTCGGGAGCCTCGCAGGCCTCGAGGCCGTTCGAGTCATCCCCGAAGCCGTCGCCATCCGCATCGGCGTACCAGACAGAGGCATCCACCGCGTCCTCGTCCGTGTCGCCATCGCAGTCGTTGTCCACCTCGTCGCAGACCTCCTCGGCTCCAGGGTGGATGCTGGCATCGCCGTCGTCGCAGTCCTCGGTCGTGTCGTATCCGTCCCCATCGGCGTCCACAGGCTCCACGGCCGTGTCGTCGGTGAAGGTCTCGGTGTCGATCTTGTCGGGGTCGGAGCGACAGGCGGACAAAGCGACGAAGAGCGTAACGAGGACGAGACGACGCATGGCTCCCTCCAGGGGCTGGAAACGAAATTGTAGCACCGAAACAAAAAAAGATTTTCACTCTCTCGGTGCCCGTGGTTCCATCAGTGCGGCAAACGAACGCCATCATGGAAGGAGACAAACCATGAACCGCAACATCGCAACCGCCCTCATCGCCTGCTCCACCCTGTCCACGGGCTGCTTCGAGCTTCCCCAGACCCAAGAGGTCACGGGCAACTTCGCCGTGGAGTACGCCGACAACATGCGCGTCTACATCAACGACGAGCTGGTCGCCGAGGTAGAGTCCGGCGAGGACGCCGACATCGAATACGACGGCCAGATCTTCCAGGTCTCCCAGCTGTGCTCCGACGACGGCGTCGAGTGCCCCAGCGAGACCTTCTGGAACGAAGCGGCCGTAGACCAGCCCTGGGGCCCCGACTACTCGCTGCTCAACTTCGTCAACCTCGACGTCGAAGACGAGAACGCCGGTGTGCGCATCGGTGGCGTGCTCGAGCCCGACGGTCGCTTCTCCATGCTCTCGGGCCTGGCCCTGGGCGCCAACTCCAACTGCCTCGCCATCGGCATCGGCACCGTCACCGGCTACTTCGCCGACGATGCCACCACCATGGAAGACGGCATCATCCACTACGACTGGGCCGGCGGCTGCGTGATCGGCGAGGTCGAGATCGGGGTGGCCATCCGCCTCGAGACCGACTTCACCGCCACCCGCACCGGCGACTACGACGTCAGCACGGTCACCCCCGAAGAGCCCATCGACGACGAGGGCGAGGTGGTGGACCCCGAAGATCCCAACGAGGAGTACGCCTCCGAGGGCACCGAGACGGCGCTGTACTAACGACCTTCAGTGTTCCGCTTCCGGGCGCGGTCACCTTCGGGTGGCCGCGTCTTGCCGTGTGGACGCCCCGGTGTGGGATCGACTTGATCCCAGTAGCCGCCTTCGTTCAAGGCTCGCCGCGCCTTGTCGCTGATGGGGGGTAGCAAGCCCGCCCCACGGGGCTCACGGTCCCGGAGCCAGAGATCGAGGGCGGCGACCATGGGCTGCACCTGCTCCGCCCGCTGCTCCCACAGGTCGTTGCGCTCACCGGGGTCTGCCACGAGATCGTACAGCTCGTAGTGCGGCGGACCGAGCGGCGGACCGAGCTGCGGGCCCGCGCCCCCGGCACCCGCACGCGGCGCAGCGGGGTTGGCAGCGCAGCTCGCAGACCGTGCACCCTGGGTGAGGACGAGCTTGGTCGTGACCGTACGCAGCGAGGCGTTGTGGAGGTTCGTCACGCTGTAGACGTCCCGCTCCAGGTAGTCCCCCTCAGCCAGGCCCATGAGAGGCAGCAGCGAGGCGCCGTCCAGCGAGGCGCGGGGGATCTCGGCGCGGGCGAGGATGCTGGGGGCGATGTCCACCGTCTGCACCAAGGTGTCCACCTGCCCCGCTCCGCCCCGGGGATCCCACCAAATCAAGGGAATGTGGAGCACCGAGTCGTAGTGCAAGCCGTGATCGAAGCAGCTGTGCTCGAACAGATCCTGCCCATGATTGGTGGTGACGACGACCACGGTGTTCTCCATCATGCCCGCCTCGTCGAGGCGCTCCAGCATCCTACCCAGAGCCTCATCGTAGTAGGCCAACTGGCCACGGTAGTGGCCGACGACGTGGTCCTTCGCCGCCTGCTCACCGATCTCGCCGGCCAGCCGTTGGTAGATGAAGGCGGTGCCCGTGCCCGGGCACGAAGGATGGGGATCCGCGAAGCGATGCAGGTAGTCCACCGGGGCCGAAGGCTCGGGGGTGTGCAGGTCGATGTTGTGGACCAGCACGAAGAAGGGCTCCCTGGCGTACAGGTCCAACCACTCGCCGATGGGTTCGTCGGAGGCGATGACGGACCGACCACAGCGCTGGGGGCTGACGTGGTGGAAGGGGAGGCCCCGGGTGAATCCACAGGCCAAGGTCGCGCCCCAGACGGCCGCCGTGGTGTAGCCGTACAGCTCGAGGATGCCCGGCAAGGTCTCACGGTCGGGGATCTGGAGGGCAGACGCACCGCTGCCCTCGGGGGACAGGGTGGGAAACTGCCCCGTCAACAGAGCGGACAGGCCAGGCATGGTCCAGCCGGACTGGGCGTAGGTTCGAGAGAAGTAGCGACCCTCGCGCATCAGCCGAGCCAGCGTGGGCGCGGTGGAGGGATCGTCCCGCAACGCCGCCACGGTCGGCTCGTGCAGGGACTCGATGACCACCACCACGAAGTTGGGCCGCTGCACCTGGTCCCCCGTAGGCGGAGGTGGCGGCTCGTTTTCGGTGCGGAAGAGCTCCACCGGACCTGCGTTCCCGGGTCCACGGAGCCGAGGTCCGGGATCGATGACGGGCTCCGTCCTGCAGGCCGTCGCGAACAGGAGCAACAAGCCGAGCGTGAGGGGAGGCGTACTGGTTTTCATGGTGGTTCTTCGTTGGTATCCCGCTCTGCGGGCTCGAGCGCAGCCAGCCGCTTGTCAATGCCCACCGGACTCTGGCAAGCTCCCATGATCTGGGCATCTCCATGACGCGCCTCCCCCGCTGGTTTCCGATACTTCTGGCCTTCCTGGTTCCCCTGGGGGTGATCTCGGCGCTGTGCTGGCCCCTGCCCCTCCACCTGAACGACCACTTCCACCCCTCCATCTTCGGACCCTCCCACGCCTGGACCGCCGATCACCTCTGGCAGGTCCTCGCCCAGGGCGAGCCGCTCTCCCCTACACACCGCGCTGGCTACCCCTGGCCCCGAGATGCGCGCTTCATCGGCTGGCTGCCCCTGCTCGCCATGCTGCCAGCGCGGCTCGTCCTGGGCCCCATCACCACGTTCCACCTCGCCGAGCTGCTCGCCCTGCCCTGCTCGGCGATCGCCAGCTGGCCCCTGATCCGCCGCTGGACCGACGCGGGTCCCTGGACCACCGCTGCGGCCTGCATCTCCTTCGCACTGTGCCCCCTGGCGCTGGGGGTGTTCTCCACGGGAGAGCTGCCCAAGCTGGCCATCGGTCTCATTCCCCTGTTCCTCTGGTCCCTGGACCGCGGCACGAGCCCCGACGAAAACCCCGGATGGCTGGCGCTGCCCGCGCTGCTGGCCCTGCTCACCGCCTTCACCTCCCCCTACTACGGGCTGGCTCTCCCCCTGCTCACGGGCGGCTTGCTCGCCGTCCGCGTGTGGCGCTCGAGGACGCTGCTCCGGCCCTTCGTGGGCGGGCTGGTGGTGGCGGCCGCGCTGCTCCCGGCGTGGTGGTACTACGGCGCCTCGGCGGCCCACACCAACCTCGAGCTCTTCATGCCGGCGCGCTCGGGCGGCATCCACCCCGAGCTCCCGCAGCCACACCCCGTAGCCAGCCTCCAGGACCTGCTGCTCGGGCTACCGGCACCCGTAGACAGCCCATGGACCACCAGGCACGTGGCCTACGTGGGCTCGGCCCTCCTGCTCGCCCTGCTGGTCCACGCACTGTGGAAGAGGCGGCCCCAGCGCGGGCGCAAGGCTGCCTTCGCGCTACTGATCGTCGGAGCCGTGCTGGCCATGGGGCCGTGGCTCTACCTGAACGAGACGTTCATCCCCTTCCCGCTCCCCGCCTGGCTGCTCGGCAGGTTCGGCTATCCCCTGGGCGACGGCGGCATGTACTACCGCATGGCGGTCCTGGCCTCCTTGGGCCTGGCCCTCTGGTTGGCGGCAGAGCTGGCGCAGCGGCCACGCCTGGCCTGGATCCTGCTGGCGACACAGCTGTGCGACGCCGCCCGATCGAGCGGCCCTTGGCCCCTGGAGGTCGAGCCCATCCCCGCCGCGTCCCTGATGAAGGAGATCCGAGGGCGGGACGGTGCGGTCGTCAACCTGCCCTTCGGCCAGGATCTGATCCCTGCCCAGCGGCAGCTGCTGCTGGCTGCCGTTCACGGCCGACCCACCACGGCCCTGCCCAGGACGATGCTCCACGCCGAGCGACGGCGATCGGCCGGGCTCTGGGAGCAAGCCTTCCGCAGCGACGATCCGGCCCAGGCCCTGCGAGACGTGGGCGTGCGCTGGGTGATGGCCCATGGAGATCCCAGAGCGTTCGGTATCCACGTCGCGGCCCGCTTGGGGGAGCCGTGGGAATCGTCGGGCGGGCTGCAGCTGTGGGACCTTGGCCCCACGCAGGTCGAACCACACGACCCGGCGGAGCTGATCACCCCCACCAAGCCGCCGAAGAACACCCTGAGGAGGGGTGGACCATCACATAGAGGTGCCGGCCCAGTCCGCCAGGGGCCGCACCACTCCGAGCCCCACGCCCCGCCAGGGGAGCGCTAGGACGCCCCGACAGGGCGTGGTAGAGTCGGCGCTTCTCCGACCTCGCGAGCCCACACCGCCGTGCGTCCCTGGCTGCCCTTGCTGCTGGTCTTCTTGGTGGCCCCACCCCTCCTGCTGTGGCCGATGCCCCTCGTGGCGACCCAGGAATTGCTCACCATGCCCCAAGGTGAGGGCGCGGGACACCTCTGGGCGCTGGGGGCGGCCCTCGCGGAGAGACGACCGCTGCTGTTCCACACCGACTCGGTGTGCTTCCCCGATGGCGTCGACGCCCTGCTGATCGATCCGGCCAACCTGCCGTTCTTCGCCATCGGCGCACTCTTTGGCCCGGCCGCGGCCTACAATGCCATCTTTCTCGGCGGCACGCTGCTGATGGGCATCGCGGGCGCCCTGCTGGCATGGCGAGTGGGCGGGGTTGCCTGGCTCGGCGCCCTGGCAGCCATGAGCTGCCCCGCCTTCCTGGCCGGAACCATCCGCGGCGCCACCGAGCAGCTGGCGGTGGGCTGGGTGGGAATTGCCCTCGCGCTGCTGCTGATCGCCCTCCAAAGTGGAGGCGCGCGACGCATCGCCCTGGCGGCCCTCGCCCTGGGAACCTGCGCCTGGGCGGGTCCCTACAACGGGCTCTGGATCGCAGCCATCGCGATAACCGTCAGCCTGGTCGCCACCGTGAGGGCCCCTCGGCAGGCCTCGAGGCGCCTGATCCCCGCAGGGCTAGGCGCCTTGCTGGTAGCGGCACCGGTGGTCTGGGCGACGCTCACCAGCTTCTCGGTGATGAACGACCCCCGCTTCTCGAACCCCATGGCCGAGCGTCCACTCGAGTCCTTCCGTTACGCCCGAGGCGGCAACATCGGCTATGCAGACCTGCTGGATCCCTGGGTACCCGCCCCCCTCACCGGTGATTTCTCGGAGCTCTCCCAGACCACCTACCTGGGCCTGTTCGTCATCGCGCTGGCCATCGGCGCCGTGTGGCGCAGGCGCTCGCTGTGGCCGTGGCTGGCCGGCGTCTTCGCAGCCTCCATCGTGGCGCTGGGGCCCTGGCTGTACCTCGCAGGAAAGATCCTGAACATCGGCCACAGCGCCGTCCCGGGCCCCGCTCTGCTCCTGTCGAAGCTACCCATGATGGGCAGCCTCACCCACTGGTACCGCGTCGCTCCCGTAGCAGGCCTGCTGCTGGCCCCCCTCGTGGCAACCTGGGGGCGCAGCCGTTGGGCACCGGTTCTCGCGCTGCTGATCGTGGCGGACACCGTGGCACTCTCGCCCTTCTCCTGGCCCCACCGCAGCTACGCACCTCCAGCTGCTGGCATCACCGCTTCGATCGAAGGGCCTGGCGCTCTACTCGAGATACCCAACACCACCCAGGCCGACCCACCGCCGGGCGCATGGCGCAACGCAGGCGGCCTACACCAGCTGGAGCACGGTAGGCCCGTGTCGAGCGCGGTGATGCTCTTGAGCCCAGACGAGCCGTCCATCGACGTCGGCAGGATCGCACAGCCCCTGGGGCATGTCGGCGCCCTGCGCTCCGCCGACCGCGACATCCTGCTCGACCGAGGCTTTCGCTGGGTCCTGGTGTACCCGGCCTACCACCGCGGGCGAGGACCCGGGCCCGACCAGGACGTCCTGCAGCGCTGCCTGGGCCCGGCCATCGCAACCACACAGGACGCCTGGCTCTTCGATCTCGCTTCTCGCGCAGGGCAGGACTGCGCTCCGGTCCACACCGGGCGGCGCTGATGGGGGGTACCATGCATGAACGCAGCCGCGAGCCAGACGGGACGGCCGTACCCAAGACCCGCCGGGTCGTCCTGCGCGCAGGCTTGATGCTGCTGGCCACCACCGCCGTGCTGCTGCTGGCCGGCCTGGCATTCTGGAAGACGGACCTGGGTCGCGAGACGCTCGAGGACCTCCTGGCTCGCTCCAACCCTCTCGGCCTCCTCCTGGGCATCTTCGTCATCTCGCTGGCCATGCCCATCGCCGCCATCCGCTGGCGCGCCCTGATGCCCGAACCCGTGGCGTCGAAGGGCAGCATCTGGGAGCTGACCTGGATCCAGTGCGTGGCGGTGTTGTTTAACTACGCGCTGCCTGGGCCGGTGGGTGAATTGGTGGCCGCCGATCTGGTCAAGCGGCGCTTCTCCATCCGCGCTTCGGACGCACTGATGGCCAGCATGGTGGTGCGTTTGCTGGGCCTGGGCGTGGCTGCGACCCTGGCGGGTGTTGTCTTCGCCCTGGCTCCACTACCCATCCCCGACAACTGGCGCGAAGCCGTCCTGACGGCGGTGGGGGCCATGGGCTTGGGGGCGATGGCCATCGCGGTGGCCGCAGCCCTGCCGCGCCAGCTGCAGGTCCTGTCTCGCAAGATCTTCGCACCCTTCGAAGGCCTCCCTGGCCTCGTGGGCCGCCTGGCCACCCGACTGCGCGAGGTCGGCGATCACCTCCTGGACGCCCTGGCCGGTATCGGTCGCAGGGGACCACGCCCCATCCTGAAGGCCGCCGCTTGGACCGTGGTGGGCCACACCGTTTCCCCGACGGGCGTCGCCATCGCGGCTTGGTCCATGGGCATGGGAGCCAGCTGGGCAGGCGTCGTGTTCACCAACGCCTTCGTCATCGTGGGTGCCCTGGCGCTCTACCTCTTTCCCGGCAGCCAGCTGGGCTGGGACGTGATGTACTGCGCCGTGTTCGCCGGCTCCACCGGCGTCCCGGTCGCCGACGCGGCTGCGGTGACGGTGGTGGCGCGGCTCCAACAATCCCTGATCGTGTTGCTGGGCATCTTCGCGCTGCTGTTCCTGGTGGGGGGCCTCGCTCGTATGATCAGCGCCGGGCCTGGCGCACCCGATCCTCGACCCGACGGGCCTGATCGGCACTGATCAACCCCCGCTGGGCCATGGCCTGGGCCGCCTGACCGTAGTCGTCGAAGAAGACGAAGTCAGCCGCCGGGAAGTCGTCGGGATTGCGTGTGTCTCCCCAGACCCGGTGGATGAACACACCCGAGATGCGGCCGGGATGATCCTCCGCGATTCGGCGATAGACCTCGGGATCACGCTGGGAGTCGTCGCCGACGAGCACGAAACGCTGGCCCGGATGCAGACGAAGCTGGCGCTCGATGTCCCTCACCTTCTCGTCCTCGAGCCCATCGCCCCACCTGAAGATCGCCTCGCCGAGGTCGCCCGCGTCCACGGTGCCCTGCGGCACGCCCGCACGATCGAGCCGCTTCCTCGCATCACCCAGCACCAGGGGCGGCCGTGCCGTGACGTAGTGGATGTCACCCGCTTGGCCCCCACCATCGCGACCTCGCTCGAGGGCCCGATAGAGCTCGCCGGCGCCATGAAATGCGTGGCGGGTGCCCTTGTCGCTCGTGTGCGGCGCCACCGTATCGTCGATGTCGGAGATGACTCCGATCTCGTGGCCGCCAGCCTAGGTAAGGGCCCGGCCCGCCTCCTCAACGAGTGCCAGCAGCCGCGCCCGCCGCCCAGCATCGTCCACGTCGTCGTAGACGAGCTTGTCGAGATCGTACTTGTCCCTCCCCTGGTCGATGAGTCGAAGCGCTTTGGCCCGCGCCGCCGGCTCGAGGGCCCCGAGGAGGTTCAGGATGCCGCGCTCCTGCTGGTCGCCCGTGGAGCCCCGCTGCATCATGGTGATGGCCTGGGCGAGCTCACCGGGGGTGGCGAGGCGCCAGGATCCAGGGCTCCGATCGGCGAGCCTGGACACAGCGCCGCGGTCCTGTCGCAGGAGGGGCTCGAGGAAAGGTGCGCTCACCGCATCGCGGACAACGGGCTCGGGCGCCACCTCGACGGCCTCCGGTGCCGCTTCGACAGCCGTGAACAGATCCCCGATCGCCCTGACCACGGATCCGACGCCACAGGGGCCCTGGGCCTGGGCCGCGGACGACGCGGTCAAGGCCAGAGCCAGCGCCAATGCCGTGAAGTGCGGGAAACGGGCCAAGACAGCTCCGTGGCCAGGAGGGGACGCCAGATCGCTGCGCAAGAACCGGGCCAGCAGGCGAGACGTCCAGGATCCGCTCGCCACGGGGATCGAACCCCCCGCGGGTGCTCCACTGTCCCCTCCCTGCCCCGGCACGGTGACGCCACTGGGGCAAGCTGAGGGCGCCGCCGGGTCAGCGCCGCCTCGCCACCCCCAGCGCCGCAAGAAACGCCAACAGCACCCCACCGACACCACCCACGCCGCCACACCCACAGCCCTTCGCGGGTTCGCCAGACCCCGCCACCGTTCCATCCGTCACGGGGGCCCTGCCGTCCGGGGGGGGCTGCCCTGGCGCCAGGGCCGGCCCATGGGCGCCCGGCTGGGGCCGTGGCCCGGGATCTCCCCCACCGGGTCCCGCCTCGGTGTCCCAGGGTGCTCGCTCGAGGGGCATGAGATCCCCGGTGACACGGTGGGCGTTGGGGACTCGACTCCAAGGCTGCAGCGCGGCACCCTCACCCTGGATGAGCAGGGTCCCCGACAGCTCCGCCAGCCAGACACGGCCATCGGCCAGCCAACCCAGGGCCTGAACGGTGCCAGGTGCGGACTCGAGAGCATCACAACGCTCGGAGCAGTGAAAGACCTGGCCGTCTTCCATGGCCACCAGGGCCTCGACGTCG
Source organism: uncultured Enterobacterales bacterium (assembly GCA_964626835.1). Classification (GTDB taxonomy): domain Bacteria; phylum Myxococcota_A; class UBA796; order UBA796; family JAFGLY01; genus CALDOK01. The sequence goes on from CAZVHW010000060.1 coordinate 12,004, forward strand.
CGCGCCGCCAAGGCGGTGACCCCGCGGTCGGGGATGGCGAACATGGCCTTGGTGCCTCGCCAGACGGTGCTGAAGCCCGCCACCCAGCCGCCCGCAGCGCGGGCGAAGCGGCCGTCAACCCTGATGCCGCGGTCCAACTCGACGGGCTCCCAGGGTGCATCGCAGGCGGTGGGGCGCAGGAAGCCACCCTGCGTCGCTAGCAGTAGATGGTCTCCGTGGCCGTCCAGGCGCAGCCCCCGTTGCTTGCAGGCATGCCAAGAATCGCCTCGGAGCTGATAGAGCCCGCCGGTGCGGTCCACCGACCACGTGCGGTCTTCGCCGTCCGAAGCCGCTGACACCTGGTTTTCGCCCGGTCGCAGCAGGGGGTTGCGGGGCAACCGCTGCCAGTTGCCGGCGGCGTCCAGCGTGGTGATCCCCTCGAAGTCCACCACCCGAACACCGGCTCCGTGAGGCACCACCGACACGGAGTCGGTGACCGGTGCGCCCGGCCCCGCGACAGGCTGCCAGGTCCGCGCCTGATCGTCCGAGACGTACACGCCCGTGCCCATCAGGGCGAGTACCAAGCGCCCCGACGCGTCCATGGCTGCGCCTCCCGTGACGGTGGCGCGGAAGCCCGCGCGGGCTGGGTGGACAGAGGTGGCCCGAACCTCCAGCGGACCGCGGCGGAAGCTGCCAGCCAGGGCACCGCCACCGGAAAGCGCCCACACCCCGGTGTAGTCAGGAATGGTGTGGTCGCCACCACCATCGGCAAGCCGCAGCTCCCGACGGGTGCTGCCGTCATCCAGCAGCAGCGCGTCGTGGCCCTGGGACAGCCGCTGCACGCTGATGAGCACCCCGCCTTCGACAGCTGCGAAGCCGGTGGCGTAGCCCGCCTGGATCGCCGGGCGATCTTCCCAGGAACCGTCTCGCAGCACCCGGATGCCACCGTCGGCGTGCCCGACCCACGCCTGGTCCCCCACCCAACCCAGGGCGGACACGCCCTGAGGCTCTTCGGCGAGCATGTCGAAGGTCAGACCACCGTCTCGTGAGAGCCAGACCTGCCCATCGACGGTGCCGAGCACGACACGCTCCCCACGGGCAGCCAAGCGCCACGGGTCCACGCCCTCGAGCACCGCCACGGGCTCGTCATCGACAACACGGAGTACGCCGGCTTCCTCGCCCCGCAGGGCCACCAGGACCGCTCCGGATCCCACCACGCAGAGATCTACCGGCGTGGTCCGGCTCTCGAGGAAGAGCACACGCTCGGCATCGTCCGCCACGCGCCAAAGCTGGCCCGCGGGAGCCGCCCAGACCACGTCTCCGGGACCGTGGGCAAGACGCCGTACCTCAGGGGGAAAGCGTGGATCGCGCGCCCAGTCGTCCAACCCGTTTCCAGCGGTCACCACCCCGACCCGGGTAGCGACCGATACCCGCTGCTCGCCCACCGCCGCGTGGTCGT
>CAZVHW010000060.1:13451-19881 GCA_964626835.1 uncultured Enterobacterales bacterium
CGCGTGGAGCACGTGGCCCCGCTCCGGACCAGCCTCCACCCAGCCCGCCCGTGCAGACGGCAAGACAGAGAGGACGATGATGGAGCCCACGACGCTCATTTCGCCATGTTAACAGTCCATGGAGAGCGATGAACGGCGAATGACGAAGCAGGAGTCGACCCCAGTCTGGAAACTGTGCGCGGATCACCTCTGGCGCTGGGGGTTGGACGTGGGGGCACTGGTCCTGTTGCTCGCGGTAGGGCTCTGGTTCCTGCCCGGTCTGGGCGCTACCGACGCGGTACCTCCGTCCGCGGGAATGGTCGCCTACCTCGACGACAACCCCATGCCGTTCTGGGCATCGGTGGACGACCTGCTCCTGGTGGGGCCCGACGCAGGCGCATGGGCCTCGAGTGCCCAAGCCGTGTTGCAAGGCGATCTGAACGCGCTGGACGAGCACCGCATGCCGACCTTCTCGGTGTTGACCGCCGGCGTCATGGTGTTCCAGCCCGATGCTGCCCTGGCCGGGCACCTGCTCAACCACGGGGTCATGCTGCTGCTGCCGCTGGTGTTGTACGGCCTGGGACGCCTCGGGGGTGGTCGCGCCGTTGGGCTGGGCGCAGGCTTCCTGGTGGCCTGCCTGGGTCCCCTGCTCAACGCCTCGCGCCTGTACGGGGTGGATCCGCTCATCTTCTTCATCCTGCCCGCATCGCTGCTGGCTACGGCGGCGGTCCGAAAATGGTGGTGGCTCGCACCCGCGGCTGGCGCCGTGGTGGCCGTGGCCGCGGTCACGCACTTCACCACCTTGCCCATGGCCGTCCCGCCACTCGTGCTGCTGATCCTGTGGGGGCCACGCCCATGGTGGCGCCGCCTGCTTGCCATCGTTCTCTTCCTTGCCACCGGTGCTGCACTGCTGTGGCTCCTGTTCCAGGTCTTCCCCTTCCCCACCTCGGCCGAGTTCGCACACAACATCTCCGAAGGCATCGCCCCAGGCAGCCAGTCCACCCTCGCGCCCAGCCTGAACCAGGAAGCGCTGTCCATCCTCGAGGCGGGCTCCGCCACCGCCATCAACACCGCCATCATCAACGTCATGCTCGTGCTGCGTCCCCACTGGCTACCCTGGACCGCAGCCCTGGCCTTGCCCTGGATCGGCGCGGTGGGCGCAGGCCTCGTGGTCAAGGACAAGAAGCCCGGTACGACCCCACTCTGGCGGCGCGTGCTGGGCTCCTTCGACATCGCGCTGGGCTTGGTGCTGCTCTCCTACCTGGCCCCCCTGCCCATCTTCGCGGCGGCCCAGGCTCCGGACCGCTACGGCTGGAACCTACTCCCCTTCGCTGCCCTGCTGCTGGTGCGAGGCCTCGGCTCGATCGCCATGGTCGTCGGACACGTCGTCCGGGCCCTGTGGCGACGCTGGCCACTCGGGAGCCTCTCGCTCCTGGCTTCCCTCGCGGTCGTATATGGCTCCTGGACCAACGGGCACGGCATGCGCTACGTGCTCCCGCCATCCATGGATGGCCAGGAAGTCCGCTTGCTCGGCCAGATGATCAGCGAGCACTTCGAGCCTGGCCACGGGGCGGTCTGCACCATCCGCGAAGCCTCCGCCCATGCCGGCCGACACTACTGCCCCCTGTCCCCCTGTCCGCTCGGGGTCAACCAGCGCTTCTTCGAGCACTGTCTGGCCACCATCGACAAGGAATGCAGCGGCGATGGCCCGGTCCCCTACGTGGTCATCCAACAGGCAAGCCGCCTGCCGCACACCGCCCTGGCCGACGACGCTGCCGGGGCGCGCGGGCCCGCCCACGAGGCCTTCGACACCTGGCTGCTCGAGCAGTACGAGCCCCTGGACAGCTACAAGGCTCGGCAGTTCGAGGCCTACCTTCTGTCCCTGCCACGCGACGATCTCCGCTGACAACCACCAACACCCTCGCTAAGGGATGTGGGTCGCGGAATTCGACGTTACCATGGGTCGCCTTCCCCCAAGACTCCCATGCAGCGCCCGTTCGTCCCGTCCACGCACTCTCTGCTCGCCGCTGCCGCGCTGCTGCTGGCGGGCTGCCCCGCGCCGGACCAGGACAGCGCCGCGGGAGATCCCATCGACACCGTGGTGCTCGTCACCGTCGACGCCTTGAGCCCCCGCATCCTCTGGGGCAACGACGGCCAATGGGAAACCGCTCCCCAGCTCTGGTCCTTCTTCGACGAGTCCGTGGTGCTGCGCAACGTGCTCACCCCGCGTGGGCTCACCGCCGTGGCGCTCACCTCGCTGTCTACCGGCACCTACCCCCGAGACCACGGCATCCGGGTCAACAACGGCAACAGCCGTCCGAGCCGCGCCACCCTCTTCGAGCGCTTCGACGACGCCGGGTACCACACCATGGGCTACTCGGCGAACCTCTGCTACGTCATGGACCACGGGGTCGACGACCGTGTCTGCACCTGGTCAGGCGAAGATCCCGACCTGGGAGGGTTGAAAGAACGTGACAACCAGCTGGTGGACCAACTCCTCGAGCGCCTGCCCTCCCTCGACGACAGCCAGCCCGTGTTCCTCTGGCTGCACCTCAACCAGCCGCACAAGCCCTTCGTCGCGGTCGAGGAATACTACGAACAGTTCCACCCAGAAGCCTACGAAGGCGAGCTGGACCCCTCCGACGTGGAACAGACCGACGCGGTGACCCTGGGTACCATGCCGTTCGACGACGATGACCGCCGCCACGTCGAAGCCGCCTATGCCAGCCAGGTGCGCGCCGTCGACGACAACGTCGGCCGCGTGCTCGATGCGCTGGACGCCATCGGGCGCTACGACGACGCCCTCATCGTCTTCGGCGCCGACCACAGCGAAGAGCTGGCCGAGCACCACAACTTCTTCTACCACGGCTGTCCGCCCTACAACGACACCCTTGGGGTCACCTTCGCGTTCCGCGCCCCCGGCCGCCTGCCACAGGGCATGGTCATCGACGACTGGGTCAGCAACACCGACATCGCCCCCACCATTGGCGAACTGGCCGAGGCTTTCTCCTGGTCGGGCCAGCGCGTAGGTCGCTCTCTGGCCACCGAGCTCCGCTCCGGCTGGCTGCAGCCCGAGCCCATCTTCTTCGAGCGCGGCGTTCAGACAGCCGGAGTCATCCACGGAACCGACAAGTACATCATGAGCGGGATCGAAGGCACCAACGACTGCAACCCCTACAACGAACAGGGTGGCGCCTACCCCGGTGAGCTCGAAGAGCTGTACAACCTCGCGGACGATCCCTCCGAGCACAAAAACATCCTGCACCAGCGCACCGCCTTGCGGGACAGCCTCCGATCCACGGTCTGCGACTGGGTCCTCGAGGACGAATGGGTCGACTGGGACGAAATCAGCGACAACCTACTGCTCGGGCAGTGCGACTCCTGGGCGACGAGCCGCTAGCCACGAGCCGTCGGTTGATAGCGTAAGGTTAGGGCCTGATAGCAGCGATTGCCGAGCACTCGCCTGGAGGCCCCATGAGCAAGAAGCCCCCACCCGCGGTGGATCCAACCATCAACTCCGGGGTGGGCCAAGACGGTCGCCTCCTGCAGCGCGATGTCATGACCGCCCTCGAGAACTTGGCCAGGGAGGACGACAGGGACGAGCGTGCGCCCCGGTCGGGCCTGGACAACGGACTGCGTGCCTCCGCCCAGGCCCCGGCGCCCCAGCTGGCCGTCGAGGCGGTGGACCTCGGCCAGCTCCAGAACCTACAACACCGCTGGGGCCCCTCCTTCGAGGCTCGGCACGGGCTCGCCCTCGGCCACTGGTCCTTCGTGGTCAAGGCCGTGGTCGAAGCGCTAGCCACCGTGCCCGACGCCAACGTACAGCTCCACCACGGCAAACCCCAGCGCAACAACTACTACGACGTGGCCATCACCTTCGAGGGGCCCAAGGGCACCATGGCGCCGGTCATTCGCAGCGCCCAGCGAAAGGGCATGGCAGCCGTCGAGGGTGAGCTGGCTCGCTTCGCGCGCCAGGTCGAGGATGGTTCCCTCCCTGCCGAAGACCAGACCGGCGCCGTCATCACGCTGTACGACCGCGCCAGCAGCGGCCTGATGCTCTCCACCGCCCCCCTAGTTCCGCCACAGTGTCTCGCCCTCGCCGTTCACGCCACGCGGGATCGGCCGGTGGTCGTCTCGTCCGGCCCCCAGGCCCGAGCCCACGTCGCCATCCGCCCCATGTGCTATCTCTCCTTGAGCTGGGATCCTCGAGCCCTGAACGTCGAGCTGGCCGCACGGTTGTTGGCCCGCACCAAGGACTGCCTCGAGCACCCCGAACGGCTGCTGCTGGAAGCCTGACCGCTCACCTCATCACGCAGGCGATGACGGCCGAATGGTTGCGTTGGCATGGGTGAGGCGCCCGTTCTTCCCCTCGGGTCCGGTGCTCACGAGACTGCCGGGACCCATCGAGGCCGCCTGAAGAGGCCGGAGTCCTGCTGCTGCCCGCGATGGTGGAGAGAGGAAACAAGGCGGCCGACATGGCCGCGTGGATGCGGCGCAAGGCGGTCACCAACGCACGGGGAGCGTAGCGGATTCGGGCCTGCCGAGAACGGTCGGCGACCACCCGAGACGGCGCGGCCAGCGTGGGCCCCAAGCCTCGATCCACAGCACGCCATGGGTGCGAGGGGTTTTCCACAACCTCGCGGGGAGTCTTCCACCTTTTATCATCCGTTTTTGTTACGTACTACGTGATTTATTGTGTTGTTCCTACTCTTTCTTGCTGTTACCTTTCGTTTGTCGTAAGGAAAGGAAGGCTTGTTCCTGTCATGCCAGACGGACCGCACGACACGGTGCGTCGCACCAAACTCCCCGCGGAGGCTGCGTGGCCACCTGGCACCTCAACCTCGCTTCGGATGGCCGAGACGCTCTCTTCCCCTCAGAAGCCTCCCGGTACGCCGCGGTCCGCGCGTTGGCGCGGGCCGCGGCGCCCCACCTCGCCGTCTTCTGCATCACCGACACGAACGTTCACCTGGTGATCCAGTGCAGCACCGCCCGGGCAGGCCGCATCGCCCGGGCGGTCCTGCTGGGGCTCCGACCCCTCACGCCCCTGTTCCTCGAGCCCGCGACCCGGCACTCCGTACCCCACACCGACTACCTGTCCTGGCTGGCCGGCCGGCTCCTGGGCCAGCTCGATCTACCCGGCCACCCCGCGCTCTGGCCTGGTTCCAGCGTCACCGACCTGGTTGGCGCGCGGGCTCTCGAGGGGCCGCCATTGCTGCTACCACGGTTGCTGCCAGGCTTCGGCCCCGCCCAGGCCCTGCTCGCCGTCGGGCTCGATCCCGCCCCCCTCACGCCCGTGGGCGACCGCGATCTCCTCTTGGCCGGCCCAGGCCGCCTGCTCCGAGCCTCGGCAGCAGCGGTGGCCGCCGATCCCGCCCTCCAAGGCCGCGCCTCGGCCGTTGTCTCCGCCCGCCAGTCCGCGGCGCAGCTCGGCCGGGCCGCCGGCGTACCCACCCGCACGCTCGCCACCGCCCTGGAACTCACCACCCACGGCGTGCGGCGGCTCCAACGTCTCCCCGCCAACCTCGAACAGCTCGCAGCGGTGCGCACCTGGCTGGCTCTCGAAGACCGTGTGCTCCAAGGGGCGCTGGCGGCGTCGTAGCGGTCAGCCTCACCGCCACGGTGGCTGCGCCGACAGCGCGGAGGGATCGGCGTTCACCATCCAGGATACGGATGGGCTAGTTTCGTTTCTATCGAGCGCGAGACTGGGAGTGAGGGTACACTGGCGCACCGATACCAACACGGCGCCGACCACCCAGGAGACCCAATGTCCATGCCCGTCACGTTCTTTGTCCTCGCCGCGCTCGCTCTCGCAGCCTGCCGGGGCGGCACCCCGACGGATGACACGGAGATCGAAGGCGACACAGACACGGACACGGACACGGACACGGACACGGACGCGGACGCGGACGCGGACACGGACACGGACACGGACACGGACACGGATCCCACACTCGATCCCGGATTGGTGGGGACCTGGGCACACGCCCTGACGGACGACCCAGATCCGGTCACAGCCATCTGGAACGGCTACGATGACGGCAACTGCCTCCTGGCCATCGCAGATGACCCCAAAGGGCCCCTCATGTGCACTTGGGCCGCCGACGGCTCACTCTTCACCATCGAGGATCCCGAGTGCGGCGCCGCGGTAGGCAGCTACGGCTACAGCATCGCCGACCCCGTGCTCACGTTCATGCTCGTAGAGGATGAATGCCCCGGTCGCGCGATCATCATCACGGGCGATTGGGTTCCCTTGGAGAAGCCTCCTCCACAACGGCGCTAGTCCGGGGGATCCTCCCCCAAAGGGTCGCCAGGCCCACCCAACCCAGCACCGGCCGAGGGTTCGGGTCGTCGCCCAACAGGCAACCCCGCGCCGACTCGAGCATGGCGGGCATCAGGTGATCTACCAGCGCCTGCCCCGCCTCCATGCTGGCCAAGTGAGGGGCGCCCGAGT
>CAZVHW010000061.1:0-19803 GCA_964626835.1 uncultured Enterobacterales bacterium
CCCGCGGGGGTGGGGTGTGTGGCCGTGGTCTTGGAGGGGGCCGGCGCGGGAGGCACGGCGTTTTTCTCGGCGGGGGTCGGAGATTCGGGTGCGGGTGTGGGGGGAGCGCCACCCAGGTTGGAGAGGACCGCCGCCAAGTTGTCGATGGTGCGGGGGCCGGTGGGCCTGGTGGTGGTGTCGAGGCCGTGCTCCTGGAGCAGCGCCACCCAGATCTCCGCGCGCTGGACGGAGTCGATGCCCAGGTCGGCCTCGAGGTCGAGGTGAGACTCGAGCATGTCCTCGGGGTAGCCGGTGGCGTCCACGAGCTTGTCTCTGAGGCGCTGGATCCAGACACCTACGCTGGTCGTCGTGGTGTTGTCGGCCGCAGTCTTGGAGGGTGTCGGAGATTCGGGTACGGGCTCTGGCTCTGGCTCTGGCTCTGGCTCTGGCTCTGGTTCTGGCTCTGGCTCTGGCTCCGGCGGTGTTCCGCCCAGGCCGGCGAGGACAGCCGCCAGGTTGTCGATGGTGCGGGGCCCGGTGGGTTTGGTGGTGGTGTCGAGGCCGTGCTCCTGGAGCAGCGCGACCCAGATCTCTGCGCGCTGGACGGAGTCGACGCCCAGATCGGCCTCGAGGTCGAGGTGAGACTCGAGCATGTCCTCGGGGTAGCCGGTGGCGTCCACGAGCTTGTCACGGAGACGCTGGATCCAGATCTCCATGCTGGTCGTCGTGGTGGGCTCGGCCGTCTTCTTGGAGGGTGTCGGAGATTCGAGAACGGGTACCGGTGTGGGGGCGGCGCCACCCAGGCTGGACAGGACCGCCGCCAGGTTGTCGATGGTGCGGGGCCCGGTGGGCCTGGTGGCGGTGTCGAGGCCATGCTCCTGGAGTAGAGCGACCCAAATCTCTGCGCGCTGGACGGAGTCGATGCCCAGGTCGGCCTCGAGGTCGAGGTGGGACTCGAGCATGTCCTCGGGGTAGCCGGTGGCGTCCACGAGCTTGTCACGGAGGCGCTGGGTCCAGACCGCTGCCGTGGCGGAGGGGACGGTGGCCGTTGTCTCGGAGGGGGGCGGTGCTGGGGGTTCGGCCGTTGTCTTGGAGGGTGTCGGAGATTCCGGTACGGGTACGGGGGCGCCCGTGGACTGCCAGCGACGCCAGGCTTGTTCGAGGGTGGCGAGGAAGCCTGGCTCTTCGCGGCCGAGGAAGGCCAGGAAGGCCGGGTCCGCGAGGGTTTCCCGAGCTGGGCCGCCCCCTCGCAGGTGCCCGAGGACGGCGAGGAAGGCCTGGGCGCGGAGGAAGGACTCTTGGTCACCGACCTTGGGGTGCAGGCAGTAGCCAGCGCGGTGGGGCCGGTCGCGTAGAATGCCCGCCACCATGCGGGTCAGTGCCCAGCGGGGCCCCACCTCGAGGTAGTGACGCACGCCGTCCTGATAGAGGCGCTCCACGTTTCGGGGTAGGTTGACGGGCGTGACCAGCTGGTTGGCGAAGTGCTGGGCCAGCGAGGCAGCGTCGACGGCTTCGGGTTCGAGGTAGTCGCCCGTGACGGTGGAGAGGATCCGGTAGGCCGGCCTGCCACATGGCAGGGCTGCCAGGGCGCGGCGGAACGGCTCGAGGGCTGGTTGCATCCAGCGGGAGTGGAAGGCGGATCCGATGGGCAGCAGGACGGAATCGGCGCCGAAGGCGGTGGCACCCTCGACGGTGCGCTCGATCGCTTGGCGCACGCCCGCGAGGATGTACCGCCCTGGAGCGTTGACGTTGGTGAGGACGACGTCGTCGCCCGCCAGGGCCAGGAGCGCGTCTCGCTGGACCTCGTTGCAGACCAGGCTCATCATTGCGAGGGGCGGGCCGCCGCTGTCAGCGACGATGCTGGCGGAGCGGATGCGCGCGGCAACCGCCTGGAAACCCACGTCCAGCTCCCAGGCACCCGTCACCGTCATTGCGCAGAGCTCACCGAAGCTGTGGCCGATGAGCACGTCGGGCTTCACGCCTCGGCTCAGGAACCAGCGGGCCAGGGCGACCTCCATGGCGAACAGGGAGGTCTGAGCGCCGACCAAGGTGCCCAGCTCTCTCTCGATGGTCGCGTCGCCCACTGGACCGAAGACGTGCTCGAGCATCTCGAAGCCGAACGTTTCCTTGGCCAGGGCATCGACCCTGTCCAGCACCGAGCGGAAGCCGGGATCGGTCCGGTACAGCTGCTTGCCCATGCCGATGTAGTGGACGCCCTGGCCCGGGAAGCAGAAGGCCAGTCCGGGCAGCGGCTCGCCCGGAGCGCTCTCGGCAACGAAGACACCCTGGGACTCGAGGGGCGCGGGATCGAGACCGCGCTCGAGCATGGTGTCCACGGCACCCAGGCGCTTGGCCAGGGTGGGGGCGTCCTGGGCGGCCACGGCCAGGCGCAGGGGTTGACCCCAGGCTTCTCCGTCCAGCCAGTGCGCGTCGGGCCGCTGCTGGGCTTGGCGCACGGCCGAGCCAAGCTGGGGCCAGCCCTGAGCGCCGCGGAGGAAGATGCCGTCCATTCCTGCCCCGCTCGCGACGGCGGGAGGGCTCGTCGGAGGGGTTGAGGAACCAACCGCTGGTGTGGGACGGGGGGTGGGCCTTGGAGAGGGGCGCTCGGCCACGGCCTTGGGCAGGGAGAGGACGGCGAAGTAGTTGGCCCCGCCCAGCCCCAGGGAGTTCACGCCACCGCTGTGGGCGCCTGGCGCGATGGGGCGCGTGCCCTTGCGGGGCTCGGCTCTGCCCAGGCCGTCCACGAGCTCGGGCCTGATCGTCTCGAGGTTGCGGATTCCGGGCACCTGGCCGGAGCGCAGGGCCTGGATGGTGGACAGCATGGAGCTGGCGCCCGAGCCTCCGTAGAGATGTCCCACGTGGGACTTGATGGCGGTGATCTGGACCGGCGGCCCGCTGGTGTCGTCCAGGCGCAGCTCCGCAGCGAGGGAGCGGGCTTCCACGATGTCCGAGATGGGGTTGGCGGAGCCATGTACGTCCACGACGTGGATGTCCGGGCCCTGAACCGATGTGCGAGCCAGGGTGTTGCGGACGGATCTGCGGACGGCCGTCTCGGACGGTGCCACCATGGAGCGGCTCTCCGCTTCGGACGAGCCGTGCACGGCCCTGAGCACCGCGATGATGTCGTGGCCGTTGCGCGTGGCGTCCTCGAGGCGCTCGAGGAGGTAGACCACACCACCTTCTCCGATGAGGAAGCCTCGGCCGGCGGCGTCGAAGGGGCGTGGGGTGTCGTTGGCCACCGCCCCCAGCGTGCACACACCCGCGGTGAACTCGGCGGAGAGCTGACGGTTGAGCCCGCCCGTGATCATCATGTCCACGTTGCCGAACATCAGCTCGTAGACGGCGGGCACCAGGGCGGCGATGCCCGATGAGCAGGCTGAGTCCACGGTGTAGTTGGGGCCCTGCAGGTTGAGCTTGTTGGCCATGCGGCCGGCGGTGACGTTGGTCATCCAGCCGGGCAGCGTGTGTTCGGTGACGGGTGGATCCTGCGCCTCGAAGGCCTGGCCGGTTTCGTCCAGGGCGTCGTCGAGCGCGTCCGAGGTCAGCGACCCGGCGGCGGGGCAATGGCGGATGGCGTCGGCGTACTCGCCGGAGAACATGGGCGAGCAGAGGGTGGGGTAGTGATCGTCGTGCATGGTGCCGACGCTCACGCCCATGGACTTCGGCTCCTTGAGACCGAAGCCTGCCTGGGCCAGCAGGCGTTCCCCCAAGTCCAACGCCAGGAACTGGGTTGGTGAGATCTGGGAGATGCTCTTTGGGAAGATGCGGTGCTCGAGGAAGTTGAACTGGTAGTCTTCGAGGCGGCCGACCACGTGGGTGGTGATGCGCTCGTTTTCCGGCCCCGTGTCCAGGTGGTCCTGCCAGTTGACGTCTGGACCGCTGACGGGGGTAAAGACGTTTTTTCCGGCGGTGACGTTATCCCAGAAGCCGTCCACGGTGTCCGCGCCCGGAACGCGGCAAGCCATGGCCACGATGGCCATGTCTCGGGCGGGTCGCGGCCGGGTGGCGGGTGGGACGTAGCGATCTGCCTGCTCCACGATGACGTGGTAGTTCACGCCTCCGAAGCCGCTGGCGGTGATGGCGGCCACGCGGTGGCCCTGGGCGTTCGGTGTCCAGGGGCTCGGCGCCGAGGGGATGACGATGTCGTCGCAGGGCTTGGTGGCTTCGGGGGTCAGCTTCCTGAAGCGCGGCATGGCGGGGAAGGTGGCGTTGTTCATCGCCAGCACGGTCTTGATGAGGCCCGCCACGCCGGCGGCGGCCTTGAGGTGCCCGATCTGGTGCTTGACGGAGCCCAGCAGCAGCGGGGCGGTGCGGCCGGGGTCCTCGCCGTAGGTCTGGGAGATGGCGTCGTACTCCACCGCGTCACCCACGATGGTGCTGGTCGCGTGGGCTTCGAGGAACTGGACCTCTGCGGGACGTGTCCGGGCGTTGTCCAGGGCGGTCTTGAAGGACTTGACCCGGCCTGCGACGGAGGGCGCATAGATGGCCTGGCCCGCGCCGTCGCTGGAGGTACCGATACCGCGGACGATCGCGCGGATGCGGTCGCCGTCGGCCACGGCGTCCTCGAGGCGCTTGAGCACCAGGATCCCCGCACCTTCGCCGATGACCAGGCCATCGGCGGTGTGGTCGAAGGGATTGGAGTGACCGGTGATGGACAGGCCTTCCATCTGGGCGAAGCCTACGTAGATGCCCGGGTTCGTGCCGAGATCGCAGCCGCCGGTGACCACCACGCGGGCGTCCCCGGCGCACAGGGCCTTGCAGGCCACGTCCAGGGCCACGAAGGACGAGGCGCAGGCACCGTCGACGGTCATGTTGTAGCCGTGGATGCCGAAGACCTGGGCCGTGCGATTGGAGATGGAGGACGGCACGTTGCCCACGGCCGCGTGGGAGGGATCCCAGCCGTGGCCCCTGCGGATCAGCTCGGGGCCGAACTCGCGCTCCAGGGCCTCGATGGTGCGGTCCGGCACGCCCGCTGCCGCCAGCCTGGGGCGTAGCTCGTTGAAATAGCGGTGGCGGCGCAGGTAGGTGGTGGTGTGGGCGAAGCCATCGACACCGCTGGCGCCGATGATGGTGACGGCGTCCTCGAGGGCCGCGGATCGAGGCTCGATGCCGGCGTCTGCCAGGGCGTTGCGCGTAGCCTCGAGGGTGACCAACTGCGCGGGATCCATGCCCTCGAGGGTCTTGGGCGGGATGCGGTAGTCCAGGAACGGGAAGTCGATGTCCAGGTCGATGAAGGCGCCGATGGTGGTGTAGGTGGTGGCGCGCTTGGATCGGTCCTTGGACATGAAGTTGTCGAGGTGCCAGAGGTGGCGGGGCATCGGCTCGAAGTAGCTGTCTCCGTCCAGGACGTTCTGCCAGTAGCGCTGGAGGGAGCTGGCGCTGGGGAATAGGCATCCCATGCCGATGATCGCAACGTCGTAGCGGCTCATGCGTAGTCTCCGTTCGCTAATCCGAGAGCGAGCGGCGGACCTAACAGCGAGGGTCGTGGCTTCAAAGGGCCTTTGACACTTCCTGCGGGGTCCCGCGTCGTTCCCTGGGGGCGGGGCTCGGCGTGAATCCGGATGGCAACCTTTGCAATGCGCGAGGACTGCGGAGGAAACCGACCTATCAGTTTTTTTGCCGACTAGGCGGGGTCTGCCGGCTGAACTCCCGGTGCCGCCAGACACTGCATGCGGTGGTGATCGGCCTGTGTGCCGCTCAAGTGCAGCCACTTGAGCTGGCCGGACAGGGCTCCCTCGCCGATGCGCAGGTCGCGGTAGCGGTCGAAGGCATCGTGCACCAGGGGGATGACCCGGGGGGCGCGCAGGCGGTTGGAAGAGCGCTTGGCTTCGTACTCGACGTTGACCTCGGCCAAGGCCCGGTCCACCGCGGAGGCGAAGCGCACGCGGTCCGCGTGGGTGGTCTGGAACGGGAACTCGACGTAGAGATCGTATCGGGACGCGTCGGGGTTGGCCCAGCCCACGAAGAAGCCGTAGGCCGTGCCGGTCGTTCGCTCGGCGCGGGCCATGGCCTCGATGAGCTGGGCTTCGGACAGCTTCTCGCCCTGGATGCTGGTGATGCCCTTGCCCTTGTAGAGGAAGCGCAGCACCGGCGCCTGGTTGTAGTGCTCGAGGACCTCGACCACGTCGTTCATGTCGTAGCGGTACAAGCCCGAGAAGGTGGTGATGTACACGAAGTAGCGCCCGCCGACGTCGAGCTCGTGGGCTTGGAGGAAGTCGCGCTTGGGATCGTCGCCAGCGTCCTCGAGGGTGAACTCGTAGAAGGCGTTGTTCACCTGGAGCACCGAGCCGTCGTTGTGGGGCAGGATGACGTCGGTGGCGGCCAGCTCGGAGGCGATGTAGCCGAAGTCCAGGGTGGGCGTGTCCGGCGAGAACCAGGGCTCGAGCTGGGGAAGCACCAGCCGGCAGTTGCCGTTCTTCCAGGTGTGGATCAGCTTGAGGTTGGGCCAGTATTCAGCCGGCCGCAGCCGGCCGTGGGCTTCGGCCAGGGCCTCGAGCTGGGCCGCGCGCTCGGGGTCGGGCCGGAGCAGGGCCTCGCACTGGGTGCGGATGGCGAGCTCGAGGGGCAGATCGGCGCGAATCGTTCCGTCGCGGATGTCGCGGATCAGCAGCTCCTTCCACTTGTCGGCGCGCGTGGCCATGTTGACGACGGTGGCGGGGTTTCCGGTGACGATGCAGCTGACGTCGCTGCCCAGCGCGAAGCGCAGCAGGGTGTACAGCTTGGTGAGGTAGTCTCGGATGAGGACCGTGTCTTCGGGCACGCTGTGGACGCGCTTCATGAAGGCGGGGATGTTGCGGTAGACCAGGCCCGAGAGGGAGCCATAGGGGGTGCCGTCGGCCGTGTGACCCTCGACCGCCGGGCTGACCAGGGTGAGGTCTTTGCCCGCGTAGATGCCCGGGAAGTGCCGCATCATGCTGTAGAGCCAGAGCTGACCTCGGTCCTTGATGGTGCGCTCGAAGGCCCAGGGCGTCACGGGCAGCAGCTTGGGCTTGGCCGTGGTGCCGCTCGAGCGGTTGTACATCAGGGGCTTGCCGGGGAAGAGGACGTCGCGCTCTCCCTCGGCGTGGCGGTCCACGTAGGGGCGGAGATCCTCGTAGTCCCGGACGGGCAGGGCGTCTTGGAAGTCGCGGTAGGAGCGGATGGAGGGGAAGGCATGCCGGCGGCCGATCTCCGTGTCGGCTGCGTAGTCGAGGATCTCGCGCATCACCCCCTGCTGGGTGGCCTTGACCTCCATGGTGGCCGCGTCGAACCGGCGGAGGAGCTTCTTGCCCTTGAGGGGCAGGATGCGCTCGAGGTTGCGCGCCAGGACGTGGTCGACGGCTCCTCTGAGGCCCGTGGTGGGTGGCTTGATGCCTTTGTACACGCTTTCACCTCGTCGCGGGGCGGGGGCCCTGCTCGGATCATCCTACGCCTTTTCTCGCTCACGAGGCCGCCTCTCGCTCTCGATCGTACTCCTCGAGCTTGCCCTGGATGACGTCTTTCCAGTGCTCGGCGTCGGCTGCGGGGTCGCTCGGCTGGAACTTGCCCAGGAACTCGATGCTGACTTCCGTGCGGCGACGGCCGACCAGCTCGACGAGCTGGGGGACCATGCCCCGGTTGACGTCCCACTTCAGCTGGGTGCGGTCGGGCAGGTAGTCGATGACGCAGGCCTCGATGGTCTTGCCCTGACGCTGGGCCTCGAAGAAGCAGAAGGGCTTGAAGGGCAGGCGCTCGGCCCCGGGGCTTGCCCGCCCTTCGGGGAAGACGATGAGCCGCTCGTCGCGGTACAGCACCCGCTCGACCCCTTCTCGAGCCGAGCGCCGGCCGGTGGTGCTCGAGCGTTCGACGAAGACGTGCCCGTGCTTGGCGAGGGCCTTGCCGAAGTAGGGAGCCTTCTTCATCTCGCCCTTGATGATGAACACCGCCGGGAAGAAGGACAGGATGACCGGGACGTCCAGGAAGCCCATGTGGTTGCAGATGATCACGTCGCCGAGGGGACCCGTGCGCTCGTTGCGCTCGACGATGCGGACCCCCATGATCCAGGCGAGGCCGCGGCCCCAACCTCCGATGATGTCGTTGCCGTAGCTGACGCCCCAGGTGCGGGGGAAGAGGAACCCGCGGAGACGGTGGGACCAGTGGCTCAGCAGGGTCCAGACCAGGGCCAAGGGGGCGCGCCAGAGGACACGGAGGATGGTCATGGGGTTCATGGGGGACTCCCGTGGGTTTCCGGCGGTGGGAGTAACCGGTACCCCACCCACCGAGCCTCCACTCGATTAGCTTCCCTCCATGTCCGATCCCACCCAGTACCTCGTCGTTGGCACCGCCGGTCACATCGATCACGGCAAGACCACCCTCATCGAGAGGCTCACCGGGGTCTACCTGGACACCCTGCCGGAGGAGAAGGACCGAGGCATCACCATCGCGCTCGGCTTCACCCAGCTCGAGCTGCCCTCGGGCCGCAGCCTGGCGTTCGTGGACGTGCCGGGACACGAACGGCTGGTGCGCACCATGGTGGCCGGGGCCTCTGGGGTGGACGCGGTCCTGCTCTGCGTCTCGGCCATGGACGGCGTCATGCCCCAGACCTCGGAGCATCTGGCCATCCTCGACCTGCTCGCGGTGGAGCAGGGGCTCGTGGCGCTGACCTTCGCCGACATGGTGGACGAGGAATTGCTCATGCTCGCCGAGGACGACGTGCGCGAGACCTTGCAGGGCACCGCCCTGGCCGACGCGCCCATCGTGGCGGTCTCCGGGGTCACGGGTCTGGGCGTTGAAGAGCTGGTGGCGAGGCTGGACGAGCTGCGACCCCGCGCACGCCTGCTCCAGGGGCCCTTTCGCCTGCCCGTCGATCGGGTGTTCTCCCAGCGCGGCCATGGCACCGTGGTCACGGGCACCGTGCGCTCCGGCGTGCTCAGGGATGGCGACCAGATCGAGGTCGTTCCGGGTAAGCCACGCGTGCGCGTGCGTGGCATTCAGGTGCACGGCGCGGCGGTGGACGGGACGCGAGCGGGCCTCCGGACGGCCATGAACCTGAGCCTGGGCAAGGACGAGATCGAGCGTGGCCACGAGGTGGTCGCACCGGGCTCGGTTCCCCAGACCCGCGTGGTGGACGTGGCCTATCGGCACCTGGCCGGCGCCCCGGTGATCGAGGACGGGGCCGAGGTCCGCTTCCTGACCGGTACCGCCGAGGTGGTGGCCCTCGCTCGTCCACTCGGGGTGGATCGTGTCCCCCCAGCGGTCGACGAGTGGTCCGTCGGCCCGTCCGACGAGGCGTGGGAAGGCTACCTCCAGCTGAGGCTCGCCAAGCCCGTGGCCTGCCTTCCTGACGACCGCTTCGTGCTTCGCCGGGCGTCGCCCATCGTCACGTTGGGGGGTGGGCGCGCGCTCGATCCCTGGGCGTGGCCAGTGCGGCATCGGGAGCGGATCTCCAGCGCGGTCCAGCTGGCGCGCCTGGATGCCGGGGGCCGCGACGTCTACCTCGTGCGGGCCGGGTTGCGCGGCCTGTCGCGGGTCGAGGCGGAGCGGCGCGGCTGCTTGCTGGCAGAAGACGACCCGGAAGGGCTGGGGATCCTGCTGGGGGACCGGGCCTTTCACGCCAGCGTGGTCGAGCGGCTCCGAGACGCCGTGGTGGGCGCGCTCGAACGTTACCACGCGACGAACCCTCTCTCTCCCGGTGCCAAGCGCAAGGAGTTGGTGACGGGGCCCTTGAAGGCTCTGGACGATCGTGTCCTCGAAGCCTTGCTCGAGTGGCTTGCCGCGCGTGGAGCGATCCGGCGGGGGCGCGGCCGCTACCAGGCAGCCGGCTTCGAGCTGGCCCTCGATCCCGGGCAGCGAGCGGCCGCCGATCGCATCGAGGCGTTGACCCGACGGGTCCGGCTGCAGCTCGAGCCACCCCACGCCCTGCTCGCCGCGGCGGCTCATCGCGATGCCGACGCCATCGTTCACTACCTGTTGGACCAGGGGGTCCTGCAGCGGGTCGGGCCCTTCATGGGCCACGGCGAGGTGCTGGCCGAGCTGGCGGCCGACGTGCGAGGCTGGCTGCGCTCGGAGGGATCCTTCACCCCCTCCCAGGCCAAGGAGCGCTGGGGGCTGACCCGCAAGCACCTGATCCCCCTCCTCGAGTGGCTCGACGCACGGCGGGTCACGCGGCGCATCGGGGACGCGAGGCGTGCTGGCACCGGCTGACTGTCTCGCGATCGGGCCCTCCACCCGAGCCTGTCAGGACGAGAGTGTCGAGGTCCAGGGACCGTGTGGGGACTGGAGCCTGGATGAGGTGATAGACTCCTTCAGTTCCGCCAGGGAGAACCGATGACCCCCATCGCCGTACGGATGTTTTCGCCTCTCCATCGAGCCGACGGCCCGTCACGCGGGTTCGCCTTCGCGGCAAGGTTGGTCCTCACCGTCGTGCTGGGGCTGCTGCTGCACTCAGGTGTCGCCCTGGCAGACGAACCCACCGGCATGCTCACCGTCGCCGCAAACGTGGACGGCGCGGCTGTCTGGGTCGATGGCGTGGAAGCGGGCACGATCCCCTATGTCGGGTACTTCCCCGCGGGGCGCCACGTTGTGCGCGTGGTCAAGGACCACTACGATCCCTACGTTCGCAAGGTGGACATGCGCGAGGAACTCACCACCCGGGTCGAGGCGCAGCTCGTGGCGGGCCGCGGCACCATCGAGTTTTCGGTGCAGCCAGCCGGAGCCACGGTCGAGGTCGACGGCAACGTGGTGGGCCCTGCCCCCATCCGCATTCGGGATCTGGCCCAGGGCAACCATCGTTGGCGCATCTCCGCCGACGGCCACGAGGCGGTGGGGCAGACCTTTTCGTTCACCACCGGCGAGAACCTGGTCTTCGAGGTGGAGCTGCGCGAGTCGGCGGGCCTGTTGGAGGTCAACTCGACGCCCGAAGGCGCCACCGTGTGGTTGGACGGCGAGACGGTCGGGGTCACGCCCATCGAGCTCGAGGGCATCGAGCTCGGCGAGCACCGCGTCCGGCTGCACCTGGATGGCTACGCCGACGTGTTCCGTCCGGTGGACACCTCCGACGGCACCAAGGGCGAGCTCGCGGCCAACCTGACCGACCAAGGCTCCCGCCTCACCATCAAGACCGGGAGCGTTGACGCCCAGGTGTCCATCGACGGTACGCCCATCGGCCAGGGCAAGAAGGTGGTGTTGCCCTCGGTGGACCGGGGCACCGTCAGGGTCAGGGTGGAAGCCAGCGGCGTCGAGCCGGCGGTCCTGTCCGTGCGGGTGGGCGCCCGCAGCCGACACACCATCAAGGCTCGGCTCAAGGCTGCCGATCGGGGTGAAAGCGAGCTGGTGGAGCTGCCTCCCGTCTACGCTCGCTGGACCTTCTGGGCCGCCTCCGCCGCCGTCGTTGGCGGCGGTGTGACCGGCGCCGTCCTGCTGGCCAAGGCGCTCGAGCCACCACCACCCCCAGAGGGTGACGTCGTGGTGGTGCTGCCATGAAGGGGCCGAACATGCAAAGATCACCCAGCTTCTTCCGCGCCCTCGCGCTGGCCTCCGGCCTGCTGGTACCCATCGTCCTGACCGGCTGTCCGCCCGTCGAGGTCTCCACCTCGATGATCGTCTATCTCGACGGCGATCCGGCCGAGATCATGGCGGTCGCGGACTCCCTCTTGCTCATCGCGGATCCCGAGACCCCCTTCGTCGACAGCGACGGAAACGCCCTGGCCGAAGGCGAGGCGGTGGGCGACCTGGGCGAGATTCGGAACATCCGCCTGGACGACGACGAGCCCGAGCTCGTCATCACGCTGTCCCTCGCGGGCAGCGCGGAAGCCCTGCCGAGTGTCGAGCTGCGTCCGGGTAACTCCCTGGGGCAGCAGATGACCTTCATGGTCCAGGGTTTCGACGGCACCGCGCGCACAGTCACCAGCGGCAGCGTGGGGCCCGAGGGCTTCGTGCAGGACACCATCGTCGAGATCACCGTGCCCAACGTGGAGGTGCTCGCCAGCCCCGTCACCCAGTGCGAGAACGGCCAGGACGACGACAACGACGGCTGGAGCGACGACGACGATCCCGACTGCGAGGATGGCACCGAGGAATCGGGCTACGGAGACGGAGTCTGCAACGACGGCGAAGACAACGACGGGGACAAGCTCATCGACGCCGACGACGACTGGTGCGACGACGCCTGGGGCGAGTACGAGGAAGACCCCTGCCAAGACGAGCAAGACAACGACGAGGACGGTTGGATCGACGCGGACGATCCCGACTGTCAGGGTGGCTTCGACGAGATCGGGGTCGGTGACACCGAGTGCAACGACGGCGACGACAACGACGACGACGGAGACATCGACGCCGACGACGAGCACTGCGAGGACGCCGACGACGACCGCGAGTCGGCCGAGCCTTGCGTGGACGGCGAGGACAACGACGGCGACGGTTGGACCGACGAGGACGATCCCGACTGCCACGCCGGCGACACCGAGTCCGGCTACGACACCGACTACGAGTGCAACGACGGCGAAGACAACGACGGTGACGGCGACTACGACGACGACGACCCCGGCTGCGAGAGCGGCCTGGACGACAGCGAGCAGAACCTCTGCGAGGACGGGCTGGACAACGACGGGGACACCTGGACCGACCTGGACGACCCGGACTGCGACGAGGCGACCACCGATGACGAGGGGTCCTGGGCCAACGAAGGCGAGTGCTCCGACGGTGTCAGCAACGATGACGACGACCCCTACCTCGACGGAAACGACCCGGACTGCACCAGCGCGTGGGACGGCTCGGAGTCCCCTGTCTGCGAGGACGGCATCGACAACGATGGCGACTCGTGGACCGACGAGGACGATCCCGACTGCGCGGAGCTGGGCACCGAGTGGGGCCTGGGCAGCACCGAGTGCAACGACGGGGTGGACAACGACAGCGACACCCTGACCGACGGTGACGACTCCGACTGCGCCGACGCCAGCGACGACAGCGAGACCCCGGACTGCTCCGACGGCGTGGACAACGACGCCGACGGCTACACGGACAGTGACGATCCCGACTGCTCCAGCGGCTCCACCGAGGCCGGCTTCGACAGCAGCTACGAGTGCAACGATGGCGTGGACAACGACGGTGACGGGGCCGTGGACTACCTGGACACCAACTGCCCGACCGCCCCGGCCTCCACCGACGTCGAGGCCGACGGGTGCCAGGACACGGTGGACAACGACAGCGACGGCTGGACGGATGCGGCCGATCCGGACTGCGACACAAGCACGACGGAGTCGGGCTACGGTGCCACTGAGTGCAACGACGGGGACCACAACGACAGCGACGGCTTGAGGGACTCCGACGATCCCGACTGCGACGACGCCTACGACGACGTCGAGGACGACGCGGACTGCGCCAACAGCCTCGACGACGACGGTGACGGCTGGGTCGATCTGGACGATCCCGCCTGCACCGCCTCCACCGACACCAGCGAGTCCCCATCCTCTTCGGCCTACGAGTGCAACGACGGAGCGGACAACGACGGCGACGGCCTGACCGATGCCGACGACCCCGGCTGCGCCGACGGCTCCGACTCCGACGAGACCGACGCCGTCACCGCCTGCAACAACTTGCTGGACGACGACGACGACGGCTGGACCGACGGGGACGATCCCGAGTGCGCCGACGGTGGGACCACCGAGACGGACTACGACTACAGCTACGGCTGCAACGACAACGCCGACAACGACGGCGACGGCCTGGTGGACGCGGCAGACTACGGCTGCGAGGATGGGACCGACCGCAGCGAAGTCGACGACGCGGCCGACTGCGAGGACGGCCACGACGGCGACGGCGACGGCTGGTTCGACGCCGACGACCCCGACTGCGACAGCGGGGACGAAGAGACGAGCGTGACCGGCGATGCGTGCAACGATGGGGCCGACAACGACGGCGACGGCCTGACCGATGCCGACGATCCCGGCTGCGAAGACGCCGCCGACACCGACGAGACCGATCCGGGCGATTGTTGGGACGGCACCGACAACGACCTGGACGGCTGGACGGACGGCGACGACCCGGACTGCGACGGCGGCGACTCCGAGTTGGGCCTGGACAGCGCCTACGACTGCAACGACGGGGTGGACAACGACGGCGACTTCCTCGCGGATGCGTCGGATTCCGGCTGCCTGAGCGCCGACGACACCAACGAGGACGACAGCGCCGACTCCTGCGAGGACGGGGCCGACAACGACGGCGACGGTTGGGCCGACATGGACGACCCCGACTGCATGGCCGGCGATCCAGAGACCGACGTGGGCGACCGCGAGTGCAACGACGGCGTGGACAACGACGGTGACGGCGACAGCGACGGCGGCGACAGCGACTGCGACTTCGCTTGGGACGACCTCGAGCAGCCCGACCTGGACAGCTGCGAAGACGGGCTGGACGACGACGGTGACGGCTGGGTGGACGACGAGGATCCCGACTGCGCCGAGTGGGGCGAGGAGGTCGGCTTCGAGCTGTACGACTGCAACAACGGCGCGGACGACGACGGCGATGGAGACACCGACGCCGACGACACCGACTGCGATGACGCCTGGGACCTCGACGAGGCCAGCCTGCACGCCAGCTGTCTCGACAGCCTCGACAACGACGGCGACGGTTGGGTGGACGACGAAGACCCCGACTGTCACGACGGCCTGGACGAGAGCGCGGGTGGGTACGCCAGCGCCTACGCCTGCAACGACGGGGTGGACAACGACGGCGACGAGAACGTGGATCTGGACGATGCCGACTGCGATGACGCCTGGGACAACGTCGAGGCCACCGCCGCGGACTGCTTCGACTCGGCCGACAACGACGGCGACGGCTGGGTGGACCTCGAGGATCCCGACTGCCTGGTGCTCGAGAGCGAGGTCGGGTACCTCGAGCTGCCCTGCAACGACGGCACGGACGACGATGGTGACGGCTGGGTCGACGCGGACGACGGTGACTGCACCTCGGCCCTCGATCCATCCGAGGATCCCGAAGACGCGACCTGCTCGAACGGCTCGGACGACGACCGCGACGGCTGGGTGGACAGCGGCGATCCCGACTGCCAGCTGGGAACGTCGGAAGATGGCAGCTACGCCGCCGCGGCCTGCACCAACGGCGCCGACGACGACGGTGACGGCCGAAGCGATGGGCTCGACTACCAATGCGCCGACGCCTTCGACCAAGACGAGACCTCCAACACCGGCGACTGCACCGACGGCGTGGACAACGACGGCGACGGGTGGGTGGACGACGAAGACCTGGACTGCACCGACCTGGGCGTGGAGCAGGGCTTGTCGCCTGCGGCCTGCGACGACGGGCAGGACAACGACGGCGACGGCTTCGTCGATGGCGAGGATCCGGGCTGCGCCAACTCTCTGGATCCCGACGAGGCCGATCCCCACTCCAACTGCTCGGATGGGTCGGACAACGACGGTGACGGCTGGACGGACGGGGAGGATGACGAGTGCGTGACGGGCTCCAGCGAGTCCTCGACGCCCGGCAGCGCGGCCTGCAACAACATGACGGACGACGACGGCGACGGCGTGCAGGACGGCAGCGATCTCGACTGCCTCTGGGCCTGGGACGAGAGCGAGGCCACGGACGATCCCTGCTCCGACGGCGTGGACAACGACAGCGACGGCTGGGTCGACGCGGACGATCCCGACTGCGACAGCCTGGGAGACTAGGTTGGCTTCGGCATCGAGGCCTGCAACGACGGGCTGGACAACGACGGCGACGGTGATGTCGATGCAGACGAGTTGGTGGGCTGCCTGGACGCCCTGGACGACGACGAGAGCGACCTGTCCTCCTCCTGCACCAACGGCTCGGACGACGACGGCGATGGCTGGTCCGACGAGGACGACCCGGACTGCTGGGACGCCACCGCCGAAGCCGGCTGGACCGGCGCTGGGGAGTGCAACGACAACGTGGACAACGACGGCGACGGCCTCGTGGACGCGGACGAGTTGGCCGACTGCCTCTGGGCCTGGGACAACGACGAAGGCGCCTACGGCGACTGCAACGACAACGTGGACAACGACGGCGACGGCTGGATCGACGGCGACGATCCGGACTGCTCATGGGGCCCCGACGAGACCGAGGCCACGGATCCCTTCGCCTGCAACGACGGTGTGGACAACGACGGCGACGGCGACATCGACGAAGACGACCTGGGTTGCGACGACGCCACCGACACCGACGAAGAGAACGGCACCGAGTGCAGCGACAGCGCCGACAACGACGGCGACGGCTGGTACGACACCGACGATCCGGACTGCAGCGATGCGTACGACACCACCGAGGATGGTGGTGCGACGGGCGGTACCGACTGCAACGACGGCACGGACAACGACGGCGACGGCCTCGACGACGCCGACGACCCGGGCTGCACCGGCGCCTCGGACACCGACGAGGAAGATCCCTCCACCCAGTGCAACGACGGGGTCGACAACGACAGCGACACCTGGATCGACACCCTCGATCCGGACTGCGACGACGGCTTGGACGAGACCGAGGACCAGGGCTACAACAACGTCTCGGAGTGCAGCGATTCCAGCGACAACGACGGCGATGGGGTCGAGGACTTCGACGATCCCGACTGCATGAGCGGCTGGGACAACTCCGAGGAGTACTAGCTGCCCGCGGCCGTGCTCCGTCCAGGGGCGGGACCTACCCTCGCTACGCTCCCTTCTGGGTCAGCTCCTTGGGGCCCGTGCTCCCGCCCGGCTTGCCGGACCCGGGGCCCGTCGGCTCGTCGCGATCGCCGTAGTAGCCGTAGTCGTAGTAGTAGTAGCCGTAGCCGGCGCGTCGGACGTTGAGCTTGTTGACCACGGCACCCAGCACGTTGGCGTTGACCTCCATGAGCAGGTCGCGGGTGCGGGCCACCAGGCTGCGGGAGGTGGCGTTGGCTGCGATGATGACCAGCACGCCGTCTACCAGGGAAGAGAGCATGAGCGGGTCGGCCACGACGTTCACCGGCGGGGAGTCGATGAGGATCATGTCGTAGCCGTCGATGCTGTCCAACAGCTCGGTCATGCGCTCCGAGCCCAGCAGCTCGGCCGGGTTTGGCGGGGTGGGGCCGGCCAGCAGGATGTCCAGGTTTGGCACGTGGGTCTGGATGACGCAGTCGTCGAAGGTGTTGATTCCGGCGAGAATGGTGGACAGGCCCTGCCTGTTCTCGAGCTCGAACAGCTTGTGCAGGTTGGGGCGTCGCAGGTCGGCGTCGATGACCAGCAGGCGACTGCCGGTGGCGGCGATGAGCACCGAGAGGTTCGAGGTGAGGAAGGACTTGCCTTCCTGGGGCAGGGCCGAGGTGATGAGCAGCCGGTTGAGTAGCCCATGACCCGAGAACAGCAGGTTGGTGCGCACGGATCGCAGGGCTTCCGCCACGTTGGATCGCGGCACCGCGTGCACGAAGATGGAGCGGTCCCGGGTGTTGGTGAGGGACTTGAGGTCTTGCTCCTCGATCAGCGGCACGATGCCCATGAAGGGCATGCCCACCGTGATCTCCACGTCTTCGCGGCTCTTGACGGTGCTGTCCAGGTATTCCATGAAGAAGGCCAGGGCGCAGCCACCGAACAGGCCCATCAGCAGGCCCATGGCGACGTTGACGGGCAGCTTGGGGCGCACCGGGTCGGCGTTCGCGATGGCGGGGTCGACGACGCGGACGTTGTTGGCCTTGATCATCTTGGACAGGTCGACCTCGGACATGCGCTGATCGAGGTTCTTGTGGAAGCCTTCGTTGCGCTCGGCTTCCGCCTTGAGCAGGTCGAGATCGATGAGCTTGATCTCCAGGGCTTGGAGCTCCGCCGTGACCGCTCCCATGTCCACCTGCAGGGCTTCTTCCCGCGCGTCGACCACCTCGAGCTCCGCCTTGCGAGCTTCGATGATGTCGTCCACCTGCTCCTGCATGGCGGTATGCACCTGCTCGATCTCCGTTGTGAGCTGCCGCATGGTGGGGTGGTCGGGCAGGTAGCGGCCTTCGAGGTTGGCCTGCTCTTCCTGCAGCTCGCGCAGGCGGGCGATACGACGCTGGAGCACCGGATCCTCGTCGGAGAGGTAGCTGGCGAGGGCGGTCAGGTCCTCGCGGGCGCGGAGGCGCCTGAGGTCGGCCAGGGTGGCTTCGACCTGCACGCGCTCGGTGTGCGCGAGGCTCCATGCGCTCTGAAGTTCCTTCAGCGCGTCCTGGGTGCGGCTGCGGCCTTCCTGCATGCCCAGCAGGTTTTCGTCCCACATGTAGTCGTGGACGGCTTGCTGGGCCTCGGTCTTGCGCACTCGGTACGTGCGGCTCTGATCCTCGAGCCACTCCAGGGCTTGCTTGGCGGCGTCGAGGGAGCGCTCGAGGTTGAGGTCGATGTAGGCTTCCGCCAGCACGTTCGAGAACAGGGCGGCTTTTTCCGGATCGGTGTACTCGAAGACGATTTCTACGAGGTGGGTCTCTGCGTCGGGCTCGATGGAGAGGCCGGTCCGGAAGTGCTTGACGGGGTTTTCGAGCTGGTCGAAGTCGGTGACACCATGCTCCTCGCGCAGGCGCTCGATGGCTTCGTTGATGACGGTGCGGCTCTGGAGGATGCGGTACTGGGTGCCGTAGTACGCCCGCATCTCGACGGCTGTCGACGTCGTGACCATCTCGGTCACCTCGTCTAGCTCGAAGACGACCGGAGCCTTGGGCTGGATCTCGAGGATGGCGGTGGAGCTGTAGTACCGATCGGACAGCAGCGTGCCGATGGTGACGGTGATGGCCAGGACGGCCATGAAGACCAGGACCACCGTCTTCCGCTTCTGGAGGATGTACCAGTAGTGGATGAGGAGAGCTTCGCGTTGACTGTTCTGATCGGCCATGGGCTGTGCTCGATACCGTTCGGCGGTCGCTCGGCATGCGGGAGTCTGGAGACCCCTGGACCGCCACTGTCGGCGTAGTGGAGGCTGGCACCCTGCTGGATCCGCCAGCCTGAATCAGGCGTAGCTAATACGCCATGCTCACCCCGTCAGCCAACAAGCCGCGCTGCGCAGAAGCGTCAGGTGGGGGATCCCTGGGCCTTCCGCCCGCCACTGCCGCCTCAGTGAAGGCCGGCGCCTTGCCGGATCTGCCAGCGCGAGTCCCGCGAAGCGAATAGGCCATGTCCACCCTGGCTGCCATGACACGAGAGTCCTTCCGACACAGACGCCTCGAGCGCTGGCTGGTTCCGCTGCTGCCGCTGCTGTACCTGGCGGCCCTGCTGCCCTACGCCTCGGTCCACCCGGGGCCTCGCCTGGTCGTGGGCCTGCTGTGCGCAGTCGTGGGCGCCGCGGCGGCCTGGTTCGGCCTGCGTGCGCGTCCCCTGCCCTGGGTGGGATCCCTGCTGCTCGCGGTGCTCCTGGTGGCGCTGGCCTCGGTGGCCACGTCTTTCCTCCCGCTGGACGCGGCGGGCCGAGAGGCGCTGCAGCCGGTCGTGGCGGGGCCGGTCAACCGGATCTTGGCCTTCGTGGGCGTCGAGCGGCACGTGCTGGCCCTCGAACCCCGTCGTGCGCTGTTGGCTTTCCAGTTCGCCCTGGCCATCGGGCTGGTGGGGCTGGGAAGCGCGGCGCTCCTGCGCAGCCTGCGCCGGGCCCGCACCGTGGCCTGGGTGTTGGTGGCGGCCGGGGTGGCGTGCACAGCGCTTGCGGCGCTGCATTGGGCCACCGATGCGCCGTACATCTACTGGTCATCGGGCGTGCCGGCCTACGCCCGCGATCCCTTCTTCGCTCCCTACGTCAATCCCAACCAGGCGGGCGCCGCGTGTGCCGCCATGCTTCCCCTTGCCTTGGCGCTCATGCTCCGCCAGGAGATGAACAGTCGCCTGCTGGCCATGGGGGCGGCGGCGGTCTTGGTCATGGGCGTCCTGTCCT
>CAZVHW010000062.1:0-19660 GCA_964626835.1 uncultured Enterobacterales bacterium
CGGGGCCCGCGCCGCGTGGTTCAGCCTGGCGCGGCGGCGCTGGCCAGCATGAGCCAGCGTCCTCTCGTGCTCCTGGCCGTGCATGCCAAGCCGGCCTGGCGGGCACGTTCCTGGGACCGTTTCCTGTTGCCGCTGCCATTCGCGAAGGTCGAGGTGCGTTACGGCTCCCTGCCTGCCCCGGCAGCAGGCCGCGACGCTCGAGCACGCGCTACCGAGGAACTCGAGCTGCGCATGGTCGCGTTGGTGCAGAGCGGGGACTGAGCATTGGGGGACGGGGAGGTCGGTGCGCCGTGGTCTCGAGGAGGCGATTCCGTGCCATGGGTTCCGTGGCGCCGCGCGCTTGTGGTATGAACGGGTGACGCGGGCCCCGTCGGGCTCACTGGCTGGTGGAGCATGAGCCGAAAGACCATCACACTCGAACAGATCATCCTCTTCCTGCTCGAGACACCCATGTTCGAAGGGTTGAGCGCCGGAGAGCTCTCCGAGATTGTTCACATCATGCAGATCCGTCGCCTCCGTGACGGCCAGGAGCTCTTCGCCGAAGGCGCCGAGGGCGATGGCTGGTACGTTGTCTTCGAGGGCGAGGTGGTGGTCACCCGCTGCGAGGACGTAGGGCCGGTGAGGGAGATCGCCCGTTTGGGACCGCGGGCATGCGTCGGCGAAATGGCGGTCATCGACGGCAGTCCCCGGAGCGCCTCGGTCGGCTCCCGCGGCGAGGCCACCGTGTTCCGCTTCCCGCGCTACGAGTTCGAGGGCTTGCTGACCGACGACAACCTGGCCGCCTACCGCCTGGTGCACGAGATGGCCAAGGTGCTCTGCCAGCGCCAGCGCACCATGACCGCTCGCGTGTCCGAGCTGCTCGCCCAGCGCGATGCCTCGGGCAAGACGCTCCGCAAGGAGATCGGGCCGCTGGTCGACGAGCATCAGCTCTCCGAGTAGCCCGTGTGGTCGCTGCTCCTGTTGTCGGTCTGCCTGGCGGGGCCTCCTCAGGACGTGATGCCCTTGGTGGAGCGCGCCAGCATCCAGGTGGCTTGGTCCGAGAAGGTGAGGGCCAACGGAGCAGAGGGCCCGGCCGCCGTGGTGGCATGTCGCGACTTCGCCGAAGACCTCGTTCTGTGCTTCACCGTCCCGGAGGGGGAAGGGCAGCGCATGGTCACCCAGGCGGATCTCGAGGCGTGGGCCTGCGATATGGCCGTGGTCGAGCAACGCGCGGTGACCGCGGTCCAAGAGGGGATGTCCACCGAACGGCCTCAGGTGGTTCCCGTCGAGGGTGACACCCGCACCTACCTGCTCTCCGCCGAAGGGGATGGGCTCGACCAGGCAGCGCTGTTCTCACCCGAAGCCCTGCGCCTGCGCTTTGGTGGCTCTGACTTCGCCGTGGGAATCCCCGCGCGAGGAGTGCTCGTGGCCTTCGCTTTGGGTGACCGCGAGCTCGAGACCATCGTGACCGTGGGTATCCGGCGTCTGTGGGAGTCGTTGGAAGATCCGATCACGCCGGTCGTCTACGGATGGAACGGCGAGGCTTGGACCGCCTGGGGGGAGGCCAAGCCCGGAGGCGGGGTGAATAGACCTAGCGGCGATCCCTTGGCCAGACCCCCCGACTGACGACCCCAGGGCCGACCGCTTCCTGGCAGGATAGAGAGGCGCGGTCCCGGATCCGCGAGGAGGCATCGTGTTCTGTCCCGTTCGTTTCCCCATCCGGCTGGTGGCCAAGGTCGTCGCCCGCATCGTGTTCCGCAACGATCTGTTCGAGAAGCGGGGTGAGCGCGCACCGATCACCCGACCCACGGCTGCCGGACAGCCCCCCGCCCCCACAGCCGCGCCGCCGACGGACTGCGGCTGCGATGCCTAGCCTGGGTCGGCTTCCGACCTGCCGCCTGGGTGTCGTCGTCCTGGCATCGGCGGTCCTCGGCGGCTGTCACGGGCAGGCGGTCGGGCCCGCGCCCCCGGCTGCCGACTCCGTGGGCGCGGGCAGCTTCGTGCTGCTGCACACCAACGACATGCACTGCCACTTCCGGCCCACCGCTGCCCGCTGGCTCGACGGCGCACCGCCTATCGGCGGCTTTCTCGATCTGGACGCCTACCTGCGCACGGTCCGGGCGCGAGAAGATGCGGTCCTGCTGCTGGATGCTGGCGACCTTCTCTCGGGCACGCCCCTGTCGGAGCTCGAGCTGGAAGGGGTGCGAGGTGGCCACGTCGCGCGCTTCGTGGAGCAGTGGGGCTATGACGCCTGGGCAGTGGGTAACCACGAGTTTGACGGGGGCTTCGATGAGCTGTCGGCCTTCGTCGCGTTTGGCAAGGTGCCGGCTCTCTGCTCCAACCTGCATTCCCCGGATGGTGGTCCCGCCATGCCGGGTCTCGAGCCTGCCCGTGTCTTCGAGGTTGGTGGCCTCCAGGTGGGTGTCATCGGCGTGATCACCGATGATCTCGAGCGCTTCGTGAGCCGAGAAAGCTGGGAGCGCGTGGCCCTCGAGGACTCGGTCCAGGCCGTCACCCGCCAGGTCGAGCGCCTCGATCCCCAGACGGACCTACTCGTGGTTCTCTCTCACTCCGGGCTGGAAGCCGACCGAATGTTGGCGGACCGGATCTCCGGCATCGATCTGATCGTCGGTGGTCACAGCCACGACGCCCTGCAGCAGCCCGAACGACGCGCGGGTGTCTACGTCGTCCAGGCTGGGAGCTACGCCCGAAGCGTGGGGCGCTTGGACATCCGGGTGGAGGACGATGCCATCGTATCCCTCGAGGGTCGGCTGGTGGACCTGGTGCCCGACGAGGGCTGGCTGCAGCCGGCCGCGGCCGTTCGTGAGCACGTGAAAGTGGTCACCGCCGAGGTGGACGAGCGCTACGGCAGGGTCGTGGGCACGGCCCCCGTCGAGGTGCGCCGCGACTCCTACCTCCAAGGCCCGCTCGGTAGCTGGATCTGTGAGCGCCTGCTGGTCGCCACCGGATCGGACGTCGCCGTCTACAACAGTGGCGGGATTCGCGCCGATCTACCCGCGGGAGACATCACCTACGCTCACGTCTACCAGGTGCTGCCGTTCAGCAACACGGCGGTGACCTTCACGGCAACAGGCGCGGAGATCGAAGGGTTCGCGAGACGAAATGCCTTTGCGGAGGCGACCCGGGAGACCTCGGCGTTGCAGTGTGCGGGGCTGGAGTGGTCGTGGCGACCCGAGGGCAGCACGCAGGAAATGGTCTCGGTTACGGTGGGCGGTGAACCCCTCGATCCCGAGCGAGAGTACACCGTGGTCACCAACTCCTACCTGGCGACTCACATCGAGCAGTCCCTGCGACTGTCCAGCCGGCCCATCGAGCCCTCGGAGCTGAGGGTCTTGGACGTCGTGGTGCGGGCCCTGGCAGAGGGTCCGCTCGAAGCTCCACCGGCCAGGAGCATGCGGGCAGAGTAGCCCTGAACGGTCGCCTCGGGCCGATTTCGGGTGCGGGTACGGGTACAGGTACGGGTACGGGGATGAGCCCTGCGATATAGTTCGCCCCATGCGACCCACGCGCAGCCATGCCCTGGTCTTGGGCGCCATGTTTGCCTTCTCGCTCATGGCGCTGTTCACCCGTCAGGCCGAGGCGCCCTTCCTCACCATCGCAGCTTGGCGCGCGGTGCTCGTCGCGCTCGTCTTTGGTGTGTGGACAGTCCTGGCGTCCCCGGCCCGGGTCGCGGCCCTCAAGCCAGATCGCCCCACGCTGAAGTGGGGCGTCGTCTACGGTCTGGTGTTGGCCCTCGCCTCCTCCACGTTCGTCGGTGGGTACGCCTTCACCACCGTCGCGAACACCATCTTCCTGCACAACCTGGCGCCGGTCGCCGCGTTCCCCCTCGCGTTCTGGCTGTTTCGGGAAAAACCCTCGTCCAATGCACTGACCGGTGCGGCCCTCGCCATCGTGGGCGTGGCGCTGCTCTCCGGGGTCTCGCTCTTCCACTTCAGCCACTTCTCCCACCCGCGGTTCATGGCCGGCGATGTCCTCTCCCTGGTGTCGGCCCTGGGCTACGCGGGCGTCCTCGTGCTCACCCGGGCGACCCGCCGAGAGGGCACACCCATCTTGACCACGCTCTTCGTGGCGTGGGGCGTCGCGGCGGTGGTCCTGGTTGCGATCGCCCTTGTGGCGGGCACCATGGTCATCTCGGGCACCGGGTTGCTCTGGGTGCTGGGCCTCGCGGTCATCTGCACCAACCTGCCTTTTTGGTTGCTAAACCTGGGAATGCGCCAAGTAGGCGCGGGCATGGCAGCGGTGCTGTCGATGTCCGAAGTGCTGTTCGCCACCCTGCTGGGCTGGTTCTTCTTCGGCGAGATGCTCTCTCCGCTGGGCTGGCTGGGCGGGCTGCTCGTGGTCATCGGGGTGCTCTATGCCCTGATGGCGCGCGACAGCGAAGCGGCAACCGATCCCGACATCGTCGAGGATCCCGAGCCCCTCTCCGAATCCGGCAGGGGACCACGCCTTGCGCGTCTGCTGGTCTGGCTGGGTCTGCTCAACGGTGGGGCGTTGCTTGCCCTCTTGGCTGGCGTGCAGGTGGGAGTGCTCCTGGCGTGGATCGCCGGCCTCGGCATGCTGCGGTGCGCTCAGCCGCTCCTCCCCGGCGTCCTCGGCGGCCTGTCCCGCAGCGTCGGTCGTTGGGGTACGGCCGTGGTCGCCGCAGGCTTGATCCTCGAGCTGCTCCTGCGCGGAGGGTGGGAAACCTCGGCCGCCAGCGGCGCCGCGGTGGCCCTGGCCGTCGCTGTTTTGATCGCCGACCTGGCGCTGGCGGCCCGCGAGCCCGCAGACGAGCGAGATGGAGCCACGGCCCTGCGCGGGGCGGTCCTCATGGTCGCCTTGGGGCAACTGCTGGGGCTCATGGAGCACGGGGGTTCGCGGCTGCTGCTGGGGCTGGCGGCGGTGGCAACGGCCCTCGGCGCCTGGGGCATCCTGCTCGACGCTTCCCGTGGCTTGCTTCCCGGGGCCCCCTCGGAGCGGCAGGGGAGCACCGGACGCATGGACCGGGCCGTGGGAGTGTTGCGGGCTCCGCGACGCCTGGTGCCCGCGCTCGTGGTGGTCTACCTCTTGGGCGGCGTGCACACCGTGCCCCCAGGCAGCGAGGCCATCGTCGAACGCCTGGGAGCGCCTCTGGCGAGGCTCGCCGAGCCTGGTTTACTGATTCGGCTGCCCCCTCCAGTCGAGAATGTCACCGTCGTGGACGTGTCCGCCGTGCGCCGCGTCGAGCTGGTCATGCCCGAGGAACCGTTGCTCTGTGGCGATCACTCCCTCGTGGCCTTGGGAGCGGTGGCCCACTATCGGGTGTCCGATCCACTGGCCTTTGCCTACAACATCAGCGACCCAAGATCGGCGCTGGTTCAGATCGGGCGGGCCACCTTGGTGGGCGACGTGGGGCATCAGTCCCAGGACGCCGTGCTCGCGTCGGGGCGGGGCGAGCTCCAGCTGCGGGCGCGCGTCGAAATGCAGGCCGTGGCTGACGCCGCCGAGCTAGGTGTGGAGATCCTGGATGTCCACCTCTCCACGGTGCAAGTCCCCGCCGCCGTGGCCGCGTCCTATCTCGACGTAATCTCCGCAGACGAAGAAAAACGTACGCTCGTCAACGAGGCCGAAGCCTACGCAGCCCAGGTGCTTCCACAAGCCTTCGGCGAGGCAGCATCCCGGACCCTCGCGGCCGAGGGGCTCGCACAACGCACGGCGGCCCGGACCCAGGGGAGCATCGCTCGGATGTTGGCCCTTCACCAGGGCGTCGAGGTCTCCTCGAACACCACACGCTACCGCCTCTGGGCCGAAGCCGTGGAGCGCGCGCTGGACGGGCGCTCCCTGGTCCTCGTACCCCCGGGGCGCAGGGTCTGGCTCGACGGATCGGGGAGCCCCCTCGAGACGCGGGCGGGCTTCGACATCGCGACCGGAAAATGACCGAGGTGCCAATGGACAAGCTGAAACTCGGGACCCCCACCATCGCTGGCGCGGTCGCTGGTCTGGCGCTGCTCCTGTTGGGGGCGGCGTCGCTGTACACGGTCGATGCCCGCGAGGCGGCGGTGGTCCTGTCCTTCGGGGCGCCGGTGCGCACGGTGGTCGAACCGGGGCTGTACGTGAAGGCACCCTGGCCGCTGCACGAGGTCGTTCGCTTCGACCGCCGAGCCCGCGTGCTCGTGGCTCCGCCTTCGGAGCTGCTCACACAGGACAAGAAGAACCTGGTCGTGGAAGCCTTCACCTTGTGGCGGGTCGAAGACCCCCAGAGCTTCCTCGAGGCCTTCAGGCAGCCAGGGGTAGACGTGGTGCGCTGGGAAGACCTGGCGGAAGCTGCGGAGCTGGCCTTGGGCGACTTGGTCACCAGCCGCATCGCGGGGGCGCTGGGCAAGAAAGAGTTCACGGCCCTGCTGGCAGTCGAGTCGGCCTCCTCGGAACTTCTGCCCCTGGGCGTGTCCGAGGGCATCACGGCGGACGCTGCCGATCGTTTCGGTGTGGGTGTCCTCGATGTTCGGCTCCGTCACCTGGGGCTTCCGCTGCAGAACGAACAGTCCATCTACGAACGCATGCGGGCCGAGCGGAAGCGCATCGCCAACGCCTACCGCTCCGAAGGCGAGGAGAAAGCCACCACCATCCGCGCCAAGGCCGACCGTGAGGCTGCCGAGATCTTGGCCGAAGCCGACAAGTCGGCGGCCGAGATCACCGCTCGGGCCGAAGCGGCCGCTGCCCGGCTCTATGCGGAGACCTATCGCCAGGATCCCGATTTCTACCGATACCTGCGCAGCCTGGACGCACTGGAAGACGTACTGGTCTCCGGTAGCGGGCAAGGTGAGGGAGCGGTCCTGGTGGTAGAGACGGACAGCGAGCTGTTCCAGCCCCTCACTCGGAGCCCTCGGTGATCCGAACGATCGCTTCCATCGCTGCCGTGCTGCTGCTCGCGGGGTGGCTGGCCAGCGGACTGATGGTGGTCGACACCGGGCAGAAGGCCCTGATCTACCGCTTTGGCGCCATCGCTCGCGTGCAGAGCGCGGGGCTCCACGCGCGCCTACCCTGGCCGGTCGAGCACGATGAGCGCATCAACGTCACCGAGGTTCGACGCGTCGAGCCCCCGGGGCGACGTCTGCTCACGGCCGACACCAACCTCGTGCAGCTGGCGATGGTGGTGCAGTATACCGTTGGCGATCCGGTAGCCTGGACCTTGGTGTCCACCGACCCCGAGGCCGTCATCTCGGACCTGGTCCAAGCCGCGGCCATGGTCGGGGCTGCGAGCATGGACGTGGACACCCTGCTCACCACGGGCCGCGCCGATCTGGAGCGTCAGGTGCTCGAGGCGGGTCAGAGGGTCGTCGAGGATCGAAACCTCGGGGTGCGCCTGGTGGCCGTGGACGTTCGCGAGCTTGTTCCACCAGGCCCCGTGGTGGACGCCTTCAACGACGTATCCAGCGCCAGGGGTGACCGGGAGACGCTGGCACTCTCCGCCGAGGCCTACACCTCCAAGCTGCTCCCGGACGTGCGCGGCCAAGCTGCCCAGGCCGAAGAGCACGCGCGAGCGGAGTCCGCGCGCCGTATCGCTGGAGCTCGGGCCGACACCACCCGCTTCGACGAGCTGCACGCCGCGTGGCGTCTCGATCGCGAGGGCACCCGCATCGATCTGCACGCCGCGGTGCTGGACGCCGTGGCACCACACATCGAGATCCTGATGGTTCCTGCCGGGGCCGAGATCTCCCTGCCCACAGAGAGCGGACAACATTGAAGAACGTAAAGAACCTGGTCACGGTCCTGGTCGTGCTCAACGTAGCGGTCATCGCCTGGCTGCTGGTGCGTCAGCAGCCTGGAGAGACCACCGAGGGGCTCGAAGGCACGGTCGAGCAGGCCTTTTCCGACAACACCATGCTGCAGTCGCGCTACGATCTGTCCGATCGAGCCAGCGAGCTCAACGTGCTGCTCATCAGCATGGACGCCCTGCGCTACGACCGTACCGGTCTGGGGGGCAACCCCCGCAGCTTCACGCCCAACCTGGACGCCTTCGCCCAGGAAGCCGTGGTCTTCCACGACGCCGTGGCCTCAGCCTCCTGGACCCTGCCGTCCCACATGTCCGTGTGGACCGCGCGCTGGCCCTCGGTGCACGGCGTCACCAACAAGCTCAAGCTGCTGTCCCAGGACCAGATGGTCCCCACCTCGCTCTCACCGGGCATCGAGACCTTCCCCGACTACCTGATCCGTCAGGGCTACGTCGCGGCGGGATTCTCCGGCGGCGCTGGCGTGCAGGCGAGCTACGGGTTCGGACGGGACTTCGAGACCTACCAGGATGACCGGTACTTTGCGGGCTTGGACTACGGCATCGAGCCGGCGCTCGAGTGGCTACAGCTGCACCGCGGGGAGCGCTGGTTCATGTTCCTGCACGGCTACGACAGCCACGGCCAGTACCCCCTCGCCGAGAGCAAGATCGAGGCGCTGCGGGCCGACTACGCCGGTGGCCTGGATGGCGGCATCGAAGAGCAGGCGAAGCTGCGCGAACAAGGGCTGGACGCCATCAGCGAGCCTGGAGGTGCCGCGAACCTCGAGGGCGTGCTGGACGAAGCCGACGCGGGCTTCCTGACCGCCGTCTACGACCAGAAGGTCCAGGACGCCGACGAGCGCCTCGGGACCTTCCTCAACCGGTTCCGCTCCATGGGATTGCTGGACGACACCCTGGTCGTCGTCATCTCGGACCACGGCGACGAGATCATGGAGCATGGGGCGGTGGACCACGGCTTCACGCTGTACGAGGAGCAGCTCCACGTCGTGTGCATGATGCGATTCCCCGGGTACGGACGCCGCCAAGACATCCAGCCCACCGTGCGCCTGGTCGATGTCTTCCCCACGGTCTTCGACGCGTTGGGGCTCGAGGGCCCCAAGGGAGTCGACGGGCAGAGCCTGCTTCCACTCATGCGGGGCGAGGATCTCGAGCTGCCCGTGTTTTCCGAGACCGACTACCGGCTCTTCGTACACCACCGCATGACCCGTCGGGGCGACCACAAGCTGATCCTCGACCTCGCCGACGGTGAGAAGGAGCTGTACGATCTGTCCGTGGACCCCACCGAGCGTCAGGACATCTCGAGCCAGGATCCGAGGGTGACCTACGAGCTGGAGCAGGCTCTGCGTGGCTGGATGGACGGCACTCGGACGAATCCGCAGGACTACATGGGCATCCAGCAGAACCCCATCGAGATCTTCTAGCGGGCGAGCCCTACTCGGGGTCCAGCACTTCGGTGCCGGCGCAGATGTCTACCAGGCGCGCCGAGCTGTCCAGGTTCTTGTTGACGCCGGTGACCTTCACCACGTCCGAGTCGTGGTCGAAGATGCCTTCGATCTGGATCCAGCTGGCCATCAGGCGCAGCGTCTTGCCTCCGGGGCGGGAGATGTCCAGCTCGAGGCTGTAGCTCTGCTCGAGGCTGTTGGTGCCATCCTCGCCCTCGGCGCGCACGGGCATCCAGGTGAGGATGAGGAAGGCGGGGGTCTCCTCGCCCTGCACGTCGTAGAGGCCGTGGCGCATGTTGAGCAGGAGCTGGAAGTCCAGGGTGACGCCGACTTCGGTGGACGAGACTTCGTTGTCGGTGAGCAGGAAGGTCTGCTCGAGGTCCCCCAGCGCCGGTTCCTGGATGTAGGCGTCGGCGAGGGACTCGTCCACCGGCGCGAAGTCTTCCGCGATCGTGGCGTCCTCGTAGGTCGCGCGCGGGGTGATGAAGCTGCGGGAGTAGCTGTCGAACTCTCCGAAGACCAGGTCCTGGTCGGTCCGGACCAGGTAGGTCTCGACCTCGTCCCAGGCGCAGGACAGCTCCGACAGCGCCACCACGCCCGGGGCGTACTCCAGGTTCACCTCACCCTCGATGGGCAAGGCGGCGATGTCCTCTTCGGTCAAGTAGTCCAGCGTGAACTCCCCCACGTTCTCCATGTCTGCGGACTCGCCCAGCAGCTCGTCACCGTCGGCGTCGAACCAGTCCATGAAGCCCGTCAGGCCAGCGCCCACCACGTCGTCTTCGGCGTAGAACTCGCGGAACAGGTAGGTGAGGGAGCTCTGCAATCCCTCTGGCGCCGGCGGGGGTGGCTTGCACCCCAGGCCGAGAGTCGTGCCGGCTACGAAGGTGCCGACGATGCAGTGTACGAGGGCAGAGCGAACCATGTCGCCTCCAGGCGGGACCCCGTAAGGCTGGCCTGGAATCGCGGGTGCTGTCAAGCGCTCGAAGGGCCGTGGGTCAAGCGGTCCAATAGGTCCGCGGCTTGGGGAAGCGCAGCTGGGGGGGCAGCAGTGGCTGCACCGGGGCGACGATCGACTTGCCGAAGGAGCGGCGGACGGTGAAGCTGGGGTCGTCGCCGGACCCGCTGCTCGGGGACGAATTCCTCCGTGCGGAGGTTCTGGGAGTGAGGATGTTCGAGCTCGAAGCGGATCCAGTCCATGTGAGGCTCCTGTGCGGGTCGGGGACGATCCCGGCGATATGGTTGGTCGCTACACGCACGATTCGTGCCATGTGGGGCGGTCCCGGCGCCTGGCGCTCGAAAGGCCTTCGACAGGCCGCATACCGGCCGGTCAGAGAGGCCGGCGAGAGCTCACGGTGCGAAGAAGGTTTCGCAGTTGTCGCGGTGCGCCGCGCAGCGAGCTTCGCACGTCCCGCCCGCGTCCATTAGGACGGCTCTCCACAGGAGGTGCCGGTGGCGCGAGGTGCCAGGTTGCTGGTGGTCGGACTGGACGGTGCCAGCCCCGACCTTGTGCAGCGCTTCGTGGCGGAGGGCCGCATGCCCGTGTTGGCGGGGCTTTGTCGTGACGGCGCCAGCGGCCGCCTGCGCTCGACCCAGCCTCCGTGCAGCCTCCCCGCCTGGTCGTCGATCCTCACGGGAGTCAATCCCGGTAGGCACGGGCTGTTCGACTTCGTGCAGCGGATCCCCGGCACCTACCGGCTGCGCTTCGTACATGGAGGAGATCGCCGAGCACCGGGATTCTTGGGTCATCTGTCGGATGCTGGCGCGCGCGTGTGCAGCTTGCTGGTGCCGGGTACCTGGCCTCCGAAACGTCTCAACGGGGTGGTCGTCTCGGGCTTCGACAGCCCGGTGGCGCTCACTGCGGATGCGGCCGCTTGCGAGCCCGTCGAGCTTTGGGCCGAGCTCTCCCGTCGTTTCGGTGGCTTGGCCTACGCCGGCTTCCAGGAACTGCGCGCTGGCCCGGGTTGGCACTCCGCTGCCCTGGCCTCCATGCTGGCCGAGATCCGGCGCAAGGAGCAGGTGTGTGAGTGGTTGTTGGACAGGGAGCGCTGGGATGCCTTCATGGTGGTCCTCGGCGAGTCCGACACGGTGGGGCACCACTTCTGGATGTTCCACGACAGGCACTCGCCCCGACACCCCCCTGGCGCACCAGCCGAGCTTCGAGGGGCGCTGGAGCGGATCTACGGCAGGCTCGACCAGGCGCTCGGCAGGCTGTTGGACCGAGCGAAACCCGACGTGGTTTGCGTCTTGTCCGACCACGGCATGGGAGGCGCGGGCCGGCTCGCGGTCTACCTGAACCGATACCTCGAGTCTCGCGGTCTGCTGCGCTTCCGTCACGACCGTGGCGGCCGAGGCAGGGGCGGCCTCGCCAGGGTGGCTCGCGGAGCAGCTCTTCGCGGCCTACCTCCGCACGCACAACAGTGGATTTTCCGCCGTGCCCCCCGTGGACTGGTCGAGAGCGTGGAGACCCGCAGCCGCTATGGCGACATCGATTTCGCGCGCACGATCGCATTTTCGGACGAGTGCAGCTACGCCGCCACCGTGCACCTGAACCTCCAGGGTCGGGAGCCGCGCGGCCAGGCGAAGGACAGGGATGTCGCCCTTCGGGAAGTGGAAGACGCGTTGCTCGACTGGCGGGTGGGTGGCGAGCGCGTTGTAGAGCGGGTCCACCGCCGCGAGGCGGTCTACCAGGGGCCCTGGCTCGAGGGCGCTGCGGACCTCGTGCTCGAGCTGCGTGCGTGCGGGGGCTACGCCACGACCTTGCTCCCCAGCGCCGAGGTTCCCCCAGGCACGGACTGGAGGTTGTTGGATCCCGAGGAGTTGGTCGGAGGGAGGGCCCGTGGGATGAACGGCGTGCATCGGCGCCACGGCGTGCTGGTGCTCTGCGGACCGGGTGCCCATCGGGGGGCCAAGCTCGAGGATCCGGTGGTGGAGGACGTGGCCGGCAGTGTCCTGGCCATGTCGGGCTGGATCCCTCCCGTGGGGTTGGACGGCCGGGTGCTCTGCGCCCCCCCATCCCCTCCGGCGCGCAGCTTGCCTCGCGCGCGCCACGCCCCGGGGTCGGGCGCGCGAGCTGGCCGTGATTGGGCGCTCCTGCGTCGTCGGCTGCGGGGCTTGGGCTATCTGGGCGACAGGAGGCAGCGGTGAGCGGTGTGGGGCGGCGCTTGCGGCTGTTGCACGTCCTCGCCGCTCCGTATCCCACGCTCCAGGGCAGCCAGGTCTACGTTGGGGGGCTGGTGCGAGGCCTGGCCGCCCGTGGGCACGAGGTCACCTTGCTCTGCTACGCCCACGCCGCTGGACGGACCCGGGGGAGCCGAGACGGGCTCCGCATCGTGCGCACGCCGTCCATACCAGGCTACTCGCGGCTGCGGGCGGGACCCGACCTGGTCAAGCCCGCTATCGACGTCGCCCTCGCCGCCCGCGCGTGCGCGCTGTCCCGCCACGTGGATCTGGTGCATGTCCACAACTACGAGGCCCCCATCGCGGGCTACCTAGCTCGCGCCCTGCACGGCGTACCGGTCGTCTACCACGGCCACAACACCATGCAGGACGAGCTGCCGACCTACTTCGGGCTCGGAGTGAAGCGGCGACTCGCCCACCATGTCGGCGGACTGTTGGACCGGACCATCCCCCATCGCGCCGACCTGGCCTTGGCCATCTCCGAGTCCGGGCTGGCAGCTCTGCGGGGCTTGGGATGCCGAGACGTGCGCCTGCTCAGGCCTGCCGTCGACCTCGAAGACCTGGACGGTGCCCACCGCGAGGAGGCCCGGCGCCAACACGGGCTTCGGGGCAGGCGTTGGGTGGTGTACGCCGGCAACTTCGACACGTATCAGGACCTGGATCTCTTGTTGGCGGCGGTAGCCAGGCTACCCGCGGCCGGACTCTTGCTGGCCACGGCCGGACCGATCGCCGCCCTGGGCCGGCGCTGCGACCTCTTCGGGATCGGGCCCGCCAGGCGAAGGTTGATCCGCGTGGCGTCGTGGAGCGAGAGTCGCGATCTCATCGCCGCCGGCGACGTGGCGGCGTTGCCTCGCACCGTGTGCTCGGGCTTCCCCATCAAGCTGCTCTGCTATCTTGGCCTCGGTGTGCCAGCCGTAGTCTCCGCAGCCTCGGCGGCTCCCATCGATGGCCTGGTGGCGGTCCACGACCGCGATCCCGGCGGCATGGCCGCGGCCGTCGGCTATCTGCTGGACCACGAAGAGCAGCGTGTAGGTCTGGGGGATCTGGGCCGGGCCGCCATCCGTGATGACTGGAGCTGGAAGCAGCGCATACCGGAGCTGGAGGCCATCTACGCGGAGCTGCTCGGCCGCCGCTAGCGACCGGTCGCAGGGCCTGGGCTGGCGTCCTGGATGGCAGCTGTCGACCTGGGTGCTACCTTCAACGAGATGCCCCCTTTGTTTCGCAAGCTCGCCTGCTCCGCATTGTTGGCCTCGCTGCCGGCGGTGGCCGAAGCGGCGCTGCCCTTCGGGCCGGGGGAGCAGATTCGCTGGAGCGTCAGCTACATGAAGGTGCGGGCAGGGCACGCGTGGGCCGAGGTGGGTCAGGGCGACGACGGCGCACTGCTCATCACCGGCGGTGTCCGGAACGCGCACTGGTACGCCCGTTTCTACACCATCGACGACTGGGTGCAGAGCCGCTGGGATCCCCTCGCGCTCGGCTCGTCTCGCTACCTCACGCGTTTTCGCGAGGGCGACTTCCACCAGGATCAACACGTGGAGATCGCCAGCGATGCGATCCGGGTGGAGCGCAGCCAGCGCTTTTCCGAGGGTTGGAGAGAGTGGGTGGACGACTACCCCGGGCCCGGGCGCGCCGTCGAGGACCCGACGACCGCGTTCTTCCGGATCCGCCTTCTCCCGCTGACGAGCGGCGAGAGCTATCGTTTCCCGGTGTTTTCGGGCCGGGAGACCTGGGAACTCCGTGTGGAGGTGGGGCGGCGGCGCACACTCGACACGGCGCTGGGTGAGCTGAGGGTCATCCCCGTGCGCGTGTTCACCCGACACCAGGGCGACCTCGAGCAGAAGGGGCGCATCGAGCTGTTCCTGTCCGACGACTCGCGCCGCATCCCCGTTCGTGCCATCATGCACACCAACGTCGGCCCCATCCGGGCTGACATCACCTCCTACGAGCCGCCGAAAGAATGACAGAACCCGGTTCCCCCACCGCCACACCCGCCTGGTCCATCGACGCCGAGCTGCGAGCGCTGCTGGTTTGTCCCGCGTGCCGAGGCGATCTGGCTGACGAGACCGATGGGCTGACCTGTCCCGCTTGCGCCCTGCTCTACCCCGTGGTGGACGACATCCCCCAGCTCATCGCCGAGGAGGCGAGACCATATCCGGCAAGCGACTGAGAGTGCTGCAGGTGGACTCCGCCACGGAGTGGCGGGGTGGACAGCAGCAGCTGATGTACCTGCTGGACGGGATGCGTTCCCGTGGCCATCAGGTGTGGGTGGCTGCCCCGGCCGACGGAGCGCTGGCTCGGAAACTGGGGGAAGGGGTGCTCCCCATCGCCTCTGGGAACAACCCTCTGGCAGCCGCCCAGCTGGCCGCCCACCTTAGGCGGCTGCGGCCCGATGTCGTCGCGGCCCACACCTCCCACGCTCACGGAAACTGCGTGCTGGCGGGGTCGTCTCCGGTTGTTCATCGGCGGGTGGACTTCGCCGTCGGGGGTTCGCCGATAGGCCGCTGGAAGTACCGCAGGGCTTGTCGGTACGTGGCCGTCAGCGAGGGCGTGGCCCGGGTGCTGGTTGCGGGGGGCGTGCCGAGAGATCGCATCCGCGTGGTTCACGACGGCATCGAGCCGCTGGAGCAGCGCCCCGCCGCGCCTGATCTCGTCTGCGCCAGCCCCCTCGTGGGTGCAGTCGGCGCGCTGGTGGACCACAAGGCCCACCGGGTGCTCGTCGACGCGATGGCATTGTTGTCGGACGTGCGCTGCGTGATCGCCGGGGAAGGTCACCGTCGAGCCAAGCTCGAAGCGCAGATTCGACGCCTGGGTGTCGAGGACCGAGTCCTGCTCCTCGGCCAGCGCAGCGACGTGGCCGCGGTGTTCGCGGCCCTCGATCTGTTCGTCCACCCTTCGGTCGAGGAGGGCATGGGCCAGGTGGTGGTCGAGGCCATGGCGGCGGGTGTCCCCGTGCTGGTCACCGACGCGGGTGGCCTGCCCGAGGTGGTAGGACCGGATGTTTCCGTTGTCTCCGCGGGCGACGCTGCCGCGCTGGCCGACGCCATTCGCCATCGCCTCGACGATCCTGGACCCACCGCACCGGCAGCCGCCAGGGCTCGCGAGCGCTTCTCGGTGGACGCGATGGTCGAGGTACACTGGCGGCGTACAGGGAGGCCCTGGACGGAGCGAGCCATGAGCCACGCTGACTGGAAGTCCGACTGCCGACTCTTCACGGGCTACCGCCCCTGCCGGAAAGGTCGTGTCTGTCGGGGTTGTGAGCTCTACCAGCCCGTGGTCGGTGAAGTGCTGGTCATCAACCTGGACGCCTTGGGCGACGTGCTGCGCACCACCGCGCAGCTGAGCGCGCTGCGGAGGGCCTGGCCCGACGCGCGCATCAGCTGGATCACCCAACCAAGGGCCGTCCCGTTGCTGCAGGGGCATCCCCTCCTGGACCGCATCCTCCCCTTGTGCCTCGAGTCCGTGCTCGAGCTCGAGGCGAGGCACTTCGATCTGCTGCTCTGCGTGGACAAGGGCCGAGCGGCCTGCGGCTTGGCCAGCCGGCTCGAAGCGGATGAAAAGCGCGGCTTCCTGCTGGACCCACGGGGGGCCATCGTGCCCGCCAACGAGGGAGCGCACTATCTGTTTCGGACGGGCATCGACGACGACCTCAAGTTCAGGATCAACACCCACAGCGAGCCTTGGATGTTGGCAAAGGCTCTCGAGCTTCCCTACGAGCGCGAGCCCTACCGCCTGTTTCTCGAGGCCGACGAACGAGTGGGTCCGCCCCGAGCGGTAGGCTTCAACACCGGCTCGAGCTCCGCTTGGCCTCGCAAGCGCCTGGCCTTCGAGGTCCAGGCCCAAGCCCTCGAGCTGGTCGGCCAGGCCACGGGCGAGCCCGTGTTGCTGCTTGGCGGCCCCGAAGACACCGAGCGCAATCGTCAGCTCGCCGCTCGGCTGGGTGATCGCGTGGAGCTGACACCCACCGATGCCGGGCTCAGGGTAGGGGCCGCACACGTCGCTCGCTGCGGCACGGTGGTCAGCGCCGACAGCTTGGGCATGCACATGGCGCTGGCACTGGGCTGCCACGTGGTGGCCTGGTTCGGTCCGACCTGCCCGCAGGAGATCGACCTCTTCGATCGGGGCGTCAAGCTCCTGGCGCCGGTGGACTGCGCACCCTGCTGGGATGCTGGCTGTGTGCTCGAGCCTGGATGCAACAAGACGATCGAGCCCACCCTCGTTCGGGACGCGGTCCTCGACTGCATCCTCGCCCGCGAAAAAGCCGTGCCGCTCGCTGCGGTCAGGGGTGGGAACTGGGGCCCCGACGCTCGATGATCACCGCTTCGATGAGATCGCCCTGGCGCAGGCGGCGCAGCGTCTCCTGGCCTTGCACCAACTGGCCGAACAGCGTGTAGTCTCCGTCCAGGTGCGGTTGGGGGGACAGCGTCACGAACCACTGGCTGCCCGCCGTGTCCGGTCCCCCCGTGGCCATGCCGACCGCGCCCGTGCCGTAGGGGAGGGGAGAGAGCTCGTCGGGCAGGGCAAACCCTGGCCCGCCGTAGCCGTCGCCCCGGGGGCAGCCTCCCTGGACGACAAAGTCAGGCACGATCCGGTGGAAGGAGCGACCATCGAAGGCCCCGGATTCCGCGAGATCGACCCATCGCGTCACCGTGAACGGAGCGTCCTGGGTCTCGAACGAGATGACGAGCTCCCCGCGACTCGTGATCACCCGCACACCCAAGAGGTCGGCAAGGGTTTCGTCATCGGGGAGCTTGGGGAAGGGGGCGGGGCCGCTGGAGGGCAGACCGAGGTGCTCGGCGACCCTGCCCGCAGCGCTTCGCATGGCGAGGTCGGGGTG
Source organism: uncultured Enterobacterales bacterium (assembly GCA_964626835.1). Lineage (GTDB taxonomy): Bacteria > Myxococcota_A > UBA796 > UBA796 > JAFGLY01 > CALDOK01. The sequence goes on from CAZVHW010000062.1 coordinate 17,201, forward strand.
GGACCGCAGCTCCGCGACCCGGATCGAGACCTGGTGTTGCAGGCTGTCGGACGGAGGTTTGTTGGCGGTCGACGGTGCCAGCGCGCCGTCGTCGGCCTCCCAGGCCATGCCCAAGGCCTCGAGAAAGGCCAACAGCGCGTCGTAGTCAATTCGCTCGATAAGCTGGCGCTGGAGGACTTCCACCAGGGGGCCATCGGGCTCTTCGGCCAGGCTGGTGGCAACGAGCCCGGCGACCACGGGGTCGGGATTCTCCAGCAGAGGCCACAGACGTTTCTTGTCGACGGGTGGATCCATGAGCAGCAGGCGCTCGGTGGCTGCGGTCCGCACCGCGGGCTCACGATCGCCCGTCGCCAGCCGGATGAGGAGGTCGGGGTCGTCGACCGTGGTGAGCATCCCTGCACGGATGGCCGGGTCGACCGTGGGATTGAGCCAGCCTGCGGGCTCCGCGAGCTCGCCGGCTTCGGCCAGCACGGGCAGTACGCGTGCCTGCAGGTCGGGATCCCGGATGTCGAGCATCCCCTGCATCGGTTTGTCCCAGGCTTCGTGCCAGGGCAGGTTCGCGGCTGCCGCGACGGCCGCCACTGCGACATCGCGGTCGGTATCGCCGAGCAGGGGCGTCAGCGCAGCGGAATCTTCGGGCGTTCCACGGGTGGACAGGCCCCTCGCGAGGGCGATGCGAACGCCGCGGGCGGCATCGTCGATCGTTTCGTCCACGACCCGCGCCCAGGACTCGTCTGCGAGGGCGGTGGACGAGGCGCGCACCAGCCAGGCCCGCGCCACGGCATCGGGCTGCGCGAGGGTCGCGGCTTCGAGCCGCTGTTCGAGGTGCGGGGGTAGTACCTCGGGCTTGGTACGGGCCAACGCGAAGGACGCAGCCCTGCGGCGCTGGTGGTCGATACGTTTCAGCTCGTCCAGTAGGGGCTCGAGGACTTCGGGGGCCGGAGCGCGAAGCTCACCGCGGACACCCAAGCGGCCGATGGCGTGGCAGGCGGCGATGGCACGTGCCGCGGACCCCAGCGCGAGCTGTTCGAGGAAGAAGGGCACGGCTTCGCCGCTCGCCGTGCGGCCCAGGGCGTCGACGAGCGCGACCATGACGGCTTCGTCGGATTCTGTCTCCGCCGCTTCCAGCAACGCCGTGGTGGTGCCCTCGTAGTGTCCGAGGCCGAAAGCCGCCTCGGCACGGACAGCGGGCTCGGTGCGTACCAAAAGGGGCACGAGCAGGGCGACGGCGTCCGGATCGTGCATGCGACCCATCGCTCGGGTCGCCTGCAAGACCACGGGCACCGGCTCTTCCGTGTAGGATGCGATGGATGCGGCTGGGGAGCGGGACAGCTCGTGACCCCAGAGTTCGCGGTCGGCGATGAGCGCGGCCTCGTTGTCGCGGGAAGTGGTGGCCTGGGTGGCGGCGGTGGACTGCGAGGGGGCCAGGGCCAGGCAGAAGCCTGCTCCCAGCGTGCAAGCGGTCAGAAACGGCCAACGGGAGCGGGTCAAGTGCACCTCCGCTGGCGGCGTATCCGGGGCCGCGCGGGCACGCGAGGGTGGCGGCCGATTAGCTTGGGTCCATGACCTTTCGCGACCCCCGTTATCCAGCCCACAAGCGCGTGGCTGCCCTGCTCGCGGCCGTCCGCAGCCGCGCCGACTGCAAGCGCCTTGGTGTTTGGCTCGACGAAGACGGGAGTGAGCTGCGCGGTCCGCTACTGGAGGAGGCAGTGCGGCGAGGCGTGGAGCTTCCGGACGATGCCGCATCCTGGCCGGGGAAGCGCCTACTGCGCCGCGCTCGCGGTACCGAGCGTGCTGCGCGCGTGCGCAGGAACCCCATCCAGCGGGACGAGGCCTTCGACTGCCAGCACTGTGGGCGCGGGGTGCCGCCAGGTGTCAGCCGTGTGCGCGACCATTGTCCCTTCTGTCTGCGCTCCCTGCACGTCGACATCGTCCCGGGTGATCGCGCGGCGGGTTGTGGCGGCCTGATGGACCCGGTCTCTCTCGAGGTCGGGGGGCGCGCCGGCATGGTCATCCGCTACCGCTGCCGGGTTTGCGGTCACGAGCACCGCAACCGCGCGGCCTTGGACGTCGAACCTCCGGACGACGCGGTCGCGCTCCGAAGACTCGCGGCCCTCGGCGAGCGCTGGGAGGAAGACCTGCCAACAGCCCGAGCGGAGGACCGATAGTTGTCGCTTCCACTGCGCGTCTTGGAATATTGCCGGGCCCATTCGCTCGTCCGGAAAGACAGCCACCTCGCGGTGGCCGTCTCGGGCGGCCTGGATTCGGTGGTCCTGCTGGACGTGCTCCTCGAGATCCGCCGTGCGCTCGAGGCAAGGCTCGTAGTCGCGTCGGTGGATCACGGTTTGAGGGGTCGAGAGTCCGCCTTTGACGCCTCCTTCGTGCGTCGTCTGGCGGCGGAGCGAGGGCTTCCCTGCTACTGCGGACGATTCCAAGCCCTCGCCGGGCGCGGCGTCGAGG
>CAZVHW010000063.1:0-8559 GCA_964626835.1 uncultured Enterobacterales bacterium
CAGCGCCCGGATCACGCTGGGCGACCAGACCTTCACCGGCTGTGCCCACGAGGGTTGGGAGGGCTCGGGCTAGGGGCCCGGAGTTGCTCTGACACGTCGCCGGGATAGTCTGCGCGCCTCGGGGCCCTTTTTATCCAGGGATCCGTGTGGAACGAGCCCCTCGCATGCAGCACAAGCGCAACTTCAGCATCATCGCCCACATCGATCACGGCAAGTCCACCCTTGCCGACCGGCTCATCCAGGGGGCGGGGCTGGTCGAGGAGCGTAAGTTCCAGAACCAGATGCTGGACACCATGGACATCGAGCGCGAGCGTGGCATCACCATCAAGAGCAACACGGTGTCCCTTCCCTACACCGCGCGAGATGGGCTCACCTAGGAGCTCAACCTCATCGACACGCCGGGCCACGTGGACTTCAGCTACGAGGTCTCCCGTGCGCTCGCGTCCTGCGAAGGCGTGCTGCTGCTCGTGGACGCGGCCCAGGGGGTCGAGGCCCAGACCCTGGCCAACCTCTACCTGGCCATGGAGCACGATCTCGAGATCGTGGCCGTGGTCAACAAGATCGATCTGCCCGCGGCGGATGAAGACGGCACTCGGCTGCAGATCGACACCGAGCTGGGCCTGGACGGCGACGACGCGGTGGCCTGCTCCGCCAAGCTGGGTACCGGCGTGGACGAGGTGCTCGAGGCCATCGTCACCCGCATCCCGCCTCCGAGCGGCTCGCCCGATACCCAGCTGAAGGCGCTCATCTTCGATGCCCACTACGACGCCTATCGCGGCGTGATCATCGCAGTGCGGGTCTTCGATGGGGGCCTGCAGCGAGGCGACGAGCTCCGCTTCATGCAGGGAGGCACCATCCACAAGGTCGAAGAGGTCGGGCGCTTCATTCCTCAGCGCACCGCCTGCGAGCGTCTCGAGGCGGGCGACGTCGGGTACGTCATCGCCGGGGTCAAGACCGTGGCGAAGGTCCGGGTTGGAGACACCATCACCCACGAGCACTGGCAGGCGTCCGAAGCCATTCCGGGGTTCGAGGAAGCCCTGCCCGTGGTCTTCTCCTCGGTCTACCCGGTCTCGTCGGACGACTTCGTGGACCTGGCCGACGCTCTCGAGAAGTACGAGCTGAACGACGCGGCGCTGGTCTACGAGAAGGACAGCTCGGTGGCCCTCGGCCTCGGCTTCCGCTGCGGCTTCCTGGGGCTGTTGCACCTCGAGATCTTCCAGGAGCGCCTCGAGCGGGAGTTCGACCAGTCCCTGGTCATGACCGCCCCCAGCGTCCGCTACGAGATCCAGATGACCAACGGCTCCGAGCTGCGGGTGGACAACCCCCACTACTTCCCGGATCCCGCCGCCATCGACCACGTGCGCGAGCCCTTCATCCGCGCCACCCTCATGTTCCCCGAGCGGTACATGGGTGCGGTGACCAAGCTCTGTCTCGACCGTCGCGGTCAGAACACGCGGTATTCCTACCCCGTGCCGGGTCGCATCGAGTTTGGGGTGGAGCTCCCTCTGGCCGAGGTCATCTACGACTTCTACGACCGCCTCAAGACGCGCACCCAGGGCTACGGATCCTTCGACTACGAGTTCCTCGACTACCGCCGGGCCGACGTGGCCAAGGTGGACATCCTGGTCAACGGCGAGAAGGTGGACGCGCTGTCACTCATCGTGCACCGCGACCGGGCCCGCACGCGCGCCGTTCAGATCTGCGAGAAGCTCAAGGAAGAGCTGCCGCGCCAGCAGTTCAAGGTGGCGATCCAGGGCGCCATCGGTGGCAAGATCATCGCCCGCACCACCATCGGCGCCCTGCGCAAGGACGTCACCGCCAAGTGTTATGGTGGCGATATCTCCCGCAAGCGCAAGCTCCTGGAAAAACAGGCCAAGGGCAAGAGGCGCATGAAGATGGTGGGCAACGTGGAGATCCCCCAGCGAGCCTTCGTGGCGGTGCTCAAGACCGGCGATGATTAGCCTGGACGACGACAAGCGCCCTGGCCTGTACGTCCACGTCCCTTTCTGCGTCTCCCGCTGCCCCTACTGCGCTTTCGCCAGCGATACGGAGCTCGGCCTGCGCGAGGTCTTCCTGTCGGGCCTCGAGCGCGAGGTCGCTCTGCGAGGCTCAGCCTGGAGGGCCTTCGACACCGTCTACCTGGGTGGGGGAACCCCGTCGGCTCTGGGGCTGGCCGGCCTGGAGCGACTGCTCTGCGCGCTCGAGGCCCTGGATGTCTGCGACGGCGCGTCCTGGACCGTGGAGATCAATCCGGATGACGCCGATCCCGAGCTGCTCCGGGGATTGCGCGCTGGCGGTGTCCAGCGCCTGAGCCTCGGCGTACAGTCCCTGGACGACCGCGTGCTGCGCTACCTCGGGCGGCGGCACGATGCCCAGGCTGCCCGCCAGGCGGTGGAGATGGCCAAGCGGGCCGGGTTCGAGGACATCGGCCTGGACCTGATGTACGCCCTGCCCGGTCAGAGCGTTCGCCACTGGCTGGTCCAGCTCGAGCAGGCCCTTGCCCTCGAGCCAACCCACCTGTCCTGCTACGAGCTCACCACCGAGGAGGGCACCCCCTTTGGCCTCGCGGTCGCGCGTGGCGGCGTGAAGCCAGCGGGCGACGACCGGCGCAGAGACTTGTTCCTGGCGGGCTCACGCGCGCTGCGCGATCGGGGGTGGGATCACTACGAGGTGTCCAACTTCGCTCGGTCTCGCAACCTCCGCGCCCAGCACAACCAGAAGTACTGGCGACACGTGCCCTACCTGGGGCTCGGACCCGCCGCCCATTCCTTCGATGGGCTGCATCGCTGGTGGAACCGCGAGGGTGTCCGGAGCTGGTCCGGCCTCCTGGAGCGCGGTGAGGCTCGAGCGCCTGGCTCTCGGCTTTCGACACCACGCAGGTGTGGCCCTGTCCGACCTGCAGGGCGATCCCCACGGCCTGAAACAGGCTCTCATCGACGGGCTGCTCGTCCAACGCGGTCCTCGCGTCTATCCTACGCCCCTGGGGTTCCTCGTGGCCGACGGTCTGGCTCTCCGCTTCGTGTGAGCTCCCCGGGGGATCCTGTGCGAGCCCGCCCACACTTCGAGTCTTCGGGGTCCTCCTCGGGCCGCTCGTGACCATGTTGGCTATAACGGGCGCCCCGCCAATCCCCGCGGCGCCCCGGGAGGCTCCCGATGTTCGCCTACGTCGATCCAGAGATCCGAAGGAAGCTGGAGAGCGACCACCGGCTGGTGACCCTCGATCGCGAGGGCAAGCCTCTCGAAGAGGGCAACGGCGAGGCCAGCATCTCCATGCTGGGCCCCATCCCAATGCCGCGCCTGGTGGGGGACGGGGAGGTGCTGTTTCGGTGGTACGTCTTCGTACGCCGGCTGCAGCTACGCAACGTGTTCGAGGCGGCCGCGCAGGCCTACGGCGGCGGTGAGGAGGCCTTCCGCGAGCTGGTCCAGGCCAGCATGTCCGTCAGCTCCGTCGTCACCAGTCCCGGGTTCCTCGAGGCCGATGCGCCCCTGGTGCGCGTGCACTCGTGCTGCATGACCGGGGACGTCTTCGGATCGCGACGCTGCGAGTGTGGGCCCCAGCTGGACATGGCGTTCGAGCGCATCCACCGGGAGGGTGGGGGTGCGGTGGTCTACATGTCAGGGCACGAGGGCCGGGGCATCGGCTTGTGGGCCAAGGCCATCACCTATCTGCTGCAAGATGACGGTCAGGACACCTACGAAGCCAACGCCTCCCTGGGCCTTCCCGAGGACTCCCGCGACTTCACCGACGCGGCCGTGGTGCTCCGCTACCTGCTGGGGGGCAAGCACGTCCGCCTGCTGTCCAACAACCCGCTGAAGCGCGAGCACCTCGAGCTGGGGGGCCAGCACGTGGCGGAGATGGTGCCCTTCACTGCCGGTGTGTGCGACCACAACCTCCGCTACATGCGCGCCAAGCGCAGCAAGGGCCACCTGCTGCCCCAGGAGCTGTAGCTAGCGGAGATCTCGTGGTCCTCTGGCCTCGTCCATCCGCACGGCCAGGCGGTCGTACAGCGCCAGCAGGGACTCCGCGACCTCGGGGGGCTCCCACAGGGCGAGGGCTGCGGCCACGGCCTCGAGGGTGGAGCGCGCGCCCGGTGAGGGGCTGCGTCGGATGCGGCGGGCGGGCTCTGGGCCCGGAGCGAGGGCCAGGCGCGGTAGGGCGGACAGGCCGGGAACCCTCCGCACCATCCTGCGGGCCTGGGTCCAGGACCCATCCGGCACCACCAGCACGTCGGGGCGTCCGCCGGTCCAGGGTTCCGCGCCGGTGTCGGTCAGTGGAAACAGCAGGCAGCTTCGCGGGCCGATGGGCAGGTCCTTCGTCTCGAGTGCGTAGCCGGGCTTCCCGTGATCCACCACCTCGGCGGTCCCGAGGGCCAGCCCTACCAGGCGGCCGGTGTTGGTCGCCCGCCATGATTCGGACCAGTGCCGCACCACCAGCACCCGGCAGCGGCACGTCAGCCTGGGGATGTCCGCGCAGATGCAGAGGTGGTGGGGGAGGAAGCAGCGCGGGCAGTGCGCAGAATCCGCCTGGGGCGGCGGCGGGCGGGGCATAGGCCAGGACCCCTAGCCGGCCAACATCCCCGACACCAGGCGTGGGTAGCGCCGCAACGCCGTGCGGGCCTGCTCCTTTGTCATGCCACAGCGGGCGAAGGCGGAGTGGCTGGCCAGGGCCCCGGGTAGCTCCTCGAGGCTCTGATCGCGCTCCCAGAGCTCGTACAGCAGGTTGGCCAGACGAAGCCGGCGCACGGGCTTGGTCTGCTTGCGCGGCGGGAAGCGGTCGTGGTGGTGGGCCACGAGGTCCACCATGCCGCGAGGGGCGTCCCAGCTTCGCACGATGATGGTCTCCAGCTTGGCGTGCAGCAGGTGCAGCAGCTCCGGCGCCAGCGTTCCGAAGTCCGCTTCGCCCGCGTGGTTCACACGGATCAGCTCGTCCAGGATCCGGACGATCACCGGCTTGCCTATGTCCTGCATCAGCCCGGCGAGGAAGGCGGCATCGCCGTCTTTTCCGCAGACACTGTCGATGAGCTGGAAACCCACCGCTCCCCCCACCGCAGAGCGCCACAGCTCCTGCAGCAGGCGCTTGCGGGGTCCCTGGTAGACGCTCTGGGCCATGGCCGCGGACAGGACCACGTTGCGGGTGCCCATCACGCCCAGACGGGCGATGGCCCCGGGCAGGCTGAAGATCCGCCGGTCTCGCGGTCCGTAGGCCGCGGAGTTGGCCACCTTGAGCACGCGCACGGCCAGGAACTGGTCCTTGTGGACCAAGGCCGAGAGGCCCGCCGCGTTGCTGTCGGGGTCCTGGGCGGTGTTGATGACTTTCAGCGCGACGCTGGGGAGCCTCGGGGGCTCGAAGGCACCCGTGGAGATGACCTGCGCCACCTTGATGCGAAGCGCGGCGTGGATAGCCTCGCGGGCGTGGCTGTTGCCGCTCGTCGACCTACCGGCTTCGATGCCCAACACTTGATCCGGTTCGACGACGTAGATGTCCGTCTCGAATGCTGATCCGACACGGGGGGCGTGGTCCTGGGTCATGGCTCGCCTTGCCGTGGGTTTGATGGGGAAGACATCGGCCTGGAAGGCTCTCGAAGCTTGTCGGTCCGATCGAATGGCAATTTTGGCATATGAAGCGGGGATCGCCCGAAAAGGCAAGTCCGTGGAAATGGTGACTTGTCTCGAACATTCGTTTTTTGGTGGCGAAACGGGGGCACGACCGGCTGCTTCGTTCAGTGTTGTTTGTGCAGTAGCCACAGCGCGGGATCGGAGTCGACGTCTGCGTCCACCAGCTCGAAGGGCAGGTCCTCGAAGTGCCTCCTGCTGTCCAGCGGGATGTCTGCTCTGCTCGGTTCGCGCTCCGGATTCGGGGGGACGGATGCGCCCTGCACCCTCACCAGCAGCCAGTCGCAGGGCCCCAGCTGCAGGTTCGCCCAGAAGTGGGTGTCGGGGAGGACCGGCTCCAGGGCCAGGGTGAGCCGGGGGAACTCCGACGCAGTGATGACGCAGAGGGTCTGACGGGGCGGCGAGGTGATGGCGTCGGCGTGCGCGGCCACGAAGGCGCGGTCGCGTTCGAACGGGTCGTCCCAACGGTAGGCCAGTACGGGTGGATTGACCGTCTGGAAGGCGGGATCGAAGTCCAACAGGCGCGGCAGCGGCCCCGTGCGCGCCGAGAAGGATTCCGTCTCCCAGTCCGGCCAAACCAGCAAGACGAGCAAGGCCATCGCCGGGTAGCGGAGGGTGCGCCACGGCACCAGGGCGAACCCCAGGGCCGTGACGAGGGGCACGGTGGGGTACACGATGGCCGCGTAGTAGGAGTTTTTCTTGGTGAGCACGCTCAAGAGCAGCAGCGGGACCAACAACCACGCACCCAGCTCGGCCCTCCCTTTTCCTTTCCAGGCCCACAGCACACCGCCGGCCAAGGCGGCGCAGGTCAGGAGGGGCCCGAGGGTGCCCGACCACGCCAGCCTGAGGTAGCCACCCAGCGAGGTCCAGCTCCAGCGTCCGGCGGTCGCGGCGTATTGCTCCCCCCGGGTCTCGGAGACATAGTAGCCCAGGGGAGTGTGAGAGAAGAGCAGCAGCCAGGCGCCCGCCGCGACCGCTGCGCAGACCACCGCGGATCCCGCCAACACCCGCTTGCGCGACAGCGCGCTGTCGTCCAGCGGCCCGCGAGCAAGCCAGAGACTTCGTGTGGTCGCAGCTGCGGCCATGCTCCCGGCTGCGGTCAGGAAGAGCATGTTGTCGGTCGGCCAGCCCGACAGGCAGGTGCCGGCAAGGACGATGCCGATGAAACCCAACGATGGAGCGATTCGCGTGAAACCTCGCGAACGAAGCGTGCAGTCGAAGGCCGTTAGCAGCAGCAGCGCGTGGGGAAGCTGTGCCGCCCACTGCCGTGAGAGTGCGCTCAGATCGGGCATCATGGGGAGGAGGATCGCGGCGAGCACGCCGGCCCAGGTTCCCCCGAGCAATCGCCCCGTGTCGAAGGCCAGCAGCTGCGCTGCCACCAGCAGAACCAGCAGGGTGTAGAGCAGATAGTCCGGCTCGGGGCCGAACACGGCTCGGCCCAGGAGTGCCAGGAGGGAGAGAAGGTCGGGGGGCAGTGAATCCGCGAGGTGGGCGCCCAACTGGCCGTGCCGCACCAACTCCAGGGTGCGGACCACGGGCCAGGCGCCGTCCGGGAAGACACTGGGGCACACGGCCTTGTCCGCCTGGATCCAGCGGATTCCTACCCAGAGCTGGCGCCCCATGGCCATCGCCAAGACGGCGATGGGTGCCCAGCGTGCCAAGATAGCTCGGACGGTTCGACGACCGTCCGTCGTGTTTTCGGCCCCTTTTGGTGGGGATGAGGGCATCGAGTCCTCGAGCGGAGAGCGGCCTATCGCAGGGGCCTCTGCGCCTAACACTACACGAGCCGGGCGTGGTGGGTAGAATGGGTGCGTCCGCCCATCGAGTGTCGCCATGCCAATCTACGACTACCGCTGCACCGCCTGCGGTCAGGAGTTCGAGCACCTGCAGTTCTCGAGCGATCCCGATCCGGAGGCCTCCGCCTGTTGCCACGCCCCCGTGGTGAGAGCCCTGTCCACGCCCGCAGACTTTCGCGGCCGCTTCCAGGCGCCCAAGTGCACCAGCTGCATGGAAGGTGGAGATGCCCCCAGGAGCGCGCCTCCCTGCGCGGCCGCTGGCACGTGCGGCGTCGGCTGACCGCGGCGGTCCTGCTGGCCTCGACCTGCATCGGGGGGTTGTGAGCCGAACTCGTCTTGGCGCGGGGTGGCATCCACGTGCTCGAGTACCCGGGCGGAGCCGGGGCTGGACGCCGCGCTGACTGCGAGCGCGGGCGTCGAGAGCGCGCGACGCCTGGAACGAAGGGGAAGCATGGCCGGCGTGGCGGCTTCGGACGGAGGAGGTTCGGTGGGGGGAGGAGGGAGGCGGGCTCGCTCCTCACCTTCGCTATTCCGGGTCGAACCTGGAGAGGGGATCGTGCCGGACGGGTTGGGGCCCGGGGACGATGTCGGCCAGGTCGGGATCGACGTCCACGTCGACGGCGCCTTCTTCGTCGCCTTCGATGCGCGCTGCGCGGGCCGCCATGCGGGCAGCTTTGCGGGCGGCTTTTTCTTGGGCCTTTTCGAGCTTGCGTGCTTCGTTGATGCGCTTCTGAACGCTGGGCCGTGACTTGGCCATGGGACCTCCCAATCTAGACCCGGCCTTATAGTCCGTCCAGGCCCATCTTGTCCTCAGCGGCGGGCACTCTGGTGGCAGGCGCCCCGGATTGTCTGGTTCCGCGGTGTGGTTCACCCGCTGTACGCTGCGGCGGGCCTTGTTCGCTCCGACATGCTACGAGGCGCTTCGCGGCGCTCGTTGCGTCCGCGTGGCCCTGGCCCCACGAAAGAACGCTGTGCCGGCGGCCCTCGTCACGAGACACGGAAATACACCTTGCAGACATTCTCATCGCTCGGCCTCGCCGAGCCTCTCGCCCAGGCTGTCGCGGCCTGTGGTTACACGATCCCCACCCCTGTCCAGGCGCGCACCATCCCTCCGTTGCTCGCCGGACGTGATGTCCTCGGCTGCGCGCAG
>CAZVHW010000063.1:8569-19623 GCA_964626835.1 uncultured Enterobacterales bacterium
CAGACCGGCACCGGGAAGACCGCAGCCTTCGCCCTGCCCGTGCTGCAGCACCTCGCGGCCACCCCGCACCGGGGCCGTGGTCCTCGTCCCATTCGGGCGCTGGTGCTCACCCCTACCCGCGAACTGGCCGCCCAGATCGACCAGAGCTTCGAGACCTATGGCGCCGGCCTGCGTCTCACCCACGCCGTCGTCTTTGGCGGCGTCGGCCAAAACCCCCAGGTGCGCGCCCTGCGCGCCGGGCTGGACATCCTGGTGGCCTGCCCGGGCCGCCTGCTCGACCTGCACGGCCAGGGGCACGTGGACCTCTCCCACGTGGACTTCTTCGTGCTGGACGAGGCGGATCGGATGCTCGACATGGGCTTCATCCACGACGTCCGGCGGGTGCTGCGGGCGCTTCCCCGGAACCGCCAGAACCTGCTTTTCTCCGCCACGATCCCCAAGGCCATCGTAGATCTGGCCAACGGCTTCCTGCACGATCCGGTCCACGTAGAGGTCACCCCCGAGGCCCTCACGGTAGACCTCATCGACCAGAAAGTGATGTTCACGGCTCGCGCGGACAAGCGCCGCCTGCTGGCGGACATCCTCCACCGAGGTGGCATCGCCCAGGCGTTGGTCTTCACCCGCACCAAGCACGGTGCCAACCGCCTGGTCAAGCAGCTCGATCGCGACGGAATCGAGGCGCTGGCCATCCACGGCAACAAGTCCCAGACCGCACGGACGAGAGCACTGGACGCGTTCCGTTCCGGTAGCTTGGGCGTGCTGGTGGCCACCGACGTCGCCAGCCGGGGCATCGACGTCGACGGGGTCAGCCACGTCTTCAACTTCGATCTGCCCAACGAGCCCGAGAGCTACGTGCACCGCATCGGCCGAACCGGGCGCGCCGGCCGCAACGGCGTGGCCATCGCCTTCTGCGACCACACCGAGGGCGACCAGCTCCGCGGTATCGAGCGGCTCATCGGTCAGCAGATTCCCGTCGACGCCGAACACCGCTGGCATGCCGCCGACGCCATCCCGGCCAGACGCGTGCAGCGCGCAGCTTCGAAACGTTCGGGGCGGCGGCGCTGGCCATCCCGGCGTCGGACCTGACGGGCCTTCCGCACCCGACCCGAGCGATCGACCCGCTCAGCCCGCCTCGACCTCGGTATCTGGCACCGTGTCGTGGAACTTGTGGTAGTCCACCATCATCCGGCCGTCCTCGAGCTGGCTGATCACGTCCACGAAGCGCTCGTCCAGCCGCACGTCTTCGGGGTAGTACAGGTGCCGCGAGAACGTGGTCTGGCCGTAGGTGCCGTCGTGACCCTTGAGCGTCACCACGAACATCATGATCTGCTCGTCCGGGTTGTCCCAGTCCACGTCCACCAGCGGGCTGTCGGCGTCGACGTGGTGCATGATGGACCAGCTCATGGCGAACATCGGGGTGCGGCTGCGCACGAGCTTCATGTCGTGCAGCATGCGCATGTGGTGGCCCTCGGGGCTGATCTCTTCCTTGAGCACGGTGAGCGAGACCGTGGCGTCGACCACTTCGTTGCCCCGGGCGTTGCCTGCCCTCAGCATCAGGGTTCTCTTGCCGTGGCGGGTGGTCAACACCATGACCTTGCTGAACAGCGCGTTGGCCTGGGGTCTCGAGACCTTGGCGAAGATCATACCGGTGGCCATGGCCACTCCCAGCAGGCCGACCGCTGCTTCGATGGTGACCATGAGGTCGCCGTAGCTGGTGGCCGGGGTCAGACCTCCGTAGCCGATCGTGGACATGGTCTGGACGCTGAAGAAGAAGGCCTCGGTGAAGCTGTCGGCGCTGTTGCCCGAGATGGAGCCGGGCTCGAGCAGGAACAGGCCCGCGAAGACCACGTTGAGGATGACGTAGACGAACATCAGCGACATCATCAGGCGGGTCCACGAGCCCTCGAGGAAGAAGAAATACAGGTCGCGGCGCAGCTCGGCCGGCGCGCCCTTGCGAAGCGCATCGCCGATGTTGCGGGGGCGGTTGTCCCTGGCCGGTCGCTCGTTGGCCGCCTTCATCCGGGCCAGCTCGGCGATGGAGACCGGCTCGTCGCCCGAATGCACCGAGGCCTCCATGGGCGCCATCATCATGTCGAACAGCACCTGGGCGACGCAGACCGTCGTGGCCAGGGCCATGAACATGCCCGCGCTCATCTGGCTGCCGATCTGGCCCAGCAGCAGCACCACGAATGCGCTGGCGAAACGGACGTTGACCCGGGCGCGGTCGGAGAGCTGTGCCTCCCGCCGGGCGGTCACGGAGTCGATGATGGCCACCGAAGCCAGGGTCATGCACAGGGTGCCGGCCAGCAGCCAGCGGTAGTCGTCCGGTGCTGGCATGGAGAAGTCGAACTTGATGGCCTTCTTGACGGCCACGCCCACCCCGGTGACCGCGATGGCCAAGGGCAGGTGCCCGTAGAGCCAGACCTGGAAGGCGCCCGGTGCTTTTTGAGCTTCGAGCCCGCGACGTCGTCGAAGTAGATCCACCAGACGGTGCAGGTGAGCAGCAGCCCCAGGCTGCCCTCGAGCACGTAGTCCAGCTCGGTGGCCAGCTCCGAGCCGCTCAGGAAGGACAGCACCTTCACGAAGGACTCGCCGAGCACGATGATCGTGAGCAGCCCGTAGCGCTCCGACAGGTGCTCCATGTCGATGGGGTAGCGCTCCTGCAGCGTGCGCGACGACCGGCTGATCGGGGCCGCGAGGATCGCGAGGATCCCCAGGGTCCACAGGCCGTAGGCCCAGAACGAGGGCAGGAAGGCGGCGATGAGGAAGCACACCGCGCTGATGGCGAACACGATGCCCCAGTACTTCGCGTAGTCGCGGGCCTTGGGCACCTGCAGCCAGGCTCGCCAGTGCATCGCCACCACCATCGCCTGCGCGACCGCGAAGCAGAACGAGAAGATCTCGTGGTGGCGCTCCATGGCGTGCGGGGCGGAGATGGCCATCGCACCCATGGCGAACATCTGGACGAACACCATGATGCGATGGGTGAAGTCGTCCACGTCGAAGCGGTTGGCGAAGAAGGTGAATCCACTCCACGCGATCCACAGCGGCACGAAGTGCCCCGCGAACGACATGAAGTTTCCGACCGAGACGTGGTGGCTCAGGGCATCGCCCAGCTGAATGATCGCCGCGACGAAGATCAGATCGTAGAACAGCTCGAGCCAGGTGACCTTGCGCTCCCGGCCGTGGGCGGTGTGGAGCAGGGGGGCGTGCAACCAGCGACTGCGCACGGTGGACTTCACGTGAACCGGGTGACGAGACCTGGGGAACACACCGAGGGTAGGTGCTACCGGTGGCCAGGAGAGGGCCGCGGCGCATCGGTGCTTGGGGTGTGAAAGAGGCTAGTTATCAGGTCGCGAGCCCAACTGGCTTGGCGGCGGGTTTTGTCGAGACACCCCGACTCACCCCACCTCGTCGCCGAGCACTGCCTCGATGGTGGGGGCCATGCGTTCGACCACCGCGTCCCAGGTCCAGCCCTCGCGGATGCGCAGCTGGCCTGCTCGTCCCATGTTCTCGGTGGACGCGGGATTTCCGAGCAGTTCGAGCAGGGCTGACGCCAGGGCGTCGTGGTCCCGCCGGGGCACGAGCAGGCCGGTGTGGCGGTGTTCGATGATCTCGGGCATCACGGATCCTCCCAAGGAGGGGATGGGAGCGCTGGAACCTACCCCGAAGAGCGGGATTGGTCAGGGTGGACCGGTCGGTCCATGCGCACGCTTACCTGCTCGGTGTGGTGGGCGCGGTTGTGAGCCACGACGACGCACACCGGTGCGGCGCCACGTCGGTATGCCTGGCCGTGCACCCAGACGTCGCCGACAAGACCGGCCTCTACTTCGACAGCTGCAAGGTCAAGCAGCCGAGTGAGCAGGCTCGGGATGGGGCGCTCGCCGACCGCTTGTGGGCTGAGAGAACGAATCCAATCTTGACGCTCATTGTGGAGGGGGGTACCGTCCTCTCGTGTTCCGCACCCTCCTGGTCCTGATCCTGGCCCTCCTGCTGTCGGCAGGTGGTGACTTCGCGCGCTCGTGGCTCGTGGTGGACAGCCCCGCACACGCAGCGCAAGCTGGTAACGACTGCTGCCCTCACGGCGCCGCGCAGCCCGACGAGGATGGCGGCCGCTGCGATCTCGACTGCGGGAACCCGTGCTGCGCCGCCGGGCTGGTCGCCCTGTCTCCTGCAGAGGCGCGCGGGCTGCAGCTGCGAACCGTGGTGCACGACCACCGGGTGGCACTCCCCGCCGAGCTGCTCCCCGACCACGACACGGGCCCGCCCCCCACCCCACCCCCCATCGGCTGATCTCCCTGCACCGTCGCGCTTCATGGTGAAGCGCGCGCCCCCCCTCGCACGGAGAAACCGATGAACCGCTACGCGTTCCTGTTCCTGACCCTCGTCGCCTGTGGTGGCACCCCCGAAGCCCCCGCCGAGGCACCCCCCGCGGCCGCTCCCACCCCCGAGGCTGCTGCGGCGCCTGCCGAAGCCAGCCTCCACGCACCCGCTGGCTACGTCCCCGGCTCCCACGACGACTGGTGCGCCGGCCACGACGTGCCCGAGTCCCAGTGCACCCGCTGCAATCCCGACCTGATCCCGGCCTTCCAGGCCGTCGGTGACTGGTGTGACGAGCACGGGCTGCCCATGTCCCAGTGCACGATCTGCAACCCGGATCTCGTCATCGAGCGCCCCCCCAAGGAGGGCTGACATGCGCCCGTACCTCCGGGGGCTCTGGCTCCTGGGGATCGGGCTGCTGATCGCCTGCGGTGAGGACGTCCCTGTCGTCGCCGGCGAGGCCTCTGGGCCCGCGGTCGCCACCGATCCCGATCTCTGTCCCGAGCACGGCGTGCTCGAGGCTGTCTGTCCCAAGTGCAACCCCGCCCTGGCCGCGGTGTTCCGGGCAAAGGGCGACTGGTGCGTCGAGCACGGCTTCCCCGAGTCCTTCTGCCCGATCTGCGCCCCCGAGCGGGGCGGCCGGCCGGCCCTGGAGGTGAGCGCCGGCCATGGCGCCCCGGCCGACGGCACCAGGGTTCGATTCCGCACCCGCAGCGCCGCTGAGCAGGCCGGCCTCGAGGTGGCCGCCGCCGAACAGACCGACTGGGTTGAGGGCATCGAGGTCGTGGCCCGCATCGGCTGGGACGCCACCCGCATGGCCGCAGTCAGCGCCCGCACGGCGGGCTTGGTCAGCAGCATCCGGGCCGAGGTGGGCGATCGTGTGGACCGGGGGCAGGCGCTGGCCTTGCTGCGCAGCGCCCACCTCGCGGGCGATCGCTCCCGGGCCACCGCCGCCAGCCGCGCGCGTGACGTGGCCGCCACCGAGGTGGAGCGCAAGCGCGAGCTGCTCGCAGGCGGCGTGGCCTCCGAGCGGGACCTGCTCGAGGCCGAGCGCGCGCTCGCCGTGGCCGAAGCGGAGCTGGCCGCCGTCGATGCCGAGCTGGCTCTGGTGGGGGGAGGGGAGGGCGACAGCGCCGTGCTGACCGCCCCCATCGCCGGGGTCGTCACGGCGCGCCACGCCCGCATCGGTCAGGTCGTGGACGGGCTGCAGCCCCTCTTCGAGTTGGCCGACCCCTCCCGCATGTGGGCGGAGCTGGACGTGCCCGAGCGGGATCTGGCGTCGGTAGCGGTTGGCGATCCCGTGCGGATCGAGCTGGACGCTCTGCCCGGCGAGACCTTCGAGGGTCGGCTCGCGACGCTGGCCCCGGCGGTGGATCCCAGCACTCGCACCGCTCAGGCGCGGGTGGTCCTCGACAACGCCGACGGCCGCCTGCGCGCCAACCTGTATGGCCGTGCCACGATCCAGGGCGCCACCGCGGAGGCGGTGGTCGTGGTCCCCGCCGCTGCGGTACAGCGCGCCGGGGACGCCCAGCTGGTCTTCGTGCGCGAGCAGCTGGACAGCTACCTGGCGCGCCGCGTGCGCGTCCTGGCTCGCCAGGGAGACCGCGTTCGGGTCTCAGGGGGCGTGCAGCCTGGCGATCCCGTGGTCACCACCGGCAGCTTCCTGCTCAAGACCGAGACCCTGAAGGACAGCATCGGCGCCGGCTGCTGCGACGTGGAGTAGGCATGCTCTTCGACCTCGCCATACGCTGGTCGCTGCATCACAGGGGCCTGGTGCTGGTGGCCTGGGCGCTGATCGCCGTGGCCGGCGTGATCGCGTTTTCGCGACTGCCGCTGGACGCGTTCCCGGACACCACACCGGTGCAGGTCCAGGTCAACACGACGGCCTCGTCCCTGTCTCCCGAGGAGATCGAGCGGCAGATCACCTGGCCGGTGGAGCAGGCCCTGTCAGGGCTGCCCGAGCTGGTGGAGCTGCGCTCCCTGTCGCGCTTCGGCTTGTCCCAGGTGACCCTCGTGTTCGGTGAGGAGGCGGACATCTGGCGCGCTCGGCAGCTGGTCTCCGAGCGCATCGGCGCCGTGGCGATCCCCGAGGGGGTCGAACGCCCGACCCTGGGGCCCGTGGCCACGGGGCTGGGCGAGGTGTTTCACTACCTGCTGCGGAGCGAGGAGCACTCCCTGGCCGAGGTCCGGACGGCACAGGACTGGATCCTGGCACCGCAGCTCCGGGCCCTGTCAGGCGTGGCCGAGGTCAACACCTGGGGTGGCGACGAGCGCCGGGTCGAGGTCCTGGTGGCCCCCGAGGCGTTGGTGCGCTTCGGCTTGGACCTGGATGACCTGGCCGAGGCGCTGCAGGGGGACAACCGCAACGTCGGCGGTGGCAACATCGATCGCGCCGGCGAGACCACCCTGGTGCAGGGCGTCGGCCGCTTCGCCGACCTCGACGACATCCGCGACGTGGTCTTGGCCTCGCGCGACGGGGTGCCCGTGCGGATCCGCGACGTGGCCGAGGTGCGGGACGGGCGGGAGATCCGCCGCGGGGCGGTGACCGCCGGAGGCCAGGGGGAGGTGGTCCTGGGGCTTGGCTTCATGCTGATGGGCGAGAACAGTGCCGAGGTGACCGAGCGCCTCGAGCTGCGCCTGGCCGAGGCCGCGACCTCGCTTCCTCCGGGCATGGAGCTCGACACCGTGTACGAGCGCACCTGGCTGGTGGACCAGGTCCTGGACACCGTGGGGGAGAACCTGATGGAGGGGGCCCTGCTGGTCATCGCCGTCCTCTTCGCCTTCCTGGGCAACTGGCGGGCGGGCCTGGTGGTGGCCCTGGTGATCCCCGTCTCGATGCTGTTTGCCGCCAACCTGATGCTGCAGCTGGGCATCGCGGGCAGCCTGATGAGCCTGGGAGCCATCGACTTTGGGCTCGTCGTCGACAGCTCGGTCGTCCAGGTGGAGAACGCCGCTCGACACCTGGGCCTGCGTCCCGACGACGATCCCGTCGAGGTGGTCTGCGACGCCGCTCTGGAGGTCCGCAAGCCCACCATGTACGGCGAGCTGATCATCTTGGTGGTCTACCTGCCCGTGTTGGCGCTCGAGGGCACCGAGGGGCAGCTCTTCCGTCCCATGGCCCTGACCGTTGTCTTCTGCCTGCTGGGCTCGATGCTGGCCTCGCTGACCCTGGTTCCGGTGCTGACCAGCTTGTTCGTGCGGGTGCGCCGGGGCCACGAGGAGGTCGGCCTGGTGCGCCTGGCCCGGCGGCTCTATCGGCCCGTGCTGCGCCGGGTCCTGAGCGCTCCGGTTCTGGTGCTCGGGGTGGCCCTGCTGCTGGTGGTCAACGCCGCCTTCCTGGCGACGCAGCTGGGCACCGAGTTCGTGCCGAGGTTGAACGAGGGGGCGGTGGTCATCAACACCGTGCGCTTGAGCTCCGTCTCGCTGGACGAGTCGGTACGCTACGGCACGCGGCTCGAGCAGGTCCTGCTCGAGGCCTACCCGGACGAGATCGAGCATGTCTGGACCCGCACCGGTAGCGCCGAGGTGGCCACGGATCCCATGGGCATCGAGCTGTCGGATATCTTCCTGACCCTGACCCCGCGGTCCCGGTGGACCAAGGCCCGCAGCCAGGCCGAGCTGGTCGCCGCCATGGAGGCCACGCTCTCGCCCCTGCCGGGCATGAACACCATCTTCACCCAGCCCATCGAGATGCGGGTCAACGAGATGGTCGCCGGGGTGCGCTCGGATCTGGGCATCAAGCTCTTCGGCGACGATCTCGAGCGTCTGCGGGAGCTGGCACTGCAGGTCGAGGACATCGTGTCCGAGATCGAGGGCGCGGCCGACGTGAGCGTCGAGCAGGTCACCGGCGTGCCCGTGCTGCGCGCCGAGCTGGATCGCTCCGTGCTGGCCCGCCACGGCATGCCTGCGAGCACGGCCTTGCGAGCCGTCGAGGCCATCGGCGGGGTGGAGGTGGGCCAACTGTACGAGGGTGAGCGCCGCTTCCCCATCGCCCTGCGGCTGTCCGAGGACGCCCGCCGCGATCCCGACCAGGTCGCACGCTTGCTGGTGACGGGGCCCGACGGGATCCGCCTGCCCCTGGACACCATCGCCCAGGTGGAGCGGGTCGAGGGGCCCCACACCGTCCAGCGGGAGTGGGGCCGTCGCAGGCTGGTGGTCCAGGCCAACGTGCGCGGGCGGGATCTCGGCAGCTTCGTGGCCGAGGTGCAGGAGCGCATCGCCGAGCGGGTGACCCTGCCCAGCGGCTGGTACGTGCGCTACGGCGGTCAGTTCGAGCACTACGAGCGGGCCCGGGACCGGCTGATGGTGGTGGTGCCCATGGCCTTGGCCCTCATCGCGCTGCTGCTGTATGTCACCTACGGTCGGGTGGTGGACGCCCTGCGCATCTTCACCGGCGTGCCGTTCGCGGCCGTGGGCGGCGTGGCGGCGCTGTGGCTGCGCGGCATGCCCTTCTCGGTCTCGGCGGCCATCGGCTTCGTGGCCCTGGCCGGTGTGTCCGTGCTGGCCGACATGGTGCTGGTCTCGGCCATCCGACGGCACCTCGAGGCTGGCGTGCCGCTGCGCCAGGCGGTGGAGCGTGCGGCGGTGGAGCGCCTGCGCCCGGTGCTCATGACCGGCCTCGTGGCGGCCCTGGGCTTCGTGCCCATGGCCCTGAACACCGGCATCGGCGCCGAGGTGCAGCGCCCGCTGGCCACGGTGGTCATCGGGGGCATCCTCTCCTCGACCACCTTGACCCTGCTGGTGCTGCCGGTGCTCTTCACGGTGACCCGGAGGAAGGGATGAGCCCGCGCCGGACCGTGATCGTGGTCGGGCTGGGCTTGGTCGCGCTGCAGGCAGCCCTGGTGCTAGGCTACATGGCGGTCGAGGCCGCCCGCCAGGAGCCGTCACCCTTCGCCGCGGAGCGGCTGGACGAGGCCGCGCCGGCCCTCGAGTTGGAGCGCCCCGAGGGGGCCGTGACCGTCCCGGCGGTACCCCACCTGGTGCACTTCTGGGCGACTTGGTGCGCCCCCTGCCGCGAGGAGTTGCCGGACCTGCTCGTGGCGGCCGATGCCGAGGGCGTGTCGCTGCTGGCCGTCACCGACGAGCCCTGGTCCGCGGTCCGTGCCTGGTTCGGCGGTGAGGTCCCAGCCGCGGTCGTGCGGGATGCCAGCGGCGAGGCGGCGGCGCGCTGGCAGGTCTCGGGCCTGCCCGACACCTACGTCGTCGTGGACGGTCGGATCACCGCCCGTGTCGGCGGCGCGCGGGACTGGTCCAGCGGGGAGGCCCGACGCTTCCTCGGGGAGGTGGAACGATGATCGTGCCCTGGATCCTGCTCTGCGCCGCGCTGGTGGTTGCCGAGCCGCTGAGCGCCGACCAGGCGGTCCGAGCCGCCTTGGAGCGTTCCACCGAACTGGCGGCGGCCGATGCTGCCGTGACCCGCGCCGAGGGCGCCCTGCGGGCAGCCCGCGGGCTGCGCCACGATCCCGACATCGGAGCCTCGGTCGCGGTGGTGGGCGAGGCCTGGTCCCTCGAGGCCTCGCAGCCCCTTTCCCTCTCGGGGGAGGGGCTGGCGGACCACGCTGCCGCCCGCCACGCGCTCGAGGGGGCAGAGGCCCGGCGCCGTCGGGTCGAGCTCGAGGTGGCCGCGGACTCACGCCGGTCCTGGATCGTGGCCGTGGTGGCCCGGCAGCAGGCCCTGCTGGCTTCCCAAGCTCTCGAGGTCGCCCGGCGCATCGAGGTGGCGGCCCGGGAGCGTGCGGCCGTCGGCGAGGCCTCACAGCTGGATCTGCGGATCGCCTGCCTGCAGGTGGAGCAGGCTCGCACGGCCTGGATGGCCGCCACCGTGGCCGAGGGCCGCAGCGCCGGCGATCTCGGAGCGCGGGTCGGGATCGAGCTGCCTGGGCTGGAGCTGCCCGAGGACCCGTTGGCGGGTGCGCCCGTGCCAGGGGAGGGGAGCGGCGGTGAGCGCTCGGATCTCGCCGCTGCGGAGCGGGAGCTCGACGCGGCCCGGGCCGCGCTGGCCCGTGAGCGCGCCGGCACCTTCCCCACGCTGGCGCTGGGCGCCTTTGTCGAGCAGGAGGGTGCCGAGCTGCGCGCCGGCCCCCAGGTCTCGCTCTCCCTGCCGCTGTGGCGAGCCAACGTGGACGGCCGCAGCGACGCCCTGGCCGACCTGGCGGTCGCCGAGGCCGAGCGTGCAGAGGTGGAGCGCCGCGTTCGCGCCGAGCGCGGGGCCTACGAGGCGGTGGGTGTCGCGCTGGAGGCGGCGGTGGCGGAGCAGGACGCGGACGTCCCCGACCAGGCCCAGGCCGCGCTCGACAGCGTGGCACTGGGCTACGACCGCGGCGAGCTGGACCTGCTCTCGGCGGCGCTGCTCCAAGCCGAGATCCTGGATGGCCTGGCGGCCTGGTTGCAGGGCCGCCGGCTCGTCGCCGAGGTGCGGCTGGACAGGCTGCTGGCCGAGGAGGACCCGCGGCTGATCGGTGACGGTGCGCGCTGAGGGCGGCGGCGGGTCCGCTTTGCCGTGGCTCCTGCGGCGCTACGACCGCTACCGCACCCTTGGCCCAGGGCTACGAGGGCATCCAAAGCGCATCGCCTCCCGAGAGCCTCGCCGCGCTGCTCGGCGTCTGCCTGCTGACCGCCTGTGGGGAGCCGTTCGTGTCGAAGACGGACCCGCTCTCGCGCGGAGAGATGAGTCGACGGCAGCACTTCGAGATCGATGAGGGCGTGAGTCTACCCCTCGCCAGTGCAGAGGACAT
>CAZVHW010000064.1:0-19550 GCA_964626835.1 uncultured Enterobacterales bacterium
GCCTGTCTTGGTGGATTCGACTCCACTGGGACGTGCGTTCGGCACGGGAGCCGGCGGCGCCGGCCTTGCCGGGACGTTCCAGCAAGAGCCCGAACTCGTGGCCAGCGGCGACCGACAGCTCGACCGCGTGCTCGTAGCCATCCAGGCTGGCTGGGCGCACGAGGAAGACCGCGGGAAAACCGGCTTCCTGCAGAGCGAGCGCGGTGGGCTCGAGTCGAGCGGGGCCCGGAAGCCGGATGTCCACGAGGAGGTCCGCCCTGCACTGCTCCGGTCTGGCCAGGGTCTCGGGTGTCACGGTTGGTGCGGTGGGGAGCGCTTCGACCTCGGCGGCCCGAGGGCCACCGGCGACCACGGCCAGCAGGGCGACCACGAGGACGATCATCGGCCGGCTCCGGTGGGCGGGGGCTCAATACGGAGGAGAATGGCGTCGTCGCCGGGACCGTAGTAGCCACGCCGGCGCCCCACCTTCGACCAGCCCGTGGCCCCGTAGAGAGCCAGGGCCGCTCCGTTGTGCTCGGAGACCTCGAGGAAGAGACGCCGGGCGCCACGGCCGGAACAGGCGGACACACCGTCTCGAAGCAGTGCCCTGGCCACGCCCGACCTCCGTGCCGCGGGCAGCACCCCGATGCGCAACAGCTCGGCTTCGTCCGAGACCACGCGGAGGGCCACGTAGGCGGTCAAGTCATCGCCGCTCCAGTGTCCGAGCAGCACCGAGGCTTTGTCACCGATCTGGGAGGCGAGCTGCGAGGCGGTCCATGGCCCGGAGGTGAAGACCTCGTCCTCGAGCGTCACCAGCGCGTGGAGGTCCTGGAGTGCCAGGGTTCGGATCACGGGGCCTCTTCGGGCTCGATGACGCGGATTCGCACCTGCTCCCTCTGCTCCAGGATCCAGCCTTCGTAGCGCTCGGAGTAGTCCTCGGGGCCCCCGCCAGCGGCGTGCACGGGCAAGGCTACGTGCCGGTGCACGTAGCGCTCCACGACCATGCGTGAGAAGAGCAGCCCTGCCAGGTCCCCTTCGCTCAAACCGAGGCCCGCCAGCCCATCGTGGAAGTCCTCGGGGCGTGGGAAGGCGCCACGCAAGGCGATCAGCCGGAGCTCCACGTCTTCGGTGGAAGGGCGGTAGGTGGGGGTGTCCCCGGCGAGGCCGCGGACGAGGGCGCGGTCGACGAGTCGCTCCTGCAGCGGCTGGACGGGATCACAGAGCACGGACTCCGGACAGGGCATGCGTTCGCCCAGGAGCTGCTCCAGCTGCAGATCCCAGAGGGTTACCACCCGGTCACCGACCACCGCTACGATGCGGTCCACCGCCTCGGCCCGAGCGGACGGGGCCAGGAGGATGGTGGTGACCACAACGGCGAGGGCGCTTCGGGTTTGCACGGGCGGTACTTCGACCGAGGACTGGGACCTACTCAGGGCGTCAGGATTGAACGCAGATTCCTGTCTTTACCCCGGAGGCGAGGATCGTTACACTCCCAGGCTTCCATGGCCTTGCTGAATGGCCATGAGGGTGGGTCGAGGATCATGATCGAGGCCAGAGGCATCACCAAACACTTTGGACCGTTCGTCGCGGTCAAGGATGTATCCTTCACCGTGGGTCGTGGGACCATCCTGGGCATCATCGGGCCCAACGGGGCGGGCAAGACCACCACGATGCGAATCCTGACCGGCTTCCTGCCTGCCACTGCGGGCGAAGCGCGCGTGGCTGGATTCGACGTGTTCGAGCAGCCCATGGAGGTCAAGAAGCGGGTGGGCTACCTGCCGGAGACCCCTCCGCTGTACACGGAGCTCACGGTGGGCGACTACCTGTCCTTCGTCGCCGAGATACGCGGCGTCCCTCGCCGAGGGCGGTGGAGCCGCATCGGCGAGGTCATGGACAGGGTGGGGCTCACGGGCTGGGAACGCCGCATCCTCGGCTCGCTTTCCAAGGGATATCGGCAACGGGTGGGGCTGGCGCAGGCGCTGATACACGATCCGCCCGTGCTCATCCTCGACGAACCGACCAGCGGCCTCGATCCTGCGCAGAACGTTGGCATCCGAGAGCTCATCACGGAGATCGGCAGTGAGCGCACCGTCGTGCTTTCGACCCACATCCTCGCCGAGGTCGAAGCTACCTGCACCGAGGTGGTGGTGATCAACCGGGGCTCGGTGGCCGCGTCGGGGTCCCTCGAGCAGGTGCGGACCCAGGCCACCGGTGGCGTGCGATACCACGTCGAACTCCAGGGCACGGACGTGGCCCGCGGGGTCGGGGCCATCGACGAGGTCGAGTTGGTAGAACCTTCGGACACCGCCGACGGATTCCAGCTGCTCGTGGTGCGCGCTCCGGCAGACCCGCGCCCGGCCATCGCGGCGCTGGCCCAGCGCTCGGGCTGGACGCTTAGGGCCATGGAGCGAATCCAACCCAGCCTGGAAGAGGCCTTCCTGGCCATCGTCGGGCGGGAAGAGAGCACCATCTCGGGGAGCCAGCCATGAGAGCCGCTTGGGCCATTCTCCGCAAGGAGCTGCGGATCTACTTCGTCTCGCCCCTCGCCTATGTCTTCCTGTCGGTCTTTCTCTTCCTGGCGGGAGTGTTCTTCTACCTGGGCATCACCCTCACCGGCGAAGCTTCCCTGCGGGTCATGCTGGGCAATCTCTCCATCACGCTGCTGTTCGTGCTGCCCATGCTCACCATGCGGCACTTCGCAGAAGAGCAGCGCAGCGGAACCTTCGAGCTGCTGATGACCTCCCCGGTCCACCCCTGGGCCATGATCCTGGGCAAGTGGGCGGCCAGCCTGGTGCTGTGCTGTACCATGCTGGCTGGAACCCTCGTGTTCACCGGTGTGCTCGCCTACTACGGCGAACCCGACTGGGGCACGGTGGTCACCTCCTACATCGCGTTGTTGCTCTGCTCGGCTGCGTTCTGTGCTGCGGGCCTGTTTGCATCCAGTCTCACGCGCGACCAGGTCGCGGCGGGGCTGGCGGGCATCATCATCCTGCTGCCGTTCTGGCTCATCGGCCAGGCCGCCAGCCTGACCGATCACCAGGGCCTGGCAACTGCGCTCGAAAAGGCTGCCTTCCTCACCCACATGCGCAGCTTCACCCGTGGCGTCATCGACACCGCCGACCTGGCCTACTTCGCCGCCTTCATCTTCGTCTTCCTCTTCCTGACCTACCGCACGCTCGAGTCCAGGCGCTGGCGATGAAACGTTCCCTCCAGAGACGGCTTAGCTACGGCTTCAACGCCACACTGGTGACCGTGTTGGTGGTCGCATTGGTGGTGGTGGTCTACGGTGTGGCCGACCGCCATCGGGTTCGCTGGGACCTCACCGAAGAAGGCGCCAACGCGCTGCAGCGAGACACCCTCAACAAGATCCGACTTCTGGACGAGGCGGGCGAAGTGGTGAACGTCACCGGCTTCACCCACCAGGCCGGCAAGAAGGACACCTACTTCAAGAATCGCGAGCTGAAAGACCTCCTCCTCGAGCTCGAGTATCGCTCCCAGTCCATCGACGTCCGATGGATTGACTTCGATCGCGAGCGTCTCACGGCCGAGGCACTCGGGGTCCGCGACTACGGCAAGGTGGTCGTGCAGCGAGGGCAAGAGCGAGTGGATCTCCGCAGCCGGGACCTGTTCCGCAACCGGGGAAAGGGCGCCGATCGAGAGCTCGTCTTCTTGGGCGAGGCGGCGATCAACGGCGCATTCTCCCAGCTCATGACGGAAAGCAAGCGCGTCGTCTACGCTCTCCAGGGCCACGGTGAGCCCGACATCGAGAGCACCGATCCCGACGGTCTGTCCACCCTGGCCGAGCTGCTCGAGCAGGAACACTACTTCCTCGAGCCCCTCGACCTCGTGCGGGATCGCGACGATCCACTCGAGGCGCCTACGGTTCCGGACGACGCATCCGCCTTGCTCATCGCCCGCGCCCGCGTCGATGTCACCGATCCGGAGCACGAAGCCATCACGGAGTACCTGGCTCGAGGTGGCGCGCTCCTGCTCATGCTCGACGTCAACCAGCCCACGCCTCGTTTCTTGGCCCGGCTCGGCGTGTCGATGCCTTCTGGCTACGTCATGGACCAGCTTCGGGTCTTCCCCTACGACGACCGCCCGGTCCCGGTCTATCGGCGCCACTCCATCACCGAAGACCTCCTCGAGGACCGCCTGGTCACCGTCTTGGCCCACGTCGCCCCCCTGGCCTTGGACGATCCAGCCCCCGTCGGCGTGAGGGCTTCGACCTTGCTGCGCACCAGCCGCCAGGGTTGGATAGACCGCGGCGGCGAGATGGAGCGGGGAGCAGCGGTGTTCGAGACTGACATCGATCAGGAAGGCCCGGTGGACATGGCCTATGCCCTCGAGCTGGGGCCCGGTCAGGGGGTGGTCAAGGCCGGCCAACCCCGAGGTCGAGTCGTGGTGGTAGGCGACAGCGACATGGTGTTGAACGCGCTCGTGGCCGAGGGCCCTGGCAACGCCAGCTTCCTCGTCAACTCCTTCCGCTGGCTCTTGGGCGACGACGCACGACTCTCCGTGGTGGGCCGACCTACCAAGGTTCGCAAGCTCGCCCTGACCGAAGAAGACACCTCCATGATCCGCTGGGTGGCCATGGGGCTCATGCCCCTGTTGGTCTTCGCCCTGGGCTTGGCCGTATGGTCCAGCCGGCGTGGTCGATAGCGCGAGGAGAAGTCCCCGTGAAGGCGTTCCGAGGAACACTCATCGCCGCTCTACTGCTCGCGGCCGTGGTCGCCCTGGTGTGGTGGCTCGACCCGGCCCCCGTGCAGACCGAGCCCCAGACCGAGGCGGCCTTGTTCCGCTTCGAGAAGCCGGAGCTGGTGCGGGTCCAGATCCATCGTCCCAGCGGCGATCTCGTGTTGGCCGAGACCGAAGATGGCTCGTGGATCGTAGAAGGTCCGAACTGGCCGGCGGCTCGGTCCATGGTCAACCGGGTCAAGCACCAGATCCACGATCTCGATGCTCGCGCCACGGTCATCCAGGCGCCCGAAGCAGCCGAGCTGTACGGCCTGGGCCAGAACGCCATCAAGGTGGAGCTGTTCTTCCGCGGGGGCGAAGAGCTCTCGTTCCTCGCAGGCGATCCAAACCCCTCGGCGGTCAGCTTCTACATCCAGCCGCTGTCCGGCGATGCCGCCGACGGCACCATCTTCACCGTCAAGAAGTCCGCCTTGGACTACTACTCTCTCGAGCCCTACGAGTTCAGGGAGCGGCGCTTCGCCACCCACGACGCCAACGACGCCGACCGAATCGAAGCCGACCTGCCTGGCGGTCAGCGGCTCGTGCTGCAGCGCATCGGGGCCTTTCAGTGGCAGCTCGAGGAGCCTGTCCAGTACCCAGCCAGTCGTGAAGAGGTCAGGCGCTTGCTCGGGCGTGTCACGGCGCTCAAGACGCGCGAGTTTGTCGAGGACCATCCGGAGGACCTCGCGATCTACGGCCTCGACGAGCCCCGTGCCCACATCCTCCTCAAGTTCGCCAGCCGCGATCCCATCGATCTCTTCATAGGCCAGCAGGCCGAAGTCGACGCCAGCATTGGCCGGCCCCGCACCTACTCCTACATGAAGCTCGCTGACGACTTCACGGTCTACACCGCCCCTGACGACCTGCTCGAAGACTACGAGATTGAGCCCGAAGAGCTTCGCTTGCTCAAGTTCGTGCGCATGCGGGTGGGTGAGGTCACCGACGTGGTGGTCGACCTCTTCGCGACGCCCGACGAAGACCTGTCTGGCTCCGTCGTCATGATGTATCGAGCCGACAAGTGGCTCTGGGGAGACGGCGTGCCCGTTCCCGGGTCCACCCCCTCACGGGTCGCGCTCCGGGCGGCCGAGGCCAAGGCCGACGCCATCATCGCCGAGAGTCCTGGCAAGGCTGATCGATACGGCTTCAACAGCCCGCGCCTATCCATCCAGCTCACCGACAACAGCGGCGCGGTGCGCACACTGCTCGTGGGTGACGAGACCGAAGCGGAGATCGATCCCGAGGGCAGGGAACACCGCCGCTTCTTCGCGCGTTGCGATGATCACACCACGGTGTACCGCGTCTCTGACGGGGTGATCGACGTGGCGGAAGACGCCGTGCGCGAATACCAACGCAAGGCCGGCCACGACGCCGACAAGGAAGAGCGCCATCGCCGCATGGAAGACGCCATGGGCGAGCTCCCCAGCCCCCAGGTCAGCGCGGTGCCTTCCCAGACTCCAGGAGCCAACGAGCCATGACGAGCCTCTCCATCCCCGCAACCCTGCTCCTCCTGGCCGGCTGCAGCACCGAGCAACCTGCCGCCACCGAGCAGCCTGTCGCCGAACGAAGCTTCCGGCTCGTCTACCAGTCCAACGTGGCGGGCGAGATCGAACCCTGCGGTTGAAAGTCCAATCAACTGGGCGGTCTGCCCAGGCGCACCACCTTCGTCGAGCAGCAACGCGCTGAGTCCGAGGCTACCTTCGTGGTCGACGGCGGCGGCCTGTACTGGCGCAGCTCCAGGCTCCCAGAGAGCCAGCGCGAGGCCACCTCGCTCAAGGCGGCGTTGGTCTCGGAGAGTCTCTCCGAGACGGGAATCGACGCCATCGGCATCACGCCCGCCGATCTCTCCCTGGGCTGGGACAGGGTGCAGCAACTGGCCAGCGAGCACCAGCTGCCGTTCCTGGCCGCCAACCTGTCCTGCGGTGGTAGCCAGCCCTTCCCCAGCACCAAGATCGTCGAGCGGGGTGGCGTCAAGCTGGGCTTCATCGGTGCCTTTCTGGGTCCCGTGCCCACCGAGGCCGACGCGTGTACCGCCACCGACGCGGTCCCAGCGGTTCTGGAAGCCCTGCCGGAGCTCCACGGCGTGGATGCCGTGATAGTGCTCGGAGCTTGGGACGCCAAGAACGCGGCAGCCCTGGTAGAGACCGCGCCGGGCATCGACTTCGTGGTAACCGCCAGCAACCTCACCCTCCCCGAGGGTCGGCCACTGAGCTTGGACGATTGGATGCTGGGCGCGGGCTCCCGCGGCAAGAAGATCGGCCTGTTGGAAGCGACGCTGATTCCGGACGCCGAAGGCTGGCAAGGTGCCAGTCCCGGTGCAGCCTTGGCCGACCGGCTCGATTCCTATCGCAAGCGCCTGCAGAGCAACAAGGATCGGCTCGAGACCGCCAAGGACGACCGGTCTCGGACCCGCGCCGAGCGCCAGGTCGCTTTCTACCAAAAGGAAATCACCCGGCTCGAGGCCGAGCTCGAGGCGGCTACCGCGCCCCGAGACAAGCCCGCCAACACCTTCACCACTTCCCTCGAGTCCATGAGCAAGTCCATCGACGCACATGCGGCGACCCTGGCCAAGGTGGAGCAGCTCAACGCTGCCCTCGCGGAAAAGGGATTGGTAGACAAGAAGACCACTCCAACCAAGGTTCAGCTGCCCGCTGGCCTGCCCGGACGGCAGCGCCTCGAGCAGGGTCCGGGTGGTGGTCCTCCCATGCCGCCACGCATCGAGCTCAGGGCCCAGCCCCTCGGGCAGGAAGCGCCCAGCACCGAGCCGGTGGAAGCACCCGCAGAGCGGTAGCCTTCGGGCGCCCAGCCCTGCGACCTTTTCACCCCGCGCGGGGTGTCTCTGTCCCGCGTGCAGCGGGACAGCTGCGCCTCTGGGTGAGGGGAAGAAGCGTGAGGGGCACGAGCTGTGCCTGGCGCGATTCTTGCGTGCACACCGGGCGCTCCCCGCGAGGCCCCCCATGTTTCGTGCCCTCCTCCTCCTCGCTCCCTTCCTCCTCCTGCTGCCGAGCGGGGACGCCAACGCCCAGTCCCGGCCCTGGCCACCCCCACCACGCTTCCGCCCACGACACGGACAACCCCCTCCGGATGGGTTTCCGCCCCCACCGGTCACGCGCCCTTGCACCACCGGCGGTTGTTCCCTCGATGACCTGGTCGAAGACGTTCAGGAGGTGACGGAGACCTCGGAGGATGCGCAGCACTCCGATGGCTCGGCTGCCGAAACCACGACCGAGACAAGCACGGCTGGCGCGGACGCCAGCAGCCTCTCGGACTTTCCCAACAACGACTCGTTCAGCAACGTGCAGGCCATGCTGCAGTTCGTGTCCGAGGAGTACGGCATCCCCCTGCAGCTGGTCTACGCCACGGCCTGGACGGAGTCGTCCTGGAACCAGTGGACCTCCGACGGCACCGTCCTCATCGGTGGCTACGACTACGGGCTCATGCAGATCAACAAGGACACCTGGGACGGGACCTACGACTGGGACACCATCCAGTCGGACGTGCGCGAGAACATCCAGGCTGGCGCCGAGATCCTGCAGTGGAGCTACAACTACGCCGAGTCCAAGGGCTACACGGGCGATGACCTGGCCAAGGCGGCCTATGCGGTCTACAACGGCGGCCCCGACGCCGTGAGCCGACCCTGGGACGAGAGCTCCGCCTGGCGGCAGAACGACCTGAACTTCTGGAGCAACTACGCCGGCAAGCCCTGGGAGAGCAACAGTTGAGCGCTGCAGCCTCCGTGATGCTCGGTTCCCTCTTGCTCTTCGTCCCCCTGGTGGCGGCGGGACCTTTCGGCGTGACGGCCCACGGCGGCGCGCAGGACGGTCACGTCTTCTTGATGGAGGGCATGCTCCTGGTGGGATCGCCGGATCAGGAAGGGCGGCCTGGCTACGTGCTCACCGACGAACGGCGTACCGTCTCCCTGCCCGACGACCTGAGCCCCTACCGGCAGTTGACCGCCAGCTGCGACCGGGACGCCACCCGGCAGCTCTCGCCCCCGGTCAGCTCGACCAGCGGTCGGCGTGCCGTAGCGTGGGTGGAGGGCGATCTGGACGAGGACAGCCGGGCGGAGTTGGTCGTGCTCGAGGCCGATCCCGTTCCAGTGGGTTCCTTGCTCCCCTACGCGCCGCTACACTTGATCCTGTACTCGGGGGGCCAGCGGGTTGGCGAGCAACCGCTGGACATGACGGTCTTCCCCTGCGAACTGGCCGTGGCCGAGGTGGACGGCGATCCCCACTCGGAGCTGGTGTTTGGCTGGCTCTCCGCGGGTGGTAGCGGGGTGACGCGCGGAGCCACGGTCTTCGAGCTGTTGTCCTCCGACTGACCGGGATCCGGTCCGGCTCAAGGATTGTTCTGGGCGTCCGATGGAGGCTCGAACGCTCCGCTCGAGCCCGCGATCCGTCCACGGAGGCACCATGCAAGACCAACCCGCCTCGGCTGCTCCCAGCCGCGAGGTTGTCGAGTCCCACCTGGCCCGGCTCCGGGATGGGGACAAAGTCGAGCCCATCTCCCTGGCAGGCGCCTGGTTGGTGGGTGTCGACCTCCAGGGATTGGATCTCGGGGGCTACGATCTCTCGGGCGCAGACCTGTCCCGTGCGAACCTGACGGGAGCCAAGCTGATGAAGGCCAGGCTGGTGGAGGCCACGCTGTTCGAGACCGTGCTCGACGGGGCCGAATTGCTGGCGGCCGACCTGTCGAATGCCAAT
Source organism: uncultured Enterobacterales bacterium (assembly GCA_964626835.1). Lineage (GTDB taxonomy): Bacteria > Myxococcota_A > UBA796 > UBA796 > JAFGLY01 > CALDOK01. The sequence continues at coordinate 9,417 of CAZVHW010000064.1, forward strand.
CTGGAGTGTTGCTCCGCTCTGAAGGCCGGGTTTGGCCGCTGCGACCTCTCGGGGGCCTCCCTGTTCAGCGCGAAGCTCGACGGGTCGTCCCTGACCGGCGCCAAGCTCGAGAACGTAGACGCACGTGCGGCCAGGCTGGTCGGCGCGCGCATCCGTGAAGCCAACTTGGATGGTGCGGACATGACCGGAGCTGTCCTGGCGGGCGTGGACCTGTGTGACACCACCGTCGCGGGCGCCAACTTCCACGACACGGACATGAAGGGTGCCCAGCTGCACAACGTGCGGGGCTACGACAGCGCGTCGTGGGTAGGGGCGGACTTCCGGGACGTCTGCTTCAACGGGGCCTACCTGCTACGGCGCTTCGCTCTGGATCAGAACTTCCTGAACGAGTTTCGGGCCGAGAGTCGCGGGCACGCGGCCCTGTACTGGGTGTGGTGGGCCACGTCCGACTGCGGCCGTAGCTTCGTGCGTTGGGCGCTGTGGACCCTCCTGATCGCCGCCATCTTTGCAGGCATCTTCACCCAGGTGGAGATCGATCCCGGATCCTACGAGACGGCGCTGACGCCGCTGTACTACAGCGTCGTGACCCTCACGACCCTGGGCTACGGCGATGTCCTCCCGGCGTCCTCCGCGGCGCAGCTGGTGGCCATGCTCGAGGTCATCCTGGGTTACGTGATGTTAGGCGGATTGTTGAGCATCTTCGCGAACAAAATGGCGCGGCGGGCTGACTAGCACCCACAGGAGCACTCATGTTCGGACTCTTCCGGCGCAAGAAGGTAGACCCGAGGGCTCAACTGATGGATACCCTGGGGGGCGCTACCCTTCCGTCGTTCCCGGCCATTCAGATGCACGTGCTCGAGGCACTGCGCGATGACGGCATCCCCCTCTCCGCGGTGGGTGAGCTGGTGGCTCGTGATCCCGGACTCTGTGCGAAGGTGCTCGCGACCGTAAACTGCGCCGGCTTCGGCCTCAAGCGTAGGGTGGACTCGGTCTCGCACGCCGTCAGTCTCCTGGGCGGAGCACGCCTCGAGTCCGTCGTGCTGGCACTCGCGGTATCCGAGTGTCTCCCCAGCCGTCCGAGAGAGGGATTCCATCCAAGGCGATTCTGGCGCGCTGCCGCTCGCCGCGCAGCCACCGCGCAGGCCCTGGCCGACCTGCTCAGCCCCGCCACGCGCTCCATCGCCTTCACCGCAGGCCTGCTGCAGGACATGGCCATCCCCTTGCTCGCCACGAATCGTACCGCCACCTACGGTCCGGTGCTCGATGCCTGGTGGCGTTCGGGGACCACGCTCGAGGATCTCGAGCGCTCCGAGTTCGGCTGGGACCACGCCGAGGTCGCTTCCTGGGTGGCCAGCGAGTGGAGCTTCCCCGAGACCCTCGGGTACGCCATCGGCGGCCACCACGGCTCGGTCGAACCCGAGCTGAAGGCACCCCTGCCGTTGCGCCTGGTGGGTTTGCTCGACGAACATGCCGACCAAGACCAGGACCTCGAGCGTCTGGTGGAAACCGCCCGGAAAACCCACGACGTCCCCTCCGACGATGTGGTCCAAGCCGTGCAGGCGGGCTTCGAGCGCTCGGCAGAGGTCGCGGCACTGTTCAACTAGGGATAGGCGGCGCGTTCGGTAGAGGTGCCACCGTGAACGTGCTCGGGATCGAGACCTCCTGCGACGAGACCGCCGCTGGCGTGGTGAGCGCCGATGGCGTGCTCTCGGACGTGACCTACACGCAGCAAGTGCACGCGCGCTTCGGCGGCGTGGTGCCCGAGCTTGCCAGCCGAGCCCACGCCGAACGAATCGCTCCCACGGTCCGCCAAGCCCTAGAGCAGGTGGGCCTCGAGCGGCCCGACGCCGTGGTCGCTACGGCGGGACCAGGGCTCATCGGTGCCGTGCTGGTGGGGTTCGGCTTCGCCAAGGCCGCGGCGCTGGCGTGGGATGTGCCCTTCCTGGGCGTCAACCACCTCGAGGGCCACCTGTTCTCGCCCACCCTGAACGACCCCACCGTCCAGCCGCCCTTCCTGGCGCTGGTGGTCTCCGGCGGACACACGGCCATCTACCGGGCCGATGCGGTCGGTGAATACCGCACCGTGGCTCAGACCGTGGATGATGCCGCTGGCGAGGCCTTCGACAAGGTCGCTCGTCAGCTTGGGCTGGGGTACCCGGGTGGTCCTGCCATCGATCGCTTGGCAGAGCGGGGCGACCCCGGTGCGGTCAAGCTACCGCGACCGCGCGCGAGCGGCCTGAACATGAGCTTCTCCGGGCTCAAGACCGCCGTGCGCGCCTACCTCGAGAAACACCCGGCCGTTCCAGCGGCCGACATGGCAGCGAGCTTTCAGGAAGCCGTGGCCGATGTCCTGGCGGATCGCCTGATGCGAGCTTCCCGCCAGGAAGGCCTGGCGCGGGTGGCGGTCAGTGGCGGCGTGGCGGCCAACCGGCGTCTGAGGGAGCGGCTGTGCGCTCTCCCCCTCGAGGTTCACATACCTCCAATGCGGTTCTGCACCGACAACGGCGCCATGATCGCCCACGCGGGGCGGCTCCGTCTGCTTCTGGGTCAACGCCACGACCTCGACCTGCGGGCCAGGTCCGTGTGGCCCCTGGATCGCCCGTGAGTGGAAAGGGCCGCGGAGGACCTGGGGCTCGCCTGCGTGGGTTGGACACTCGGGCGCGCAAGTCGCTGGGACAGAACTTCCTCGCCAGTCCAGCCGTGGCCCAGCGCATCGTGCGACTGGCCCGAGTGGCAGAGGGAAGCCGGGTGCTGGAGATCGGGCCGGGGCTCGGTGCCCTGACCGAGCCACTGATCGAGGCGGGGGTCTCGCTCGTGGCGGTCGAACGGGACGACCGGCTTGCCGATGATCTCGTCCGACGCTGGCCCGGCCTGCGGCTCGTCCGGGGCGACGCCATGAAGCTGGACTTCGCAGAACTGCTCGCGGGGGACGGCTGGAGCTGTGTCTCGAACCTGCCCTACAACGTCGGTACGCACCTGGTGGGGCGAATGGTGCGGCTCCCCGACGTCTTCTGTTGCCTGGTGGTGATGCTCCAGCGCGAGGTCGCCGAGCGCATCTGTGCGGCGCCCGGCAACAAGACCTACGGTGCGCTCTCCGTCGAGGTCCAGGCGCGCGCGCGCGCCGATGTCGTGCTGCGCGTAAAGCCAGGTTCCTTCCATCCTCCTCCCAAGGTCGATTCGGCCGTGATCCGGCTCGACCTGGGTCGTCCCGAGGCCACCCGTGGCGTGGATCTGGGGGTACTGGACCGGCTCGCCCGCGCCTCGTTTGGGCAGCGCCGCAAGACGCTGCGTAGATCCTTGGGTTCCATGATGGGTAGGGATGCAGCGATCGCGATGTTGGAGCGGGCTGGGGTCGATCCCGGCGCTCGCCCGGAGCAGCTCGCCTTGGTGGACTTCGCCAACATGGCGAACGAGTACGAGGACGGCGCCTGACTGAGGTCAGCGCGGCCGCCCTCGGTCGAAAAGCCGTCCACGACGTGGTATACTCACATACCCCCCCGTCCGCCTTCACGGTGGACGCTGATCCCAAATCCTCTCCCTCCACCACATCCCCCGCGGAGCGTCCATGCACGGCATCGAGCCGGTCGCGCTGCACGAGGCGACCCGCCGCCGGTACCTGAACTACGCGATGAGCGTGATCACCTCGCGCGCCCTGCCCGACGTGCGCGATGGGCTCAAGCCGGTCCAGCGCCGCATCCTCTACGCCATGTTCCACAACCTGCGGCTCATGCCCGAAGGCCGCTTCCGCAAGTCTGCAGCCGTGGTGGGCGAAGCCATGGCCAAGTACCACCCCCACGGCGACTCCGCGATCTACGACGCCATGGTGCGCATGGCGCAGCACTTCTCCCTGCTGCACCGCCTGGTGGACGGCCACGGCAACTTCGGCTCTCCCGACGGCGATGCCGCTGCGGCCATGCGCTATACCGAATGTCGGCTCACACCCATCGCCCTCGAGCTGCTGCGCGAGCTCGCCCAGCGCACGGTCGACTTCCGACCCACCTACGACGGCCAGCTCTTCGAGCCCATCACGCTGCCGGCCCGCTTTCCCCAGCTGCTCGTCAACGGCTCCGAGGGCATCGCCGTGGGCATGGCCACGCGCATCCCGCCCCACAACCTGCGCGAGGTCATCGACGCCAGCCTGATGTTGATCGATCAGCCCGAGGCCGAGGTCAAAGACCTCTGCCGCAAGCTCCGGGGCCCAGACTTTCCCACCGGTGGCTTGGTGCTCGACTCCCGGGCCGACCTGCAGACCATCTACGAGACCGGCTCGGGGCCCATCCGTGTCCAGGGCACCTGGGAGGTAGAAAAGCGTGGACGCAAGCACTATGTCGTGGTCACGTCCATCCCCTACGCCCAGAACAAGGCTAGCCTCATCGAGAAGATCGGGACCCAGGTAGCCGCCCGCAAGCTCCCCCAGATCCTCGACGTGCGTGACGAGAGCACCGACATCTGTCGCATCGTTCTCGAGCTTCGGCGCCCTGGCGATGCCCAGGCCGCCATGGCCTATCTCTTCAAGCACACCCCGCTGCAGCAGACCTACCACGCCAATCTCACCGCGCTGGTCCCCCAGCGGGGTTCCGATGTGCCGGTCCCCGCTCGGCTCGACCTCAAGACCCTCCTTCGCCACTGGCTCGATTTCAGGTTCGACACCGTGCGTCGGCGCTTCGAGTTCGAGCTGCAGAAGCTGCGCGAGCGCATCCACATCCTCGAGGGCTTCGAGATCATCTTCGTCGACCTGGACGAAGCCATCCGCATCATCCGCGCGTCCGAGGGGCGTCGCGACGCCGCCGAGCGGCTCATGGACCGCTTTGGCCTCGACGACCTCCAAGCCGACGCGGTCCTCGACCTCAAGCTCTACCGCCTGTCCCGCCTCGAGATCCTCGAGATCCGCCAAGAACTCGACGAGAAGCGCCGCGAGGCAGAGCGCATCGAGGGCATTCTCTCCGAAGAGCGCGAGCTCTGGAGTGTTGTCCGCGAAGAGCTGTCGGCCCTGCGATCGAAGTTCGGCGTCAAGCGCCGCACCCGCATCGGCGCCAGCGACGAGGACGAGCTCGACTATCGCGACGATGCCTACATCGTGGCCGAGGACGCCTTCGTCATCGTCACGAGAGACGGTTGGATCAAGCGGCAGACCAGCTTCACCAGCATCTCGAAGATTCGCATCCGCGAGGGCGACTCCATCGCGTGGCTCATCCGGGCCTCCACACGCAGTGGCATCACCTTCTTCACCGACCATGGCACCGCCTACGTCATGATGGTGGACGACGTGCCCGCTACCACCGGCTACGGCGGCCCCGTGCAGAAGCACTTCCAGTTCGCCGACCGCGAGAAGCTGGTGGGCGTGCAGAGCTTCGATCCCCGCAACCTGCCAGAGCTGCCCAAAGGAACCGACGCCCAGGCGGCCCTGCCGTTCGACGAAAGGGGAGATCCGCCCGCACCCTGGGGCATCTCCGTCAGCCGTCACGGTCGCGTCGCCCGCTTTTCGCTGATGGCCCACTCGGAGGTGTCTACCCGTGCCGGGCGCCGGTACATGCGCGTAGGCCGCGGCGACGACGGTGTGGTTGCGGTCTACAACTGCGTGGGCCACGAGTGGGTGAGCCTGGCCTCCGAGCAGGGTAGGGCACTGGCCTTCCCCGTGTCCGACGTGAACGTCCTCAAGGCGGCGGGCAAGGGCGTCATGGCCATGAAGCTCCGGTCGGAAGACCGCATCTACGCCTTCGACGTGGTGGCGCGAAAAAGCCAAGGGGCCAAGGTCACGACCGAGCGAGGGCGTGAGCTCTGCGTCACCCCCCGACGCTTCGGCGCGTCCAGGGCTGGCCGTGGGGCCGTCGTCCTCAAGCGTGGACGATTCGTGGACTGGGCGCGACAGCCGGTGGTCATCATGGATCAACCAGGGGAGGAGTGAGGCATGGCTGCACGCCGCCAGTACACTGCCAGCGCCATTACGGTCATGGAAGGCCTCGAGGCCGTTCGCAAGCGGCCCGGCATGTACATCGGCGGCACGGGCAGGGCCGGGCTGCACCACCTGCTCTGGGAGCTCGTAGACAACGCGGTCGACGAGGCCATGAACGGCTTCGCCACCCACATCCAGGTCGTTCTGCACAAAGATGGCCGCACCGCATCGGTGGTGGACAACGGCCGAGGAATCCCGGTGGACATCCACCCCAAGCACAAGCGCCCAGCCCTCGAGATCATCCTCACCTCGCTACACTCGGGCGCCAAGTTCGAGCAGGGCTCCTACCTCACTTCCGGTGGCCTACACGGCGTGGGCGCTTCGGTGGTCAACGCGCTGTCGTCTTCGCTTGCGGTCTCGGTGCGTCGTGACGGTGGCGAATGGCGCCAGGAATACCGCCGCGGCAAACCCCGGGGCCCCGTGCGCCGCGCGGGGGATGCCAGGGGCTCCGGTACCCGCATCCAGTTCACCCCGGACGAACAGATCTTCGGCGAGCGAGCCTTCGACCCGGACAAGGTGCGCGAGCAGCTGGACGTCAAGGCCTACCTCAACCCGGGCCTCCGCATCGTCCTGCGCGACGAGGCCCGTGGAGTTACCTCCGAGCTCAAGCACGACGGGGGCCTCAGGGACTATCTCGACCACACGGTCAAGAAGGCCAAGCAGCGCTCCATCCTCGGTGAGCCCTTCACCATGGTGCGTGTCGACAACGGTGCCATCAACGGCGGTGGGTTCCGCCTGCCGGTCAAGACCGATCTGGCCTTGTTGTGGACCGAGAGCCCCAGGGAGCAGGTGCTGTCGTTCGTCAACGGCATCCCTACCCAGGACGGCGGCACCCACGAGCAGGGCATCAGGGATGCCGTGGTCAAGGCGGTGCGGAACTACGCCGAGACCCATGACAAGCTCCCTCGCAGCCTCAAGATCTCGGCTGACGACATCCGCGAAGGCTTGGTGGCTGTCGTCAGCCTGTTCCTGGTCGAGCCCCAGTTCCAGGGCCAGACCAAGGACAAGCTCAACAACCCAGAGGTCCGCGGGCAGCTCGACTCCATCCTGCGCCCCGCTCTCGAGCAGTGGCTCTACGACAACGGAACCTCGGCGGACATCATCGTCTCCCGCGCCATCCAGGCGGCTCGTGCCCGCTTGGCCTCCCGTGCTGCCGTACAGCAGGTGCGGCGCAAGTCTCCCATCAGCCGGCGGCTCAACCTTCCGGGCAAGCTGGCCGACTGCTCATCGAGCGACCCAAGCCAAAGCGAGCTGTTCATCGTCGAGGGCGACTCCGCCGGCGGGTCAGCCAAGCAAGGCCGCGACCGCAGGACCATGGCCATCCTGCCCCTCAGGGGCAAGGTGCTCAACGCCGAGCAGGCCACCTCCGCCCGCGTTCGCAAGAACACCGAGCTGATGGACGTGGTGCGCGCCTTGGGCTGCGGCATGGACAAGGACTTCGACGCCTCGCGGCTGCGGTACCACAAGGTCATCCTGCTCATGGACGCCGACAGCGATGGCCACCACATCGCCACCTTGCTGCTGACCTTCTTCTACCGGTACCTGCCAGAGCTCATCATGGGGGGGTACGTCTTCCTGGCTCAGCCGCCGCTGTACCGCATCACCGGGGGCAAGAAGACCTGGTGGGCCGCGGACGACACCGAGAAGGAACGCATCCTCGGCCGCCTCCCCGCCCGGGTCAAACCCGAGATCATGCGCTTCAAGGGTCTGGGCGAGATGATGCCCAAGACGCTGTTCCAGACCACGCTCGATCCCAAGAAACGTAGGCTGCTGCAGGTCTCCATCCCCGAAGGCCAGCTGTCCGAGACCGAGCGCGTCATCACAAACCTGCTGGGCCGCGATCCAAAGGCCCGCTACCACGAGATCATGGCTCGTGCAGACGAGGTCGAGGAGTTGGACGTGTAGGGGAGGGGTTTACCCCCTCCCGCCGCACAGCGCCTGGGTGTCGTCGTCCCAGTCCGCCAGAGCGTTGAGCACGACGCGCTGGATGCCCTCGTCCTCGATGGTGCCCCACGTGGCGAAGTCGACCCAGCGCCACATGGCGTAGGCGTGAAGGATCTCGCCTGGTGCCCGCTCGAGGTACAGCTCGAGCTGGTAGTCCTGGGTGAAGGCTTGGTTGCTGTCCTCTTCGAAGACGGCCGGGCCCGGCATGTACGAGCGGGTGACCAACATGGGGCCCCAGGGTGTGAGCTCGCCGTCCAGCTCGGGCAGGTAGCGGATGGCTCCGTGAACAGGCGCGGTGTAGGCCGAGCCCATCACCGAGGCGCCGTATTCGACCTCCCAGCTCAAGAAGGCGCTCTCGCGCTGCTCGTAGTCCTCGAGACTGGAGGTGTAGCTGCGCTCGTAGCTCGAGTAGGTTCCCGGGTACTGCTCGTCTTGGTTCAGGGCATGGAGGATGGGCTCCAATACGTCGATCTCGCAGGCGAAGGGACGCAGCACGTACAGGCCCTGCGCCTCGCCGGAGTCGGTGTCATCGCGCACCAGGGCCCCGTCTTCGGGATCGAGCGCATCCAACGTTCCGTCTCGGGTCTCGGCCAGGGAATCACCACCCACCGCGTCGTGCAGGTTTCGGGCAGCCTCGGCTATCTGCTCGTCGGTCCCGTCCTCCCAGTAGCGCCACAGATAGTGGAGCAGACCGTCGAGGTCCGTCGGTGCGTGCTCGACCTCCTTGCAGGCGCTCGCGGCGAGCAGGCAGAGCGGAAGCAGCGTTCGGGGCAGCGTGGCCTCCGGGAGCGGGGTTCCCTATAGTAGCAGCCATGAACGTCTCCCAGATTTTCTCGATGGGGGTGGCGTTGCTCCTTCCGAGCGCAGCGCTGGCCCAGTCCGACGAACCCTACCCCCCCGTCGACTGGGAGGAGGCCGAGCGGGAGGTCACCGACCTGTTGGCTGCCTACCTGCAAGTGGACACCATCAACCCGCCGGGAAACGAGACGCGAGGGGCGCTCTTTCTGGCAGACGTGCTGAGCCGAGAAGGCATCCCCTGGTGGATCACGGAGTTCGAGCCAGGGCGGGGTAGCATCGTCGCGCGCCTACCTGGCTCCGGTGAGCAGGAGCCCCTCTGTCTGCTCTCCCACATCGACGTGGTGCCTGGCGACGAGGACCGCTGGCGGGATGGCTTCGGCGTGCTGTCGGGTCGCATCGACGACGACGGCGTGCTCTATGGCCGGGGCGCACTGGACATGAAGGGGATGGGTGCCATCGAGCTATGGAGCATGGTGCTCTTGCACCGACACCGGGTGCCGCTGAATCGGGACGTCGTGCTGCTGGCGGTGGCCGACGAAGAGGTGTCCAACGGCGGCATGAAGCACGTCATCGAGCAACACTGGGACGAGATCGGCTGCTCTCACGTCATCAACGAAGGCGGCATCGGCCTGCGCGACATGTTCTTCGAGGGTCAGCCTTTCTACCCGATCTCCGTAGGCGAAAAAGGCGTTCTCTGGCTGCGCATGATCGCCGAGGGCGATCCGGGACACGGCTCGACCCCCCGCCCCGACACGGCCACCGAGCGCCTGCGCCGCGCCATGGACGCGGTGGATTCGCGGAAGGCCAAGCCCGTCTGGCAGCCCTCCCTGCTCGAGGCGTTGCATAACGTAGGCGAGGAACACGGCGGGCTGTCGGGGTGGATCCTGCGCCATCCCGCCCTGGTCAAGCTGCTCCTGAAGGGCAAGCTGATGGGCAACGAGCTCACCCGCGCGGCCATCACCACCACGGTGAACATCACCGGCACGGGGGGGGCCAACCAGCCGAACGTGGTCACGTCCGAAGCTTGGGCCAACCTCGACTGTCGCCTGCAGCCGGGGGTCACGCGAGACCAGGTGCTGGCCGAGCTCCGAGAGCTGGTAGACAGTCCCCACGTTCGTTTCGAGGAGCTGCTGTACCACGACGCTGGTGTCAGCAACTGGGACGATCCGGTCTTCGACGCGCTGGCCCGTCACGTGGTGATGGGGCAGGAGCACGCGGTCGCCGGGCCCGTCATCTCCGTGGGCTACACCGACTCCATCCTGGCGCGCGAGCTGTCGGTCATGGCCTACGGGCTCGAGCCTTTCCTCGTCGGTCAGGACGAGCTGGAGGGTATGCACGGGGATGACGAGCGGCTCGCGGTCGCCGAGCTGTCCCGTGGCCTGCAGGTGCTCTTCCGGGCGGTCTACGACGTGTCGGTGGACGAAGATGGCAACTTCATC
>CAZVHW010000065.1:0-19434 GCA_964626835.1 uncultured Enterobacterales bacterium
AAGACCGGCACGGGGGCCTGTACTGGCTCGACGTGGTCTGCGTTGACGACTGCCCCGAAGCTGGCAAGGAATTCCGCATGACCTGCGAGCTGTCCGAGGACGAACTCGAGCTCGACTGCGAGGCGGATGGCTGGTACGAACTGGTCTGGGAGCGCGCGGACTAGAACACCTTGAGCCCTGGCCGTGGATCCGCGGCCCCGTTTCGCTTACCCTTTTCTGCTGACCCTCGAAACTGCGAGGTTGCGTCATGGCCGACAAGTCCTCTGCCCGTCTCGGCGAACTGCTCGTCCGCGAGAAACTCATCACGCCCATGCAGCTGCGCCGCGCCATGGAAGAACAGCGCGGTGGGGGTACGCGTCTGGGCCACGCCCTCACGAAGATGGGCTACCTCGACGAGAACGCCTTCACGTCGTTCCTCGCCAAGCAGTACGGCGTCCCCAGCATCAACCTGGCCGACTTCGAGATCGACCCCGAGGTGCTCAAGCTCATCCCGAAGGAAGTCGCGAACCGGCACCAGGTCATCCCCATCAACCGGTCGGGCAACACCCTCATGGTGGCCATGGCCGACCCCTCGAACATCTACGCCATCGACGATCTCAAGTTCGTCACCAGCTACAACATCGACGTGGTCGTCGCTTCCGAGACCGCCATCGCCGACGCCCTCGAGAAGTACTACACCTCGTCGGTCAGCTTCGACGACGTCATGATCGACTTCGTCGAAGACGAAGAGGACCTCGAGTTCGCCGAGGAAATGGAAGAGGACATCAACGTCCTCGACCTCGAAAAGTCCGCTGGTGACGCCCCGGTCGTCAAGCTCGTCAACCTCATCCTGCTCGACGCCATCCGCAAGAACGCTTCGGACATCCACGTCGAACCCTACGAAAAGCAGCTCCGCATCCGCTACCGCATCGACGGTGTGCTCTACGAGGTCATGAAGCCGCCGTTCAAGCTGCGGCACGCCATCACCTCCCGCCTCAAGATCATGTCCTCCCTCGACATCGCCGAGCGTCGTCTCCCCCAGGATGGCCGCATCAAGATGAAGATGGGACGCGGCAAGGAGATGGACTTCCGTGTCTCGGTCCTCCCCTGCATGTGGGGCGAGAAGATCGTGCTCCGGCTCCTGGACAAGTCCAACCTGCAGCTGGACATGACCAAGCTCGGCTTCGAAGAGCAAGCCCTGGCCGACTTCAAGGAAGCCCTGCACAAGCCCTACGGCATGATCCTGGTCACCGGCCCCACCGGGTCCGGCAAGACCACCACGCTCTACTCCGCGCTGTCCGAGCTCAACAAGACCACCACCAACCTGTCCACCGCCGAAGACCCCATCGAGTTCAACCTCTTCGGCATCAACCAGGTTCAGATGAACGACGCCATCGGGCTGAACTTCGCTTCCGCCCTGCGCGCCTTCCTGCGGCAGGACCCAGACATCATCATGGTCGGCGAGATTCGCGACTTCGAGACGGCCGAGATCGCCGTCAAGGCCGCGCTCACCGGCCACTTGGTGCTCTCCACCCTGCACACCAACGATGCCCCGTCTTCCGTCAGCCGTCTGCTCAACATGGGCATCGAGCCGTTCCTGGTGGCCAGCTCCTGCAACCTCATCGGCGCCCAGCGTCTGGTCCGCAAGCTCTGCCAGGACTGTCGCGAGCCGGTCGAGATCCCGCCCCAGACGCTGGTAGACATCGGCGTGCCCCCCGAGGAAGTCGCCGACTTTACGGTCATGCGCGGTGCCGGCTGCCGCACCTGCGCCAACACCGGCTACAAGGGCCGCATCGCCGTGTACGAGATCATGACCGTCACCGAGGAAGTGCGCGAGTTCATCCTCAACGGTGCGTCCACCATGGAGCTCAAGCGCGAGGCCATCCGCCAAGGCATGAAGACCCTGCGCATGTCCGCCATCACCAAGCTCCAAGAAGGCATGACCTCCCTGGACGAGATCGTCCGCGCCACCGCGCCTGACTAACCGCTAGAACGACGGGTCCTCGTCCTCTTCGTCCTGGTCCCACCAAACCTGGAGCAGGTCGGGCTCACGGTCGGGGTGCATCACCACCAGCTGCCCGTCCGAGAGCTTGTTCCACCGCCCCTTGTCGTCCGTGGGGTAGTCGGATGCCACGGCCGAGCAGGGTGCCACCACCCGGTCGTGGAACCAATAGAGGGTCATGCCGTCGCGATAGGCCCAGAGGGTCTCGCCGTCGCTCAAGAAGAAGTTGGCGCCGCTGACCTGGCCGTCGCCGTCGTGCAGGTCCCAGATGGCGGCCTGGATAGCCCCCTCTACGTCGCCATCGCGGGCCTCGACGTACTGAAGGATCAGCCGCAGGTACAGCTCGCTGTCGATCCACTCGTCGGCGTTCTCGCCGTTGTCCGGCGGGTGGCTGTCCAAGAAGTCGGGATCGACGAGGGAGAGCAGCAGGTCCTTGCTGATGGTGCCGTTGTGCCCCAGCAGCCAGTGGCGGCCCATGAGCTCCAGGTGGAAGGGGTGGGGATCCGGGAGGTGGCAGAGCCCCGACGAGCATGCGCGCACGTGGGCCACCGCGACCGTCGGCGAGTCCGCAGCGGCCTGGGCCACCGCATCGTCGAAGAAGGCGTCTTCGTAGGCGGGTGCTTCGCCGCGGTGGATCACGGCTTCGTCGTCGTCCGGAGTCCACCAGCCCAGCCCCCAACCGTTGTCGTTGCTCTCGCCCAGGTTCTTGATGGAGTCGGGCAGGTCCACGAGGTGGGCTCGCAGGACCGCGCCCGGAACGTCGGGGGCCGTGACGGCCCAGAGACGGCACTCGTGGGCGGGTTGCTCGACCGATGTGGTGGCTGACAGCAGTCCAGGAGGCCCGGAGTAGGCCTGGCTCGAGGCTTCGGTCCTCTCCAGGCTGCCCAGGCCCAGTTGGCGAGGTTCCGCGTCCGGCCAGACCGAGCGCATGCAGGCATAGGCGGGGCCGGTGTAGCCCTCGAGGTCGGCATCCGCGTCCGTGTCCGCGTCCGCGTCCGCGTCCGCGTCCGTGTCGGCGTCGCTGTCGGAGTCCGTGTCCGCTTCGGTGTCGTCCACCAAGGGCCGGGCGGTGTCGCGCAGGGAGGGGCCGCTCGGGCGGAAGGCGGGGCCCTGCGCGGGCTGGCAGGCCATCGACGTCAGCAGCAGGGGGATGGTGCTCCTGGGAATCATGCTCGAGTCTCGGCACTCCTCACTCCGAGTATAGGAGCGCGCTGGTCGGCTGTCGCGAGGCTCCGGTGGTGTTCAGTCCGCCGCCTGCCGTCGTTCCCCCCAGCGTGAAGTCGCCCAGGTGGTAGACGACGTCCTCGTCTCGGACTCTGGCGTTCCAACGCTCGGCCAGCTCCCGGTCCATCGACCGGGCGTCGGTGAAGGGGCGCTCGCAGTAGCGGATGGAGAGGCGTCGTCGTCGGACGTGAACGTGGGATCCTCGGAGCTTCACTCTCCCAGCCCCAGCACCCAGGCGGCTCCCGCTCCGGCCGCACCGTCTTCGTGGCCGGGGAGCCCCATGAACAGGTCGGGTAGGCCGTCTCCATCGTGATCTCCGGCCGGGGCGAGGGCCGCTCCGGCTTGGCTGCCGGCTTCCCCGCGCAGCCCCAGGTCCGCATCACCCAGGCTCACCGATCCCGCGCTCGGCTGCAGCAGGAGGAAGACCCTGCCCTCGTCGTCATCGTCGCCGTCGGCACCGGGAGCCCCGACCAGGACGTCGTCCCGCCCGTCGCCGTCGGTGTCGCCAGGTCCCCCAACCGCCCAACCGGCATGATCCCCCGTCCGCTCGCCGTGGAACGTCGCGTCGGCTTCATCGGTCCCTTCCAGCGCCAGCCACGACTCGCGGGCGCGACCGCGGAACAGCCAGGCCGCGCCGGTGTTGCTGCCGAGCCCGTCGTGGCCATACCCTCCCACCAGCAGGTCCGGGTACCCATCCCCGTCCGTGTCGCCCGCCGCGGCCAGGGCCCACCCCAGGTGGTCGAGCTCGTCCTCCCCCGGGATCCCCACGTCGGCCTCGGAGAGTTCGCGCAGCCCCGAGACGGGGCCGAAGAATAGGTAGGCTCCACCACCGCTGTCCTCCCCGCGGGCGCCCACCACCAGGTCCGACAGCCCGTCGCCGTCCAGGTCACCGGGGCCCAGCACCGCGCAGCCGGCGAAGTCGCGCTCCTGGCCACCGTGGATGACGGCACTGGCCTCCGACAGAGACGCAGGCGGGTGTACGCCGCCGGCGAGCAGGTAGGCGGCCCCCGCGTCGGACACGGTGTCCTGCCAGCCGCGGGCTCCCAGGAGCAGGTCATCGAAGCCATCGCCATCGGTGTCTCCGGCGCCGGCCACGGCATAGCCGAGGTAGTCGCCTGCTCGCTCGCCTTCGAGCAGCCAGTCCGCCTCGTCCAGCTGGCGATCGTCGAGGACTGGACCCAGCAGCAGCGCCGCTTGGCCTGCGCCGTCCGCTTCGAGCCAGGCCCCCACCACGAGATCTCCCTGGCCGTCGCCGTTCACGTCTCCGGCGTCCGCCACCGCGGCGCCCGCCTGACCGGTGGAGGTCCGGCCCGAGAGGCGGGCGAGGGCGGCGCTCGGCAGCTCCGTCTCGGCGGCGATCGGGCTCGACACCAGCCAGGCGGCCCCCATGCCAGGGCTGCCCAGCAACAGGTCGGGCCGGCCGTCGCCGTCTTGGTCGTCCACGAGGGCGAGCGCGCTGGCCAGCTCTCCACCACCCGTGGTGCCGAGCACCGCGGTGCCGTGCTCGGCGAGGGGCGAGACGTCTGCGTAGCCGTCGCAGTCGCTGTCCGCGCCGTCCTGCCAGTCCAGGGGCCCGGGGTAGACCGAGGGATCGTCGTCGTCGCAGTCCCTGCCCCCCGTTCCCTCCCAGTCCCAGCCGTCCCCGTCCGCGTCGTGGTCGCTTTGTCGGTCGCAGTCGCCATCCACTCCGTCGTACCAGGTCTCCTCCGCACCCGGAAACACCGAGGCGTCGCCGTCGTCGCAGTCGGTGTTGTCGTCTACCCAGCCCTCGGGTTGTTCGCAGTGCTGGGTGCGCACCAAGGGATCGCCGTACCCATCGCCGTCGCTGTCGGCCCACCAGGTGAGGCTGTCCGCGAAGTCTTCGTCGATCTCGCCGTCGCAGTCGTTGTCCTTTCCGTCGCAGATCTCCGAGGCGTCGGGGTTGATCTCGCGGTCGCCGTCGTCGCAGTCCGCTCGACCGTACCAGCCGTCCACGTCCCAGTCCTTGGGGCCGGTGTCCCTCGGCTGCTCCGTGGGGCAGCCCATGGCCAGCAGCAGCAGCAGCAGCAGCAGTGGGATGGATCTCATTTGGTGATCATCGCGCAAGAACCACCCGGACGCCAAGGGGTCAGCCCTCCGCGACCACCTCGGCCCAGGTCTGCTCGAACTCGATGACGGCTTGCTCCTGCTCCTCGGTCTCGATGGAGCCGGGCCGAGCTTGACGGATCTCGTCGATGGCCTGCTGGCCCGTGCGGCCCGATGCTACCAGGTAGGCTGCCAGCATGGTGCCCGTGCGGCCGTTGCCCGCGTAGCAGTGTGTGGCCACCGGACGGTCCGCCGCCATGGCGTCGTTGGCCTCGCGCACGTACTTCACCATCTGCTTTTGGGTGGGCGCCGTGTAGTCCTCGACGGGCAGGTGGAGCATCTGGAGGTCGTGGGCCGCCAGCTCGTCTTCGGGCAGCGGATCTTCGGTCAGGGTGATCACCAGACGCACGCCCAGGCTGTCCAGCGCGGTGAGGTCGTCCTCGAGTGGCTGGTAGACCCCGGGCTTGGCCATGCCCGCCAGCTTGTCGGGTACCAGCCAGGAGAAGTTGTGGATGTCTTGGTTCACGGTGGTTTCCTGGGGGGTGGGCGACAGGCTTCCCGCCGGGAAGCAGCCCGGGATCAGGGTGAGCAGTGGGAGGTGGGCGATGCGCATCGGCACTAGCGGGCGACCCAGCTGGCCCAGGTCTGGAGCAGGTCTTGGCTGGAGTACTCCGGGTGTGGCGAGGACAGCACGACGCGTCCGTCGAGGTAGCTACCCGCCAGCAGCGCGGGCTGGCCGTTGACCTGGTTGTCGGTGAGGCCTTCCTCGAGATCCTGGGTGAAGCGTAGCAACACCAGGCTGTCGTCTTGGGTCTCGAAGTACGGCCCACCGGCGTAGGTGATGGTGGTGGTCTCGCCCTCGGCCAGCATCGGGAGGATCTGGTGGCTCTGGGCGACTTCCCAGTCGAAGCGCTCGCTGTTGCCTGCGTAGTGGCTGTACCAGTCGCCCCGCTGCTGGGACGTGGCTTCCAGCAGACCTGCCGTGGTCACGGACAGCCCGTGGTCGTAGACCATGGTGGTGCCTCCAAGCAGGGCGCCGCCGCAGATGCCGATGAAGCCTCCGCCAGCGCCTACGAAGGCTCGGACGGTGTCGTCCAGGGTGGGGTCCCAGAGCAGGTCGGTCACGGCGTCCGAGCTGCCCGGGTAGACCATGAAGCGGTAGCGCTCGTCCAGCTCGTCCGCGAGCTCTTCGGACTCGTGCTGCCAGACCTGCCAACCCACGTCCTCGAGGGCCGAGACCACGTAGGGAACACCGGAGCTCGAGGTGGTGACGACGGCGACCCACCTGTCCTGGTCGGTGTCGGCATCCGTGTCGGCATCCGTGTCCGAATCGGTGTCGGCGTCGGCGTCGGCGTCGGTGTCGGTGTCTCCCTCCGCCTGGGTGTCCTGGGTTTCCGTACTGTCCTGGGTGTCGGCGGGCTGGCAGCCAGCCACGGAGCCGAGGGTCAGGGGCAGGAGGAAGGCTATGCGCATGGGGCTCGCTGAGAGGGGAGGCTGAAAGCACCTGGCCTCGATGGCACAGCATGGCCTATCATGGGGCCTCCCCGCCACGGAGGAGTTGTCATGCGACAGGTCGTTCCGAGGCCGTGCGATGCGGCTGAACCCACTCGTCGTCGCTTGTTGCAGGGGCTCGCTGCGGCCGGAGGGCTCGTCATCTCCCACGGCACCCTGTTGGCGGCCTTCAGCTTCCCTCGTGTCGCCCATGGCGGCGTCCAGCGCGCGTTCGCCGTCGTGGCAGACCTCGAGCGTTGTACGGGCTGTCGCAGCTGCGAGGCGGTCTGCTCGGCTCGCAACCACCCGGTGGAGATCGACGGCCGGCTCCTACGAGGTCTGGGCGACCCCCACCTCAGCAACATGAGGGTACACGGCTTCGTTCCCGAGGTGGACGTACCGGTCACTTGCGCCTTGTGCGCGGACGCCCCCTGCATCGCCTCCTGTCCCGTGAAGCCGGACGAGCAGGGCCGGCGCGCGCTCTACCGCCGGCCGCGGCTGCACACCGTGGTCAGCGACCCCGAGCGCTGCATCGGCTGCCGCTCCTGCGCGATGGTCTGCGCCGCCAAGCGGGGTGGCGTCATCGTGCCGAATGCCGGGACAGGTAAGCCCGAGCGTACCTGCACCCTCTGCGACGGCGAGCCGCAGTGCGTGCTCCAGTGCCCGTACGGTGCCCTCACGCTGAAGCGTGGCCCCGTGGACAGCGATCTGCACGCCCGTCCCCCCCGGGAGATCGCCGAGCGCATGATGGAGCGTTGGTACACCCTCGGCAACACGGAGGCCGAGTCATGAACATCGCTACCCCCGGCTACCACGGCGTTCTGCTGGACGTAGACCTGAGCAGCGGCAGCATCGGTCAGCGTCACGTCCCCGTGGTGGACCGAGAGGCCTACCTCGGTGGACGGGGCCTGGGTGCCCGGCTGCTCTGGGACCTGCTACCCGGGCCAGGAGTCGATCCGCTGGGTCCCGAGAACCCCTTGATGTTCCTGCCAGGGCCGATGTCAGCCTTCCCGGTGCCCTCCGCCTCGCGCACCTGCATCGTCACCAAGTCACCCTGCACCTCGCCGATCTCCTCGCCTCACGAGCACGGCTCCACCGTGAGCTACTCGAACATCGGCGGCTTCTTCGGACCCGAGATCCGCTTCGCGGGCTTCGACGGCATCTTGGTGCGGGGCCAGTCCCCCGTGCCGGTGGTGCTGGTGGTGGAAGACGACCGTGTCGAGCTTCGCGACGCGGGGGAGTGGTGGGGCATGGGCACCGACGCCTTCGACCGTGCCTTCACCGAGCACCTCGGCAGCCGTCGTTTTCGGACGGCGTACATCGGGCCTGCGGGCGAGGCGGTGTCCAGTCGGGCCGCCATCCTTCACACCGCCGCCCGTGCCGCGGGCCGGGGTGTCGGTGCGGTCATGGGCGCCAAGCGGCTCAAGGCCATCGCCGTGCGGGGCTCCAGGATGCCAACCGTGAACGACCACACGGCCTTCCTGCGCCGGCTCGAGAAAGCCCGGCGGCGCTTCGAGGGACTGGTGGGCACGCTCTACCGAGGCGTCTTGCGCCGCGGGGGCACGGCCATCTACCTGCAGCTTGCCAGCAACAACGGCATCATGGCCGTGCGCAACTACCGGGAGGGCACCTTCGAGGACGTCGGCAGTATCGCCATGAAGGCGGCCCGCGAGCAGGTCTGGGTGCGCGACTCGGCCTGCTACTGCTGCCGCCTGGCATGCAAGAAGAGCGGTGCGGTGCGGGACGGCCCCTACGCCCACGTTGTCCACGACGGCCCGGAGTACGAGACAGGCAGCATGTTCGGGGCCAACCTGATGATCGACCATCTGGGCGGCGTCCTGAAGAGCATCGCGCTCGGAGACGATCTGGGACTGGACATCGTCGCCACCGGCAACGTCATCGGCTTCCTGATGGAGGCACACGAGAAAGGACACCTGCCCAAGGGTTTCCTCGATGGGCTCGACCTGCAGTGGGGAGCCGTGGACCCCGTGCTGACCATGATCGACAAGATCGCCCGCCGTGAGGGTGTGGGCGAGGCCGCCTCCCACGGCGTGCTCGCCCTGTCCAGACAGCTGGGCGAGGTGACCGCGCCCTACGCCATCCACGTCAAGGGCCTGGAACTCGCGGCACACAACGTCCACGCCAACCCCGGCCGCGCGTTGTGCTACGCCACCGCGAACCGAGGAGCCTGCCACCTTTCGGGCGACGACAAGCACCACCAGGACTTCGTGGCTGCCGTCGACAGCACCGGGGTCTGCATGTTCGCCGTGAGCGCGGGTCGACCCATGCCGGGCATGAGCGCATCGGACAACGCCATGTTGCTCGAGGCCATCACCGGTGGCGAGTGGGACGAGGAGCGCTTCCTTCGTGTTGGCGAGCGGACCTTCAACCTCGAGCGCCTGCTCAACCTGCGCGAAGGCTTCGGCCCCGCGGACGACACGCTCCCAGAGCGATTCTTCACGGAACCCCTGAGGGTTGGCAGGAGGACCGGTTCGGTGCTCGACCGCGATGCCTTCCAGCATCGCTTGACGGACTGGTACCAGGAACGAGGCTGGGATCCCCAGACCACGATGCCGGGCGACGAGAAGCTGGCCGAGCTGGGCCTCGCCGCGGAGGGAGAAGGCGTCGGGGGGGGGTAGTTTTCTGCCGCGCCCGCCGAACGTCGTGCTCCTGCCGGGCCGGGCAGGCGGAGAGAGTCGGCGATCTACCTGGAGGTTCGTCACCGGCGGTATCTTCGGCGGTGCTCGCGATCCCGCGCGAGGGTGGTTTTCTCGCCCGTGGGCGTGTAGGTCGAGGCTCTTCCGACCGATAAGGGTCTTGTGGCGGCCCCGGTTCGGAGCCATCATGGATCTGTGCGGAGAAACTATATGGATCGAACCTCACCCGTTTCGGTCGTCGGGGCCGTCGTGCTCATCTCGGTGATCAGCAACCCGGCCTGCCTTCGTGTCGAAACCCCCGAGCTGCAAGACCCGGAAGCCGTGACGGTCGACGGCGACGCACCGATGCTCCAAGCCTTGCAGGGTGATGGCTTCGTGGCGATCTGGACCGACCGCGATCTGGCCTGGGGTGAACACGTCGAGCGAGCCGGTGACGGCCTGTCCGAGGTGGTCATCGGCGAGTACGGCCACCTCTGGATCGACTGGTCTCCCGGTTCCGTCTACCGCTGGGTCGGGCCGGACCAGGAGGTCGAGGTAGAGCCCACGGAACTGGACATGGGGGTCACCGCCGACGGGCAGCCGTCCGTGTACCATCGAGGCGAGGCCGTCCTCAGGAACCTGTCTTGGAGTGGCGCCGACTTCTGGGGTCTCTCGGTGGCGATCGTGGTGGAGCGCAATGGCGAGGAATGGCTCGAGGACGAGTGCGAGGACGGCGAACCCTGCTGGCGCGACGAGCCCGTGCACTGGGGCCGTTGGGACAGGGGCGAGGTCCCCAGCGAGCTGTCTGTCGGCTGGTGGGCCGACGCGGACGAGCCGACCGCCCAGGAGGTCACCTTCTCCCTCGAGGTGCTGCGTGACGAAGTGGGCGGCGCCGTGGCCGAAGTCCCCGTGCGCCCGGTAGAGACCGGGCGATCGGTGCTGTGGGGGGACGTGCACAACCACAGCAATCTGTCCTACGACGGCTGCGAGGATTCCGACAACGACTGCCTCCCCAGGAACGAACGACCCGCAGCGGACATGTACGCCCTGGCGGCCGAAGCGGGCTTGGACTTCCTGGCCATCACCGACCACGCCGAGTTCCAGACCTACAACCGCACGGACATCGGCCTGGACGTCGATCTCTGGCAGGAAACCCTGCGCCTGGCGGACGAAGCCGCCGCGGCGGGCGAGATCATCCCCATCGTGGCCTACGAGTGGACCGGCCTGTACAACGTCTGGAACGACAGCACCAGCAGCCTGGACCTGGGGGGTGGGCACCGCACGGTGATCCTCGACTCCCTCGATCCCTGCGAGGAGTACTGGATCGGCGCCACCTCGCCGGAAAGCCGCAAGGACGACGTGGGCATCGAGCGCTACATCTACCGTTCGAACATCCAGAGCCAAGCGACGGACATGCAGGAGAAAATGGACCAGGCCGCCGCCAACTGCGGCGAGGTTCGTTGGCTGTCGTGGTTCCACCACCCCGGTCTCGACCGGCCTCGGGCCGTCAACTGGGAGCAGGAAAGCAACCGCAGCCTGGGCGACGTGGTGGTGGAGATCTACTCCGAGCACGGCTCCTCCGAGTGCTGGGATCTGTCCCTCGATGGTTGTGATTGGAACGTGGATGCCGATCTGGCCGTCTCCTGGGGCTCGGTCCAGGCAGCGCTTCAGACCGGCTACGCCTTGGGGTTCGTCTCCGGTACGGACAGCCACGACGGTCGCCCCGGGAGCATGGCAGACGGGCCGGGGGCCATCGTGGGATCGTCCGGCGAGGACGACTCCGGCTACCACCTGCAGTTCGCCCCGGGTGGGATCACCGGCGTGCTGGCGGCGGGCGACCAGCCCGGCCGTAGCGACATCGTGGACGCCATCGAGATCCGGAACACCTACGCCTCGTCCTGGCTGTTCGACGAGGTGCGCATCGCCGCCGTGGGTCAGGATGGCTTGGTCTACCTGCCGGGCGACGACGTGCCAGCCGCCGCCTCACCGCTGGACCTACTGGTCGAGGTGGATGACGAAGTGGTGGAGACCTGGCAGATCCAGCTGCTCGACCCCGAGAACGGCATCTGGCTCGACGTGGAGCACTCGAGCCTCGAGGAGCCGATGGACCTGGCCGCTGGCGAGGTGCGCTACGTGCGCGTCAAGGCCTGGATGCAGGGCCAGGAGCACCGCCTCTGGGCTTCGCCCTTCTTCGGGGTAGAGTAGGCAGGACCCCCCCGCCCGGGGCCTCTCCTGAAACGCGAGCTCCCTTTCCTGCTGGTCTGTGTGTTGGCCTGCCTCGTGCTCTTGCAGCCGGGGCTGGCCTTCTTCGACTTTCCATGTGGCTCGGACTGGGAGACCTACTTCGACAACGCCGCCGTCTTTTGGCACCCCGAGTGGCCTGGATTGGTCTATCAGGACTGGCGGAAGCCCCTGCACGCCTTCCTCGTAGGCGGCCTCGGCGAGCTTGGCGGCTACACCATCGCCGCTCAGGCCATCTCGCTGGCCAGCGCGCTGGCCATGGTGCTGGGGGCGGGTCTGGCAGGGCGGGCGCTGGGCAACCGCTGGACCGGCGCTGTCGCCGCATTGGCCATGGCCTGCCTCGCTCCCCTCGAGCAGAGCTCCCGGTGGGTCAACCTCTACCCCCTGTTGGCTGGCATGTCGGCGCTGGCCTTCGCTGCCGGTGCGGCTTGCCTTCGTTGGCCGCGGGCGGGCTGGGCGATCGCAGCTGGCGGCCTGGGTGGGCTGGCCCTGGGGGTGGACAGCCGCGGACTCACGGCGGCGCTGGCGGCCATCTTGATGGGGTTGGGCGGTGTCGTCTCCTTGCGCGGCCGAACCGGTCGAATGCTCTGGGTGCTGTTGGCCCTCGCCCTGGGTCTCGGCGGCGCTCTCGCCGTCGACCTGGGGTTGCAGCGCAGCGCCGGGCTCGAGATGCGGTCGTTTCAGCAGCGCATCGCGGTGCAATCCGTGGTCTCCTTTGGCCCCGGGTCGCCGCCCGAGGTCCTCGCCGCTTGCGTACCGAACGGCGAGGCGTCGAGCGAGGCCGCGATCTCCGTGGATCGGGACTGTGCGCGAGCGCTCCTACCCCACAACCAGAGAACGCTGCGTGGGCAGGACGTCCTACCTCCGCTCTGGCTGGTCGGGTTGTCGCTCCTGTCGCTGCTGCCCGCGGGATGGGGACGGCGGAGCAGCTGGGGTGCGCTGGTGATGCTGGGTGGAGCCGCAGCCACGCTCGGGCTGGGCATGGCCATGATGGAGTACCCCGACCGCTATGCACTGCCCTTGCTGCTGCCCTTGGTGGTCGCAGTGCCGCTGGCATTCGGGCGCTTGGCTGCGTTGGTCCGGCCTCGACTGAACGCTCCTCGCGTTGTTCCTCTGGCCGCGGTGCTGTCAAGCCTGGCCATGGTTTGCTTGGTGTGGCCAGGGGCCCCCGGTGTGTCGCGAGCCCCCGCGGAGTCTTGTTCCGATGCCGGAATCACCTCGCCTGCCTACCAGCAATCCGTGCTGGCGGTAGAGGCCTGGGCCAGGCGGAACCTTGGACCCGACGATCTGTTGATGGACTGCACCCAGGCACCGTTGAGCCAGCTTCTCTTGCCAACCCGGCCGCCGCTCATGCACACCCCGCAACCCGAGGTGGACTGCGTTGGTTGGGTCAACGCGCCTCCCTCCGTGAGCGGTGCCCTCTGGTTGCTCACCTTCTCCCCAGGGGGCGCTCCCGGTGCGGGTCCCCTTTCTCCCGAGAGCATGCGGGCCGCGGGGTGGAAGCACAAGCCCGTGCCCGGATCGAGGGGCGACCTGCTGGGGCGCTTCTTGCTTTGGGAGCAGTGAAGGAAAATCGCCTGGCGTGGGAATGGGCCCGACTGGCCCTCGTACAGGGCGGGCGAAGGGAGGTAGGAACAATGCAATCCTACGAAATCGCGCTCGTCGCCATCGCTCTTCTCGTCTCGGCCCCGGTCCTCTTCCTCTACGTCAAGGCCATCCTCTGGACAGGTCGGGACGCTCGCCGGCGCGGGCTCCGCCATGCGGGCTGGATCCAGCTCCTCACGGTTCTGCAGTTCCCCTGGCCCTTCCTTGCGTACTGGCTGGTCACCCGCGACATGGACCGGGACCGGCAGAGGCAAGGTGTCTGACGGGCGCGGCGACCGGGGGGCGAGCTTCCCCGGCCGCGGCCACCGAGTCCGGTTCACTCCCCGCTTCCAGGGCCTTCCTGGGGGCGGGGTGGTCGGGTTGGGGGAGCGCCGGTCCGTTCGACCGCGGGACAGTACGACATCTCCAACCACGGCTTGTCGTGCCGCGGGCCTCGGGAGCGCGCCCTCCGCGAGTCGTCCGACCTGTCTGCGACGGGCCGTCAGACGACGACGAGTCCGGCTGGACGGCACCGGTGGACACGGGCACCGTGGATACGGGTGCCGGTGACAGCACCGCGGACTCCGTGCCGGATTCCGGGGACAGCGAGCCGGGCGTCGGGGATAGCGACGTGGTGCAGGACAGCGGTGAGCACACGGGGCTCGTCCAGCCCAAGGGCTGCGACTGCTCGGCAGCGGACCGCTCGGCGGTGCCCATCCTGGGGCTGCTGGGATTGCTGGGATTGCTGCTGTGGCCCGTGCGTCGTGTGATTCGCTAGCGCCCCGCGACCACCCCCTGCTCCTTCAGGAATCCCAGCACGTCGGCCCAGAAGCCCGTACCCATGGGCATGTCGTTGTGGCCACATTCCTTGGCGATCAGCCGGCCATTGGGCGCGGCCTCGGCCAGTGCTTGCCCGTGCTCGAAGGGGATGACTTCGTCGTGGCGGCCGTGGATGACGAGCAGGGGCGCCTCGAGCCGTCGCACGGCACCGAGGTTGTCGAAGGGATCCAGCACGAGGAAGCGCGGGACCAGCAGCGTTCGCCAGGCCATGGCCGTCACGCTCGAGAACGAGGACTGCAGCACCATCGCGGCCGGCGCCTGCCGGGTGGCCAGGCCGCAGACCACGCCGCCACCCAGGGATCGGCCGTGGAAGATCAGGCGGTCAGGGTCGACCTCGGGCCGGGCGAGGGCTCGGTCGAGGAAGGCGGAGGCGTCTTGGACCAAGGCGCGCTGGCCTGGCCGCCCCGCCGAGCGACCGTAGCCGCGGTATTCGGGCAGCAGTACGCTCACGCCCGCTCGGCGGTAGGCGTCCATCCCGTCGATCCAGAAGTCGATCAGCTCACCGTTGCCGTGGGTGAACACCGCCAAGGGGCCGGGGTGCAGTGCGTCCGCCCCCACTCCCGGGAGGAAGCGCGCTTCGGTGCGCCCTGCGGAGGTGTCCAGCCACCAGGTTTCCCCGCCCTCTGGGGGGGATGGCGGGGGTGAGATCGCATGGCGAGGGAAGAGGACCGAGCGTTGTAGCAGCAAGATCGCCGCCGCCCAGACCGAGAGCGCCACCACGAGCAGGACCAACCACTTCATGACAGGACCATACTCCGGGATGCCGGCCAGGACATCCGCGGTGCGGCGCCTTCCCTGGCCGGCGGTCTGGCGGGTGGGGATCCTGTAAAGGACTGGCCATGTCACGGCGTCCTCGCTGCGGGTCAGCGCCCTTCCGGGTATCTGGATCCTTGGTCTCACCGCTGTACTAGCGCCTTGCAGGAGGCAGGCATGCTCCCCGCCCACAGCCTCGTCGGCGCCGCGCTCACTCTCGTCCCGCTCCTGGTGGGGTTCGGTGTGTTCGGCTGCGCGCCCGCCCAGGTCAGCTTCACCTGCGACGAGGGCGAGCCTCTGTGCGAGCTCGTGGAGATCATGAACGACGATCGCCCGGAAGCCTCGGGAATCGACATCAGCGACGTCTTCATCTACCAGGGCACCGAGCAGCCGCTCATGGAGTCCCTCGTGGGTGCGGGTGAGCCCTACCCCCCCATCGTTGCGGGTCGGTACGCCCTGGTGCGAGTCTTCGTTTCCCCTCACGAAGACTTCGCGGTGCGCGAGCTCACCGGTCGCTTCTACCTCTACCGCGATGGCGCGCCGTTCGCGGCCTACCAGGCCGACATGCACGTCAACGCAGGGTCGGACGACGCCGACCTCGAGTCTACGTTCAACTTCCTCGTCCCGGGCGTGGTCATCCAACCCGACATCTCCTGGATGGCCTCTGTCGTCGAGTTGGACGACAGTTCCAGTGGCACCGAGGTCGGTGGCGTGAGCCAGTGGCCCGACGGCTTCGGCCAGCCCATGACCGTCACCGAGGGTGCTGATCTGCTGCGAGTCCTGCTCGTACCGGTCCAGTACGACGCCGATGGCTCCGGGCGTCTGCCGGACACTTCGGACGACACCGTCGAGCTCTACCGTCAGTACATGTACGCCCAGTACCCGGCCGCCGAGGTCGAGGTCATCGTTGGGAACGACATGCCGTGGTCCCAGACCGTCAGCGCCAGCGGCTCCGGATGGGAGGGGCTGCTCTCGGCGGTGGGCGACGCCCGCACGGATCAGGGCGCCGAGGACGACATGTACCTGTACGGGGTGTTCGAGGCCGCTGACAGCTTCGGCGACTTCTGCTCCGGCGGCTGCGTGATGGGCCTGTCCAACATGGGCAGCTCGGCCACCGACGCCTGGTCGAGGGCCAGCATCGGCGTCGGCTATGGCGGCGAGACCTCGGCCAGCACCATGGTGCACGAGGTCGGCCACGCCCACGGTCGCTACCACACCGACGGCGGATGTGGGTCGTCGGGGTTCGACAAGAACTACCCCCACGACGGAGGCTATATCGGTGAACGTGGCTACGACTGGCGCGGCCACAAGCTCTATGAGCCCGACGCTACCTGGGACTTCATGACCTACTGCGCCTCCACGTGGGTCAGCGACTACACCTTCGACAAGCTCCACACGCGGGTCAAGGGCGTGAGCGATCACTACTACTCCCTGGGCGGTCCGCCGGTGGACTACTGGGCCCTCTGGGCCTTGGCCGATGGCAGCTTGGCCTGGGGCCGCGACCGCGAGCTGCGCCACCCACCCGGCGGCGACACCCGCACCATCGAGTTTCTCGACAACCGCGGGCACGCGGTCGCGAAGGTCGAGGCCTTCTTCAGCCCCTTCTCCGACCTGTCGGGTGGCCGGCTGACCTTCCCCGCTCCCGATCCTCGCGTGGTGGCCGTGCGCTACGAAGGGCGCATCAGCCCGCTTCGTTAGCCAGCCGGTCGCGCTGGTCGCGCGACAGCGACAGCATCAACCCGGTACCGGCGGCCAGGGAGGCGACCACCTTCGCCTCGCAGGCCATGACGTGGCCAGAGGGTAGCACCAGGCGGACAGCGAGCTTGTCGCCGCGGGCACCCATCTGCTGCCCCTTCAGGAACAGACCGCCGTTCTTCAGGTGACGGCGGAAGTCGTCTTGGAAGTTGCCACCCGTGTGGTAGCGCACCTCGAGGAGCGGCGGGGTCTGGGCCGAGTCGAACGAGATCCGGGTTTCACCGTTCGCAGGGGGCTCTGCGACCTCGGCGGGCTCTGGCGCTTCGTCCACAACGTGGTCGTGGACCTCTTCTTGGGGGTCGAGAGGCTCGTCAGACTCAGCGACCACTGGGTCGTCATCCTGGCTGGCTTCCTCCAGTACTGCAGGCTCGGGTTGGGTGATGACCTCGTCGCGCTCGTCATCGGGTGGACGCGGCGCGAGGTCTTCGACAGGCGATGCCAGCGGTGGCTTGACGGCGCCACTCGACTGGAGCCCCGCTGCTTCCAGAGCTGCCGCGATGATTTCGTCGGTCACGCTCGAGGGGTCGGGCAGGACGGGATCCGGGACCAGGGGTGGGGGCTCTGGTTCGGGCTGGGGAGGGGTGGACGCCTGGACCTCGGTTCGAACGGCCGGTGGTGGAGGCTCTGGTTCGCCCAGCTTGCGCCTCGCGAACCCGCCCAGGGCCTTCGTGATCTGGGAGCGCAACGAAGCGCTGGACACGCTGGCGGAGTTCTCTGCAGCTTCGGTCGAGAGCCCGAAGTCGCCGCCGACACCGCGCTTTTTTTTCTTGAACAACCTCTCGCGACGTGCTCGCCGCTCGTTCATGCGTTCGATGACCAGATTGGTCTGTGCGGTGGAGGCTCCGCTCATGCCCTCGGCGAACATGTCCTTGATGAAGCGGTCTGGGTCCTGCTCGAGGCGGCGAGAGGAGCCGCCCTTGTCCTGGTCTTCCATCCAGACCTTCAGCAGCACGGCATCGTCGTCGGGGATTTGGTCGACGCGGGCTTCGTAGCGCGGCCAGTCGGTCACGCTGCGCGCTGGATACCCCTGGGTCACCGAGAGCTGACCCATGATGGTCTCGGCGTAGCCCTTGAGCTCCATGCGCCACGCGAAGGTGGTGCCTATGGGGAGGTTGCTGTTGACCGTGAAGGTCATGTGCCGGGGGGTGGCATCCAGGACATAGCCGAAGGCCAGCCCGTCGGGCGTCTGCAGGGCGATCAGGACGTTGATGGGTTCAGCCAAGGCACCCTCCTGCGCTCAGAAGGATACCACCGTCTCGCGCAGCGCCCTACCCCTATCCCTGTCGGTGTTGGATACCCAACAGCTCGTCGTCCCGGGTCTGGGAGCTGATCTGCCGTTGACCGTACAGCTCGTGCAGATGCTCGCGGTAAGTGACCCCCGAGCCGGACTTGCCCAGGTAGATCTGCAGCTTGGCGAGCTCGCCGGAGCGGATGACCGTGCGGATGGCCGTAGTGGGGAAGATGACCTCGGCACCCAGGACCCGCCCCCCCTGGTGGGAGGGCAGCAGGCGCTGGGTGATGCAGCAAGCCAGGCCGGAGCTCAGGGTGTAGCGGATGCGGCCTTGGTGATCGGCGGTGACCGAGCCCACGATGCGGGAGAGGGAGCCAACGGTGTCCTCGGCGTGGAGGGTGGAGATCACGAGGTGGCCCGACTCGGCGGCCTTGAGCACCTGCTCGATGGTGTCCGGGTCGCGCATCTCGCCGACGTAGATGACGTCGAGGTTCTCGCGCAGTGCCGCCCGCACGCCGTCTGCGAAGCTTTCCACGTGCATGCCCACCTCTCGCTGGATGAACATGCCCTTGTGGTCGTGGAAGATGTACTCGATGGGATCCTCGAGGGTGAGGATCGTCGCTGCGCGTTGGCGAGCGATGTAGTCCAGCAGGGCCACGGCCGTGACCGTCTTGCCTTGGCCCGTGGCGCCGGAGATGAGCACCAAGCCCGAGCGCAGGCGCTGCAGCGCCGGGAGGATCCGCGGGGGCAGGCCCAGCTTCTCGAGGGGCAGGATGTCTTGTGCAATGCGTCGAATGACGGCGTAGATACCCGTGTTGCCGGTGCCGAGATGCACGCGGTAGCGGTTCTCTTCTTCGGCGTGCACCAGGTCCACCTCGCGGCGGATGCGGAAGCGGTCCAGGTCGCTCTGGGTGAAGAAGCAGGCCATGAGGTGCTTTAGGTGTTGGTCCGCCATCACCTCGGTCTTGAAGCGTGTGACCTCGCCGTCGATCTTGAAGATCGCTCGCTCGCCGACCTTGAGGTACAGGTCGGTGGCCGACAGCTCGACCATCCAGTCCAGCGTCTGCTTGACGCTCACCTGGTGTTCTCCCACCGTGATGAAAGGTGCGTTGTAGGCCTTGAGGTTGGCCATGGGATCACCTCGCTTCTTGGGAGGCAGACCATAGCACGAGCCGGACGGCACGCGAGGGCATAGATCCCGCCGTCCGGCGCGGTGGAGACCCCCGCCGCGCCGGCGAGCCTGGGAGCTAGCCATGAGCCAAGCCGTGCTGCAGCGCTTTCGACGGGCGGCCCCTCCGGTCGACCATTGCAGCCTTCGCCTGGTGGAAGAGGACCACGAGATCATCACCGTGCAACGGGGTGTCCTGCAGCCCGTTCGACGCACGGTCGACCGCGGCGCCATGATCACCGTGCACCACCGCGGCGGGGTCGGCTACGGCGCCACCTGTGACCTCACGGCCTCCGGGCTCGAGCGTGCCGCGAAGCGTGCTCTCGCGTGGGCCGAGCACACCGCGGGGCGGGCCGTCTTCGATTTCTCCAAGCTCGAGATGCCCACACCTCGAGGCTCCTTCGTCACCGGCGCAGCGCGCCCCTGGTCCTCCGTGCCTCTCTCCGAGCGCGTGGCATTGTTGACG
>CAZVHW010000066.1:0-19432 GCA_964626835.1 uncultured Enterobacterales bacterium
TCCCCCGCTCCCGCGATCCCCCGACCCCCCGATCACCCGCTCCCCCGATCCCGCGAACCCCCGATCCCCGATCCCCCGATCCCCCGACCTCCCGCTCACCGCTCTCCGACCACGCAGGCCGCAGCAACCTACTCGATATACCCCAGCGCCTGAAGCTCCTCGATCATCGCCATGTCGGCGGAGGAGGCCGTGGTGGCGCCGCTGGTGCGCTTGCCCCAGGTGGCGATGGTCTTGGTGCCGTGGGCGTTGCGGAACTCTTGGGTAAACAGATCCTCGATGACCACGCCGTCGAACTCGCCACTGATGGGCAGCCCCAAGCCGTAGGCCACCGTGGGCGCTACGTCCTGGACTCGGAACGCCTGGGCCGAAAAGTCGGTGTCGATGTCGGGGCCCCATGCCAGGAAGAAGCCCGGGGGGGCGACGGGGTGGTGGTTGCCCGTGTTCATGGTGATGGGCCCGATGAAGCCGTCGAGGGGCTGCTCGTTCATGACGAGCTCCCGGGTGGGATTGGCCTTGAGCACCTGGAGGATGGCGTCGGCGCCGGCCGTCTTCTCGTCCTCGGTGGGCTCGATCAGCCGGAACGCGAACTTGCCGCTGGTGTAGGTGATGGCGTGCAGCTTGGCCTTGAGCTCGGCCTGCAGAGCTTCGACCTGGGCAGGATCGACGGTGCCGCCATCATCGCGACCCTTCTGCATGAAGCGGACCTTCTGGCGGAACCAGGTGGGCGCGGTGTGCCACTTGACGAGCTGGGACTGAGACGGGATGGCCGTCCCCTTGTCGTCGACGGTCGCGTAGCCCAACTCGGCGAGCAGCTTGTCGGTGTGCAAGCGAACCTGGATCACGAAGTTGGGCGTGGCCTCGAAGCCGTGATCCGACAGGACGATGACGTTGGTGTCGGGGGGCAGGGCGTCGATGACCGAGCCGACCATGACGTCGGCGGCTTCGTAGTTGTTGGGCAGGATGTCCTTGTGGGCCTCGATGTCGGCCGCGGCCAGCTTGGGAAACGCGCTGGTTTCCCAGTAGCCCCAGTACTTGTGGCTCACGACGTCGATGCAGCGCATGTAGGCCACCACCAGATCGTAGTCGTCGGCGACGACCTTGGGGGTCCAGTGGGAGACCCACGCGTCGTTGACACCCATGTGGTCGCAGTGGTCGAACCTCTCCTCGCGCCCAACCATGGCCTGATCGAACTCGGCATCGAAGGTGGCCTGCAAGGAGGCGGGCTTGACGCGGTCCTTCATGGCCAGGTCCTTGCCCGCACGGGCGCTGAAGCTCGCGCCGTTGATCTCGTAGGCGGGCCAGGTGGCCCACCAGCCCAGCTGAGCGGTCTTGTACCCGACGCTGCTGGAGATGTCCCAGATGGTGCCGACCTTGCGGTCGTTGGCGCCGACCGGGGTGCGACCATCCATGGTCTCGTTGACGAAGCGGTCGATGCCGTGCTTCTCGGGGACCACGCCGGTGGCCACGGTGGTCCAGATGACCGGGGAGGAAGCCCACGCCGACGAAGACTCGGAACAGACGCCTTCGCTACAGAGCCGCTTGAGGTTGCGCATCTTCCCCCGGGCCCACATGTCGTCCACCACCCTGGCATCGACGCCGTCGATCCCCAGCAGCACCCATCGGTGGATGTCGTCGGGGCGCTTGGACTCCACCTCGGGCATGCTCGCCGCGGGGAGGGTTTCCGCCGGCGTCGTGGTCTCGGGGAGCTCGATCGGCTCGTCGGGCTCGGTCACCGGTGCGATGTCTGCGGAGTTCGAGCAACCGACCAGGGCTGCGAACAGGGCGATCAGGTGCGGACGCATGGATACCTCGCCAAAGTTAGTCCGGGCTGGAGCATATTTCGGGCCTCGAGGCCCCGCCAGGACGCGGCTAGCCCGCCAAGCGACCGCGATACCAGGCGATGGTCTCCGCCATGGCCCGCTCGAAGTCGACCTCGTCGGTCCAACCCAGATCTCGCTCGGCCTTGGACGGGTCGCTCAGCATGTGGCGGATGTCCCCCTGGCGGGGAGGATGGTGCTCGACGCCCGCGGTTGTGGGGATGGCCTCGAGGACCAAGCGGGCGATCTGGTTGACGGTGGTGCGGCGGCCCGTGCCGACGTTGTAGACGCCTTGGGCAGCGGGAGCCGTCGCGGCCGCGAGGTTGGCGCGAGCCACGTCGTGGACCGAGACGAAGTCGCGGCTCTGCTCACCGTCACCATGGATCGGGAGCGGTTCGCCGCGCAGGGCGAGCTCCACGAAGCGCGGAATGACCGCGGCGTAGGGGCCCGAAGGGTCCTGCTTGGGTCCGTAGACGTTCTGATAGCGGAGGCCCACGCAGGGAAGTCCCATGGTCTCCGTGAAGACCGCCCCGTACAGCTCGTCCGCCGCCTTGGCCGCCGCATAGGGGCTGGCTGGCCGCAGGGAGTCGCCCTCGAGCACCGTACGACCCTCGGTCTGACCGTAGACCGCACAGGAGGAGGCGTAGACCACGCGACGCACCCCGGCTCGCCGCGCTGCCTGGAAGACCGTGACCGTGCCGTTGACGTTCACCAGATCCGAGCGTGCGGGATCGTCCACGGAAGCGGAGACACCTGGGATGGCCGCCAAGTGGACGACATGACTGCAACCCCGCATGGCTGCGAGCACGGCGGTCGGGTCGGACACACAGCCGACCAGCAGCTCGGCACCCAGGCCCACGAGGTTGGCACGAGAGCCGGAGGAGAGGTCGTCAAGTACGCGTACGGCGGTGCCACGCTCACGAAGCAGCGCCACGGTGTGGGAGCCGATGAAGCCAGCGCCGCCGGTGACAAGGTACATGCGCTCTCCGCGTCCAGAGCGAGGGCCCCGAGGGTATCGCAGGCCCATGAGGGGGGCAACGCCAGCGAAGCCGACGAAAGACAAGTGGCTTCGACAGCCCGTCGGGATCCATGTGCCCTGTTGCCGACACGGGATAGTGTGGCACGCTCAGGAGATACCATGCGGGAACAGATCAAGGACGCGGGACGGCAGGCGGTTCGCCTGCTGGTGAAGCCAGCAGCGGTGCGTGCTCCCCTGCGCGCCGCCTCCAAGCGCGGCCTGCTTCCCGGCTGGCTGTGGGGCCGCCTGCCGGTGGAAGTCCCCTTCGACGTGCACTACCCCCACGGCATCCGCTTCAGCTACCAACCCACCGCCTACGACGGCATCGGGCGCCAGCTGTACTGGAAAGGCGAGCACCACTGGGAACGGGAGACCATCGAGGTCTTCTGCCGCCTGGCCCGACACGCCCGGCGGGTGCTGGACATCGGCGCCAACACCGGCACCTACTCCCTGATCGCATGCGCAGCGCATCCCGAGACCCATGTCACGGCCTTCGAGCCGGTGCCTCGCATCCGAGCCCAGGCCGAAGCCAGCGTCGCCCTCAACGGCTTCGGTCCCCGCTGCGAGCTGCGGAGCGATGCCGTCAGCGATAGCTGCGGTGTCGCACGTTTTCACGTTCCCACCGAACAGGTGCCGACCTCCGCCAGCCTCCATGACGATGGCTTCCGAGGCCTCGAAGGAACGCACATCGAGGTGCCCCTGACCACAATCGACGCCCTCTTGCCCCCAGAAGACACGGTCGACCTGATCAAGATCGACGTGGAAGGATTCGAGGACGCGGTCCTGCGGGGCATGCTCGGGCTGCTGGACCGCCACCAGCCCGCGGTGTTCCTCGAGTGCAACCACGATGGCCCGATCCAGGCCCTCGACGCCATCCTCGCCGACCTGCCCCACCATCTCTACCACCTGGGCCCTGACGGCCCCCAGCGCGTGCAGGGCTTTGCGGGCGATGCCAGCGACGAGCACCGCAACTTCCTGCTGCTGCCCCCGGACCAGGCCGACAGGCTCGACGATTGACCTAGCCCCGCAGGTCCTTCAGACAGAGCTGGTAGCCACGAGCCACGCCCATCACGACCGGAGCCAGGCCGGTCTTGCGCTTGAACAGGCCCACCGCGGCCAGCTGAGCGGTCTCGCCCGTGTGGCTCCAGGCGAAGGCCGCCAGGTTCCGCAGGGACTTCTCGCGATGTTGCGTGAAGAAGTAGAAGCGCGAGTACATCACCCGGCTGATGCGGTCGCCATAGCCCACCCGACCGGCCGCGGAGTGGCGGTGATCCAGGCGCGCGGCGGGCTGGTGGACGATGGACCAGTGCTTGGCGATACGCACCGCCAGCTCGACGTCCTCGGCAAAGGTGTAGCCGGGGAGGAACTCCGAGAAACGTTCTTCCACCAGGCACTCTGCACGATAGGCGACCCGACCGGTAGCGGCCGCGGGGATCGGCACCACCCGGCTGGGATCGGCCAGCCAACGCACGCCACCGCCAACGTAGAGCTGGCAGTCGTCGCCAGGGGCAGTGTGGGCGATGCCAAACAGGTGGTAGACACGCCGCTTGAAGCGGCTGTCCGGCGGGATGTTGATCTGGCTCCCCATCACGCCACCGACGGGCGGATCCATGGAGAGCGAGAAGGCCTCGAGGCTGCGCTCGACGTAGTCGGGCTCGAGCACCATGTCGTCGTCGAGGAAGAAGATGTAGGCCCCGCTGGCGAGGTCGATCCCCACGTTGCGTTGAAGGGAGGTTCCAGGCTCGCTGCTGGTGTAGACCAAGCGAATTCCGGACCCTTCGAGACCCGCCTGGAGGATGGACTCAACCGACTCGCCTGCGTCTACCACCACCAGCTCGTCGGGTCGCACGGTCTGGGCTCGCAGGGAGTCCAGGAACGCCCGCATGTCTTCCCCCCTGTTCATGGTGGGAAGGACCACGGATACCATCTCGTCAGACATCTCTACCTCCTCCGCCGACCCGAGCCGCGGTACCGTCGCCCGCCCTTGAACGGCCAGAGAGACTTGCGGGCGCGCATTCCCGGCTGGGCCAGCACACCCGGCCCGCGCACACGACCCTTGGCCTGCGCCTTGAACTCAGCGAGCTCGGCCTGAGCTAGCTGGTCGCTGGTGTCTCGCAGCGCCCCCCTGGTCTCGAGAAACTCGCCAAACAACAGCCCGGCCATGCCCCAGTAGTACCAGCCCAGGGTGACCCGGGAGACAAAGGCGTTGGAGAGGAAGTTGGTGAGGAACACGGTGCAGCTGAGCGCCACCATGAACAGCCCGAACTCGCGAGCCCAGGCCGTTCGACCGATGCGCCCCAGCTTCAGCCCCGCCCACATCACCAGGAACTGAAAAATGACGTAGCACACCAGGGCGGTGGGACCCATTTGGTACATCAGGGACAGGTAGTCGTTGTGGGGATCGATGTAGCCGATCTCGGGATCGTAGTAGTGGGCGCTGTACAGGGGCTCGGTGAGGATACGATGCTTGCCGAGCCCCAACCCCAGGAAGATGTCGCCGACGGGATACTTGAGGTACTCGGTCATGGAGACCGTCCAGAGCGCCCAGCGCCCAGACCCCAACATCCGGCGGTCGGAGGAGTAGATCCCCGACTCGAAGAACATCACCACGTCGGCAAAACGATCCTGCAGCGTCGCGCTGAACACCACCGCCAGGCACAGCGTGGCCAGCAGACCCAGCGCCAGGCCCGTGCGCTTGTGCAGCAGCAGCAGGACCAGCGTGCAGATCACCAACCCCAGCTGCGCGTTGCGAACATGCGAGAAGTACAGCGCGGCCGACGCCCCCAGCAGGTAGGCGCCCATCACCAGCGTGCTGCCCAACCGCCGCACGTAGAGGACCCAGAACACCCCGATGCAGGCGAACAACATCATCATCAGCGCGTGGTTGTGGAGGTTCTGGTACCCCCCAACCAGCCTGTCGTAGCCGTCGAGCTCCACCTCCAGACGCCCTTGGGCCAGGTAGAACATGGACACCGCGATGGGTATGACCGACGTGACGGTGAACAACACCTGCATGCGGATGCGCTTGCGGGTATTGTCCATGAACGCCGACACCAGGAACATCAGCAGGAACGTGGAGAGATACCGGGCGACGATCTCCACGCCCTCCCGCACGTCGAGGTTGCGGAACGCCGCGATGAGGATCACGACCAGGTACGGAATGAACGGCACGATGGCCGGGTGCTTGTTGAAGCGCTTGAGCTCCAGGTAGAACAGCACGGCCGCGAGCCCCGCCACCGCCCCGCTGAAGAGCTCCATGACGTTGAGGCTCATCACCTCTACCGGTACCCACCAGAGCAGGTCGAACACAACGCGCAAGCCGAAGAAGGTCAGCAGGCCGATCTCGGGCCTGGTGAAGAAGAAGAGCCCCACGACCACCGACAGCATGATCACGAGCTGCGGTAGCCACGGCAGGCTCAGGATCGCGTACATCAGCACCACGAACAGCAGCCCCGCGAACGCCACCCCCATCAGCAGGGAGTACTCCTTTGGAGTCTGGGGGAGCAGCGTGAGGGTCGTCTTGGCCGGCATGGAAGCTCGCGAGGGGCAGCGGAGTCCGGGTGGCGGGCCACCTATCCCTCCGACCTCGGCCTTTCACCTGATGGTGGCGCCAGCATCGGCCAGGGATCCCGGGAATGTGCTACCGCTGACGACCCAGCATTCCCGCCAGCCGCGCACGGTAGTGAACGAGCATCGCGTCATCCTCCGGAGTCCGCCCCACGACGACCACGAGCACGAGGAATCCCACCAGCGCCCCGGCGGAGACCAGGGCATGTAGCAGGGGTTCAGCGGGAGCGAGCCACCAGGCCATCCCGCCCAGGCCCAGCGCCCCGACGACCAGACTCCAGGTGCGCACGGTGAAGGGCTGACAGCCCGTGAGCCAGTAGGCCACGAACACGCGGGAGATGCCCCAGACCGTGAACGTCGTGGCTCCGGAGACGGCGGCGCCCATGCCGCCATGCTCGGGGATGAGCAAGGTGTTCAGCGTGAGGTTGATGGCCACCGCGGCCACGGAGATCCCCATGTCGAGCAGCGACCGCCCGGACATGGGGATCAGCCGGTTGGCCGGGGCACAGAGTGCGTGCACCGCCTGGCCCGCCACGAGGATGAGCACCGCCCCTGCGCTGGCCATGTAGGCGGGATCGAAGGCGGTGAGGATCAGCCGGTGTTCGAGCACCAGCACCATGTAGAAAGGGGTGACGATGATGACCATCCAGCGCGTGGCCACCTTGAGCAGCGCCCCGAGTCGGACCATCTCGCCGGCGTGGAAGAGCTGGGTGACCTGTGGACTGAACATGGTGTTCACGGCACCCACGGGAAAGACCACCATGGCGACCAGGCCCACGGCTACGCGGTAGACGCCCACCTGCTCGGCGGTGCCGAGCCACATGAGCATCATGATGTCCATCCAGATGTTGAGCCGGTAGATCACCACCGGCACGCTCTGGGGGAACGAGTAGGCCACCATGCGCCGCAGCTCGAAGATCGGCTTGACGGAGGCGTCGCGCACCAGCCGCCCGAAGTGCTTCCAGGCCGCCCAGGCGGCCCCGAGCATGGCCGCCCCGTTGGCCACCAAGAAGGCGACGATCACGGCCTCGCGCCCCAAGCCCGCCTTGGTAGCCGCCAGCGCACCCACCAACAGCACCGCGGGCACCACCACCTGGAAGGCGATGGTGGAGCGCAACATGTCCTTGTTCGAGCGCACCGCGAAGACGAAGTACAAGAGCAGCGCGATGAAGGCTACGGCGGGGGAGATGAGCACCACCGCCTCGGGCACGCCGGGCTTGTCCTGCCAGAACAGCCCGCTCCACCCCATGGCCGCCAGGGCCAGCGCCAGGGTGGGGCCGGTGATCAACACCAGCCCCAGGCCTGTGTACAGGTAGCCCTTGAGCCGTCCCCGGTCCCTGGCCTGGATCCACCGCGCGCCGAAGTAGAGGATGCCCATGTCCACGCCCAGCGGCGACGACAGGGCCACCAGGGTGGCGATGGTGACCGCGTAGGTGTAGATCCCAAAGCTCTCGGGACCCAGGGCACCGCTCAAGTACCAGGTGATGATCAGGCGGAAGCCGCCCTCGAACATGGAGCCCAGGAACACCCAACTGCTCCCGCCAGCCAGGGCGGCGACATCGGACTTGCCGGATCCCTGCTCCGCTTCGGGAGGGCTCTTGGACATGGGCGAGCGGTCCTATCGATCCGTGGCCGAGCGGTCCACGACCATGCGGCGGACCTTGCCCAAGCGCCTGCGGAGCCCGTGCCACTTGCCCCGCGCGCGCTCCCGGAGCCCCTGGGGCTGGTAGCGCTCGGCCAGCTCTTCCTCGATGTCGGAGCTGCGGGCGGCCTCGAGGTCGTAGCCCAGCTCGGAGGCAAGACGGACGGTCTTCGAGTATCGAAAGACGCGCTCCCAGTCGGCTGGCTCGCGTTTCTGCTTGAAGCCATCGACCGTCTTCGATCGAGAGGCCCGCAGCGTGTCGGTGAACGGCAACCCCATGAACCGAACCAAGGCCTCGAGCGCGGTGGGCTCGCCGGGCGCGAAGAGGTCTTCGTAGCGAACGAGGTGGTAGGGAACCTCCGGCATCTCGGCCATCAGCTCGCGCCCGTAGAGGTTGATCTCGGTCCACCAGAACAGGCACTTTTCGTACATGCTCATGGACTTCCACGACGTCGCCAGCTCTTTCTGCACTACACCGGGTACCTCGGGCGTGATGGCGCCCTGGGCGATCCAGTCCTCACGCTCGTAGACCTGGTGGGAGGCCAAGGACATGGCGGTGAACACCGGGTGGCGCACCAGCTGGACGAAACCGACCCGACCACCGAGCTCCCGGACCAGGAGCGGCAACGCTGGATAGCAAGGCCAGCCTGCCTCGACATAGACCTTGCCCTCGTCCAGCGTGCGCTCGATCATGGCCACGTGGGCCGCCACTTCCGGATCGTCCAGCAGGGCCGACAGACCGTCGCCAGCGCGAAGGAAACGCTTGGGCTCGTAGGCCGCCAGAATCGGCTCGTGGGTGACGACGGCTTCGTTGGGGTAGGCGTCCTCGAGGGACTTCTGGACCCACTGGGTGGCGCAGCGCCCCGTGGTGATGAAAAAATAGGCGCGGGGTTCGACGGCCATGGGAGGCTCCGTGAGGGCGGGGGGCGCCGGGTAACGCTCGGAGGCCCCCCTCACAAGACCGCGGCGACCCTGTCGGATCGCCGCGAGGCTACGAGCGGTGTGAACCTACTCGTCGATGTCGAAGATCACGTAGGCCGCACCGGCGTCCGTACCGCCCTGATCGGCGTAGTAGGTGCTGGTGAAGATCGCTGGGGCGTTGCTACCGTCGATGTCGCCAGAGAACTGGACCGTAGCGCCGGCGGCATCGCCCGAGGAGGTGCCCGTGAAGGTCCCGTCGGCGTTGGCGCTGGAGACGGTGCCAGTCTGCGATCCCAGGAAGAGGTACAGGGCACCGTGGGCACTCGCACCTTCGTTGCTGGCTCCCACCACGATGGCCGGCTCGTAGCTGTAGTCGCCGTAGTAGTCGTGCACGGCGTCAACGGAGCCACCAAACTTCCCGCTGCTCTGGAGGCCGTACAGCTTGGCAGACATGACCGCGCTGACGACATCGGAGGTTGCGGTACCCGAGACCAGGTAGACCGCCCCCGCATCCGTCGTGCCCAGGTCGTCGTGAGTCGATCCCACCACGTAGTCGTCGTATCCGTCGTCATCGATGTCGCCCCCGCCCGCGAGCGAGGTTCCGAAGTAGTCGCTGGCGTCTTCGCCATCGAGGATGACGTCGGCGTCCGCGGCGCTGATGGCCCCGGACGGCGCCTCGTGGAAGATGTAGGCGCGGCCCGCATAGCTGTTGGGGATGGAGGTCCCGACAGCCAATTCGGGCAGACCGTCGCCGTCCACGTCCCCCACCTGAGTGGTGAAGGCGCCGAAGCTGGAGGAGGCCGACTCGCCGTAGACCAGGTCCTCATAGTCGCCGAGGGCGGCATCGGTCCCAGAGGTGAGCGGGCCGTACACCACGTAGACGGACCCTGCGTTGGATCCGCCATAGTCGTCGGAATAGGCCGCGACCGCCAGGTCGTTGCCGCCGTCGCCGTCGATGTCACCCAGGAAGGCCAGGCCGTTGGGAGCGGCGGTGCGATCGTAGTTGTTGTCACCGGAGATGGTCACGTCGGCGTCGTCGGTGGTGATGGTGCCACTGGGCTCGGCGAAGAAGACCCAGGCGACGCCCTGCTCGGTGTTGGGTGCGGCGGTGCCGATCGCGAAGTCAGCCGCTCCGTCCCCGTCCATGTCCTGACCACCGGCAGCGGAAACCGCGGCGTAGTAGCCTGCGGTGGAGCCCTCGACGATGCCAGCCTCGCTGCCATCGCCCAGGGTGATCTGGCCAGCCGCGGTGATGGGTCCGTAGAAGATGTAGTTGGCGCCGGCGGTGCCCGCCGCGGAGCGCGCACCGATCATGATGTCGTCGATGCCGTCGATGTTGAGGTCACCCACCGTTGCGATGAACCTGCCCGCCTGATCACCGTCCGCGCCGCCGACGTAGACGGTGTCGGAGTTCTCCATGTCCATGGTGCAGGCATCGAAGCCACCCGAGCAGTTGTTGTCGATGCCGTCGTTGCAGATCTCGTCGGCACCCGGGCTGATGGAGCCGTCGCTGTCGTCGCAGTCGCTGGCGTCCTCGACGTAGTCGGTGGGCTGGGAGCAGGCGTTCTGGGAGCTGCCCGCGTCGCCGTAGTCGTCCCCGTCGGCGTCGGCGTACCAGGTGTCGGCGTCGGCCGCGTCGTCCTCGTCCGTCACGCCGTCGCAGTCGTTGTCCGTGCCGTCGCAGTACTCGTCCGCGTCGGGGTTGATGGTGGAGTCGTACTCGTTGCAGTCACCGGACGCGGCCGTGTAGCCACTGGGCTCGGAGCAGGCCGAAGCCACCACCGCGGAGTTGCCGTAGCCGTCGCCATCCAGGTCTTCGTACCAGGTGAGCGTATCGACCGCGGTGGTCTCGTCCACGACGCCGTCGCAGTTGTCGTCGTGGCCGTCACAGTACTCGTCCGCTCCCGGATAGGTGTCGGCGTCCTCGTCGTCACAGTCGTCGGCCTCGGGGCCGTAGCCGCTGGGAGCATCGCACTCGTCGGTGACCGTGGAGGCGTCGGTGCCATACCCGTCCCCGTCACCGTCCTCGTAGTAGGTGGGGGCGTCCACCGCACCGGTCTCGTCGACCTCGTCGTCGCAGTCGTCGTCGATGTCGTTGCAGTACTCGTCGGCCCCTGGGTAGGTGGTGGTCTCGAGATCGTCGCAGTCGTCGGTGTTGTCGACCCAGGCGTCGCCCGGATCGTCGCACTGCACCAAGGTGTAGTCGGACCCGTCACCGCCGTAGCCGTCGCCATCGTAGTCCAGGTACCAGGTGGGGGCGTCCACCGCGTCGTCCTCGTCGATCTCGTCGTCGCAGTCGTTGTCCATCTCGTCGCAGTACTCGTCCGCCCCTGGGAAGATCTCGTCGGCGAAGGGGCCCTGGTCCGGGTCGTCGCTGTCGTCGTCGTCACAGTCGCCCTCACACTCGGCCACACCGTCACCGTCTTCGTCGTACATGCCGTCGTGGCCGGTACAGTCGTGGTCCGTCTCGTCGCAGGCCTCGTCCTCGTCGGGGTTGACGTCGTCGCGGGTGTCGTCGCAGTCGG
Source organism: uncultured Enterobacterales bacterium (assembly GCA_964626835.1). GTDB lineage: Bacteria > Myxococcota_A > UBA796 > UBA796 > JAFGLY01 > CALDOK01. The sequence goes on from CAZVHW010000066.1 coordinate 11,491, forward strand.
TGTCGTCGGCTACGTAGCCGGCGGGCGCGATGCACACCTGCTGGGTCGAGTCGGGGTCGCCGAAGGTGTCGCCGTCCGCATCGGCGTACCAGTTGGTGTCGGGGTTGAGGGCGGCGTTGGTGTCATCGCAGTCTCCCGGCTGCTCGACGTAGCCGTTGGGCTGGGTGCACGAATACTCGGTGGCTGAGTCGAGACCAAAGCCGTCACCGTCGCCGTCGCCGTACCAGACGGCCACGTCCAGCGCGTCTGCTTCGTCGATGACGCCGTCGCAGTTGTTGTCCACACCGTCGCAATATTCATCGGCGCCCGGGTGGATGTCCGCGTCGTCGTCATCGCAGTCCAACAGGTCGCCCTCGCCGGGAGAGTAGCCGTCCTCGTCATCGTCGACCCGGCAGCCGACTGTCAGGGCACTGGCGACGATGCCGAGAAAGATGAACCTGGAAAACGGAAGTGCGGCCATGGTGACTCCAGACGTGTGCTGATCGGAAAGCAGGGCGAGGTATATACTGACGGGCGCCTACACGCGTCAACGGGAACCATCGGAACGGAAGCGGATGAGCTGAAGGTTACATCCCGGTGGTGCAAAAAAAAGAACGAAACCCGAACAATGACATGAGCAAACCGGGCTTCGGCCCGTCCGGTGGGCACCAATACAACCCGCCGCTTCCCGTTGCCACGCCGCCCATGGCGCGAGAAAACTCTCGGCGGAGGGCAAGGTGGAAGCCCGCCTCGGGGCAGGTTCCTGGTGGATCCCGCAGGGGGTGGGCCTGGACGCTTGTGGGCACGAGCACTCCTCGGGCCACGGGATACTGCGCGCTGAAGCACCGCGACCGCTAGACCCAGTGGACGCCGGCCGCGCTTAGGATCCGTGCCCGACTCACTCAGCCCCGAGGTAGCCCAGAGCGCGCAGAGCCTCACGGCTGAAGCCGTCCAGGCCCGGCTCGACCGAACCGACATCCTCGGGTTCCGGCCAGCGCGCCCCGGCTTCGTCTCGCAGGTCGAAGACCGCCCTCGCGGCGACAAGCGCTGCAGGGTCGTCGGCGCCGGCAGCGCCGGCGGCCTCGGACGGGTCGCTTTGCATGTCCACCCATCCGGTCACCACCCCTTCCTCACCGCGGACGTGGACCTTTCGCCCGTCATCGAGCAGCGCGAAGCGCCGCACGGAAAAACCGCCCAGATCCCCCTCGGGAGCCTGGCCCGAGGCGTGCAACAGCACCGGGCGATACTGCTCGGCGAGAACGATGGCATCGTCGGGGCCCTCGCCCAGCACGCGCCCGTGCACCGAGGGCCAGAGAACGCGAGGGACACCCGCAGCGTCCAGCACGGTGGGAGCCACGTCGATCAGGCGGGCGGTAGCGGGGCTGCACAGGCCCTTGGGCACACCTGGCCCCGCGAGGACCAGGGGCACCGCCAGCACCGGCTCGTACAGACCGTGCACGTGCCCCCAGAGCCCATGCTCGCCGAGAAACTCACCGTGGTCCGCCGTCACCACCACGAGCACCTCTTCCTCGAGGCCCCGCTCGCGCAGCTGATGGAGCAGCTGGCCCACCACGCGATCCGCTCCCCTCACGGCGCCGTCGTAGATGTCCGACGCTCGCGCGGCGTCCTCGCCGGTGGGAGGTTCGCCACCCACGAGGTGCAGGGCCAACAGGGCCTCGCTCAGCTCCACGGCCTGGGCCAGCCCGAAGCCACCGGGAAGATATCGGGCCAGGTCTTCGCTGGGGACCTGGTGGTAGGGCGCGTGGGCTTCCATCACGTTGACCATCGCGAAGAAAGGGCGCTCCGGCCGAGGCCGCCGATCGAGCCAGCGCCCCAGGGCCCGGGCGCCCGACGCGCCTCCCTTGTCGCGGTCCCGATCCCACACCGGCTGCAGCCCCCGCAGCAGCAGGAACGCGTTGGGGGTGACGTAGTGGCCGAAGGCTTCCACCATGGCGCCGAAGTCGGTGGCCAGACCATTCTCGGTCTGCAGCCAGGGATTGCCGCTCACCAGGATGGTGTCGTAGCCGGCCTGCTCGAAGACCCGAGCGATGGTGCGCTCACCCTCGACCAGACCCCAACCTTCGTAGTGGGCACCGTGGGCTCCGGAATATCGACCCGTGAGCACGGTTCCGTGGCCCGGCAAGCTCCAGCAGCCGTTGGCCCAGGCGCGGTAGGTCAGCCCCCGTGCCGCGAGAGAATCGAGGACCGGCGCGGTGTCTCGGTGGTAGCCGTAGGTCGACAGGTGGTCTCGCCGCACGGTGTCCAGCACTACCAACAGCACGGAGTGGCGGCCCACCACCTCGGCCTCCGAGAACTTCCACGGCCTGCGCTTACGCAGGCCAGCCCCCACGAGCCCAACGAACAACAGCGAGAAGAACACGACACGAAAGACCGCGCGGCCTCGGCTGGGCTTCCCCGGGAACCGCCAGCGAATCCAGGCCAAGAACCCGCAGATGCAGAACAGCGGGACCAGCAGCAGGTTGCCATCCACCGCCCACCCGATGCCCGTGAGCGCGGCGACGCCTGCCAGCACCAGCCACCCCGGAGACGTCCTGGCATGCGGAGTGCGGTCCACCAGCCACCCCAGCGCGAGGCCCAGGACCACCGCGATACCCGCTGCCGCCAGCAACCAGACCAGGTAGCCCTCCGACGCCTCGCCCGGAGACAGAAGCACACCCCCGAAGAACTCCAGAACGACCAGCCAGCCCAGCAGTCGCAGCAGGTGCGCCGAGGGATGGACGGGCACGGGACGGGCGGGCAGGGCCATGCACGACGGCTATCCTGACCCGCGCGACCGTGTAGACTGCCGAGACTGCAAGAGGAAGCGCGATGCACCGCCAGCCACGCCCCATCGCCGGTCCGGTCCGGTGGGCAAGCATGTCGATCCTGATGGCGTCAGGCTGCCCGGCCGGGAGCGAGGTGGTGGTCCCGACCGACAACACCGAGCAAGCACTGGACGTGACCGAGCCCATGGAGCCAGGCCAGGTCCGCGCCGGGCCCGTGAGCGACGAGGCCGCGCTGTTCGGCGGCGTGGCCGCCGAGGGCCGGATCGGGGACTTCAAGATCTACAACGACCGGGTGCAGTTCATCGTTCAGGGCGTGCGAGAGGGCTCCTACACCACCTGGCAAGGCGGTGCGGTGATCGACGCCGACACGATCCGGCCCGCTGGCCAGCCGGGCCGGGACCTGATCGACGACTGGGTCTTCATGGCCGGCAACGGCCACATCCTGGATCCGGAGCGCGTCTGGGTGACGGACGACGGGGCCGAGTCCGGGCGGGCGGTCATCCGCGCGAAAGGCCCGGAGTCACCCCTCGACTATGTCGTCGGCTTCTTCGAAAACCCCGACATCATCGCGGACGAGGGCCTGTATTTCATCACGGACTTCGCCCTCGAGGCCGACTCGGACCTGCTGGAGGTCACGACCACGGTGCTGGCCACCGAGAAAGAGGTCACGCTGCAGCTCGGGGACGTGCTGCTGGGCTCCAAGGAGCTCTCCCGAATCTGGGTTCCCGGCACGGGACTGACGGGCGAGGCTGACAGCAGCTACCCCTGGGTGGCGCTGGTGGGCAAACGCAACGATGCCAGCCTCGCCCTGATGGCCGAGCCCGACCGCGAGGTCTCGCCCCTGCTCGCGCTGGGATTCCTGGGGACGCTGCTGACCACCATCTCGGGCTTCGACGACGCCATCACGATCGCCGAGGGAGAGAGCGTCAGCATCACCCGCTACTACGGAGTCGCCCCAGACCTCGCCACGCTCACCGATGCGTGGCTCGCCCTTGGCGCGGGGAGCACAGGGACGGTGGAGGGCACGGTCGAGGCGGACGACGGCCCCGTCCCAGGGGCTCGGGTGAGCCTTGTCGTGAACGAAGCGCCCTGGACCATGGCGATCACCGACGAGAAGGGTCACTTCGAGGCCCACGTCCCCGCCGGTGCCAGTGTCGACCTCGTCGCCGACGGCCGGGGCACCGGGCTGTTCACCGACCTGCCCGAGGGCGCAGCCCCGTACAGCGCCTACACCACCGAACAGGCGCAGGACTCGGCCTTGGACTCCATGTCCTCGGGAGCGGATCCCATCCCCCTGGCCCGCGGAAGGGGCTGGACCTCCGGCGACACACCCCTGCACCTGGAGGTACCCGCCACGCTGGTGCTCAACAGCGACGACGGCCTCCCCTTCGAGGCCCGCATCAGCTACGCGTCGTCCTACGACGGGGGCGACGGCAGCGTAGTGCAAGGCAGCCCCAGCGGATACGCGGCCTTGGCCTGGGCACGGGACGGTGAGGTCACGGTCCTGCTCGAGCCGGGTGAGTACGGGCTGATGGTCTGGCGCGGCGTGCGCTGGGAGACCTGGCAGGGTTCGGCGACGCTCGAGGCGAACGAGGAGACGCGGGTGGACTTCGTGTTGGAGGAAGCGTACCACCTGGACGACTGGCTGGTGGCGGACCCGCACACCCACGCCTCGTCCTCACCCGACGGCTCGATCATCATGGCCGAGCGCCTGGTGGTGGAAGCCGGACAAGGCATCCAAGCCCACTTCGGCACCGATCACGATCACGTCGTCGACTATGGCCCCCTGCTCGAACCCCTTGGCCTCGAGGACCTGCTGGCCACGGTGATCTCCTGCGAGATGAGCCCCATCATGCGGGGGCACCTCAACCTCTACCCCCTCGAGCCCATCGTGGATCAGCCCAACAACGGTGCCTGGCTCTGGTGGCGCGACCTGGTCGACAGCACCACGGAAGAGCTCGGGGCCATCAGCGAGCAGCTTGGCGATCCCCTCATCCAGGTCAACCACCCCATGGACGGCCTGGCCTCCCTGGCGGGCTGGTCGCCGGGTCTGGTCATGCGGGACGACTACTGGTGCGACGACTTCCACGCCATCGAGGTCCTGAACGGCGGAAACCACGACGAGGCGGTCGACTTCTGGCTCGACCTGGCCGCCAGAGGGCTGGTCACGGCACCGGTGGGCGTCTCCGACAACCACTCCTTCATCGGCTCCTCGGGCCTGAGTCTCACGTTCCTGGACGTGGGCACCGACAACCCCGCGGACCTCGAACCTCGAGACGTGCGCGACGCCATCCTGGGCTGGCACACCATCGCCAGCCTGGGCCCCTTCCTGGACATGTCCATTCCGCCAGGCAGCACGGTCACCGAGCCCACCACCCTCGAAGTCGCGGTGCTGGCCCCCTCCTGGATCCAGGTGGACACGCTGTACCTGCTGCGAGACGGAGAGGTCGAGCAGACGGTGGAAGGAAACGAGGCGTCCTTCGTTCTCGAGCCCGACCAGGACGCGCTGTACGCGGTGGAAGCCGTGGGCAGTCAGACCATGTCGCCCGTGTCGGGGCACACCCCCTGGGCGCTGTCCGGTCCCATCCTCTTCGACGCAGGAGCCGACGGCTGGTACGCCCCGCTCGAGCCACTCGAGATCCTGGACTGACGAAGTCCGGCCGCTAGCCGGCCGCCGATCGCGCCCGGTCCCGCCGCGCTGCGCGCTGAGCCAAGGCGAAGGCGGCCAGGCCCGAGACGACGTAGAAGAGCAGATCCGCGGGATCGAAGGTGCCCGGAACCAAGCCCAAGATGGGCAGCTGGCCGAACTCACCGCCGATAGCCATCCCCGGCCCCATCCCAATCCAGAACACCCTCAGCGCCCAGTGTCCGTCATGCCACAGGCGGGCGAAGAACGCCGTGGCGGCGAACACCCACACGCCATCTGGGACACTGAAGAGCACCCAGTTCGGGACGAAGGAACGGAAGGGCAAGCTGTGCACGCGCCCAGCATGGATGAGCTCGTCCAAGCCCACCCAACCAGCCCACCGGAACATCAACAGGGAGTCGTCCCGGAACGCCAGATAGATCAGCCCCCCCACCAGGATGGGCAGGGCGCAGTAGAGCAGGACGTACCTCGGCCCGGGACCCGAGATGCCCGCCTCACCCACCGGGGCGGGAAGGCTCATGGAGAGTGCGCAGGCTGCTAGAGGCTAGGCATCTTGCAGTCGGCAGCTCCGGCAAGATCCGGGATGTTGCCATTGCACTTGGAAGCGTCGGCCATGCAGGTGTAGTAGTCGCGCATGTCGAGGGGGCTGGCGTTGAGGGCGTCGGGGCACATGTCGTTGGCCTCGAGCTGCACGCCCGCCGCCTTGAGGCAGTCGAGGCTGTTGTAGTTGGCCACGTATCCCTTGCAGGCTTCCACGTTGTCGGCGTAGGAACCACCACCACCACCGCCGCCGCCGGAGCTTTCGGCTTGCATTTCTTCGAGGGCGTCTTCCATCGCGGCTTCGAGGTCGTTCTCGAAATCCTCGCCAAAGAGGTCCTCGAAGTCGTCGTCACTGAAGTCGTCGAAGTCGGTACCCTTCGAACCGAAAGCGAGCGCGGTGAGGAGGCCAAGAGCAGCCAGGGAGAGGAGGTTCCGCTTCAACATGGTGTTCTCCTTGAGGTGGTAGGCGGGCATAACCGCCACCGACCCTACGCGCCCCAGGCCACCAACATTTCAACCTTTCGGCGCTTGCTTTCAGAAATGAACGACCACGCCGGCGACCCCGAGGCCCACACCCAAGACCCCCACTCCTGCGGAAGCCGCCACCAGCTCGTTCACTTGGCGGCGTCGGGCCCCCAAGTCATCGCAGTCCAGCTCTCCGCTCTCCATGGCGTTCACCCTGCTGGCGGCAAGCAGGTAGAGGCCACCCGCGAGCAGACCCACCCCAGCACCGCTGCCCATCAAGACGATGCCCGAGCGCTGCGGGTCCCCCCGACCCGCACCCAGCACGCGCTGGTTGTCGGAGGCACCGCCGGACACGATCCACGAAAGACCGTCCACCGACTCGCTCCCTGGCGTGAAGTAGTGGGTATGGACCACCACGTCGCGGGCATCGATGATCTGGGCCACGAAGGGCCTGTCGACCGGAACCTCGCTGGCCTCGCTGCCATCCACGAACAGGGTGTTCCCGCGGCCAGGGGACTCGAAGGGTCGCCGAGCGTCCGACGACTCGGAGAGGCGAACCTGTTCGAAGTCGTCCCGGAGCCTGTGGCGCTCGGGGGCGATGTCCATGGGCAGCTCCCAACCGGGCCGCAGGGCGAGGATGGCCCGGAATGCAGCCTGGCTCAAGTCCGAACGCCGCTCGAGCGACCACGCCAAGGCCTCCTGTAGGTGCAGCTGGATGGCGAGATCCACGTCGATGGACTCACCCGCACAGCGCAGCATCTCCCGGCGCTGCGAGGTGGCCTGCTCGAACGAGGTGCGGTCCATGACCACCCAAGCGGTCTCCGCCACGTTCACCACGCGAGCGAGCTCTTCGACCGAGATTGGCTCGTCACAGCCCAGCGCGGCTGCGACGATGAGGAGCGATGCGATCAAAGGAGACCCCCAGGCCGACGGGGCGAAGGACCCCCGAATTCTGCCGGTCGGAGAGCCACCCGTCAACCGAGCACTCCATGCAACGATCCCCAGGAGCGGCTAAACACCCGCGTTCCCGTCCTTTTCATTCCCGCTCGGAACCCAACGGAGGTGAGCATGGAGCGCACGGTGCGCATCGGTCTGATCCAGACTGCCAACCCCATCAATGACAACACCACCCCAGTCGAGGAAGTCAAGGAGGCTGGGCTGCAGCGCCACCTGCCCCTCATCGAGCAGGCGGGCGAGGCCGGTGTGCAGGTGCTGGGGCTGCAGGAGATCTTCAACACCCCGTACTACTGCCCCAGCCAGGATCCCCGCTGGTACGCCACGGCAGAACCCGCCGACGGCCCGACCGTCGAGCGCCTGCGCCCCTACGCCCGCAAGTACGCCATGGCGATGGTCGTCCCCATCTTCGAAGAAGCCATCCCAGGCGTGTACTACAACACCGCCGTGGTCCTCGACGCCGATGGAACCACGTTGGGCGTGTACCGCAAGAACCACATCCCCCAGACCTCCGGTTTCTGGGAGAAGTACTTCTTCAAGCCCGGCAACCTGGGCTACCCGGTCTTCCAGA
>CAZVHW010000067.1:0-2751 GCA_964626835.1 uncultured Enterobacterales bacterium
CACCCTGTACGTGCTGCCAGGCTACGACGAGGCCAGCATCTGGAAGCCCAGCTACCGCGAGGGCTACGGCGAGGATTACTGGCCGCTCATCATCAACGAGGGGTCCAGCGACGCGGATGTCACCGAAGCGCTCGTCGAGGCACTGGACGTCTACGACCCGGTCTTCTCCATGCTCTACCTGTCGGACGTGGACTCCGCGGGCCACTATGGCGGCTGGGAGGCCTACATCGCCGCCATCGCCGAGGCCGACCGCTTGGTGGGTGAGCTGTGGGCCGAACTGCAGGCGCGCCCCGCCTTCGCCGGGCAGACGGTGCTCATGATCACCTCCGACCACGGCCGACACGACGACGAGCACGGCGGCTACGAGAACCACGGCTGCGACTGCGACGGCTGCCGCGAGGTGGGCTTCCTGGCCGTGGGCCCGGGCATCGATCCTGCGTGCGAGGCATCGCGAGACTGGGAGCAGGTGGACATCGTGCCAAGCCTGGGTGCCGTGCAGGGCTACGTTCCCGAGCACGCCCAGGGAGCGGTGATGGAGGGGATGTTCCTGTAGTGACGCGCGTTACGTTCAGTCGGCAACGGAGCACGCCGTGAGCGATCCCCAACGCGACGAGTACGACTGGATCGAGACCGTGGCCCGGCTAGGCAAGGCCGTGGGCATGAACCCGGTGCGCATCCGCTGGAAGCTCCGGGCCTGGCAGGATCGCCAGAAGGGCCGCGGTCGTCAGATCAAGGGCAAGGCCCAGGCGGTCAAGCGCGAGCACAAGAGCTGCCCCGTCTGCAAGGGCATCAACGCCGCCGACGACAGGAAGTGCACCCACTGCGGCGCCCGCCTGCGCACCCGCCAGGGCGAAATGGTGGCCCGCTTCTTCCGGCAGTTCGGCCTGGGGCTCGGCTTCGAGACCCTGCTGGTCGCTGGCTTCGTGCTCACCTACTTGCTCGTCGTGGTGGGCGGCCAGGACTCCTCGTTGTGGGACCAGAGCTCTCAGGACCTCGTGATGGCGGGCGGCAACTACCACACCATCCAGCCGGGCGTCCCCTGGGACATGCTGGACTGGCGCATGCGTCCCACCATGGAGCTGCAGTACTGGCGCCTGTGGACCTACGCCTTCCTGCACGGTGGGCTGATGCACATCGGGTTCAACACCTGGGCGATCTTGTACATCGCTCCCAGGGTGCGGGAGATCTACGGCACCAACAAGGCCTTGGTGGTCTACGTGGCCACGGGGGTGCTCTCGGGCGCCGCATCGCTTGCTTGGGCGGTGCTGATGCAGAAGGACATGGTGTCCATCGGAGCCTCGGGCGCGCTCTGCGGGTTCATCGGGCTGATGATGGTGTGGGGCCACATGGATCGCACCATGATCGGCATCCGCTTCCGCAACTCCATGGCGCGCTGGGTGGTCTACATCGTCATCTTCGGCTTCGTGGTGGGGGCAGACCACGCCGCCCACATCGGGGGGCTGGTGGGCGGTGGGTTGTTGGCGTTGTTGATCGAGCCGAACATGAGGAAGGGCGATGCGACGCCTTGGCGCATGGCGGGGATCGGAGCCGGGTTGGCCTGCGCGGCGGCGGTTGCATTGATCGCCATCATGACGTTGAGCTAGGGGATCGGGATCGGTTTCTGCGCCTAGCGAACCATTCGCGCCGCTCTCGGCCCACATCCCAGAGAATCGTGCGCCCAGCGAACCATTCGCGCCGCTCTCGGCCCACATCCCAGAGAATCGTGCGTGGTTCGCTTGATGGGAGGCCCGGATCCGCGCTTCACTCCATGACCGGCAGCTGTACCCAGCAAAGCCCCTGCTCCGACAGTCCATTGTGCGCCAGCCAGCTGGCCAGCCGGCTGCCGATCCGCTCGAGGTCGTCCGGTCCGTCCACCACCGGATCATCGAGTCGCCAGCCGGGGGGGTAGTTTCCGGTGTAGCCGTTGAGGGTGGGCACGCCGCTCTCGAGCTGGGCCAGCATGGCGTCGGTCTGGAAGCGCACCCAGTGCAGGCGGTACCAGGGACCGGCGCGGCTGAGTTCGGGGCCCACCTGGGGAGAGTAGTAGAAAGCGTTGCAGCGGTCGGGGTCCACCGTGGCGGCCAGGGTCGTGACCTGGCGGCGGCTCCAAGCCTTGTCGAAGCTGGGCATGGTGCGGGGCTGCTCGGCCAGCAGCAGGAGGGCCACGCCCGCGGCCACCCAGACCAGACCCCGACGCTGGAGGCGGTCCAACAAGAAGGCCACGCCGGCAGCCGCCGGTACCAACGCGATGAAGGCCAGGCGGGAGACCTCGCGGATGGCGCTGGCCCCCGGGAAGAGCTCGAAGACCAGCCGCCAGGGGTGCAAGCCCGGCATCCAGCCGGTGGCCAGCAGGACGACCGCCAGCCATACGAAGAGCAGCGCCCCGCCCGCTCCGCGCCAGCGTATCGACAGTCCGATCAGGGCCGCCAGGGCCGTGAGCGCGCCGATGGAGGCCAGGCGCTCGGTCTCTGGTACCAGGGCCAGCCCCTCGGGATCGAACAGCCAACCCCACAGCAGGCTGTCGGAACCCAGGTTCACCCACGCCAGGGCGCCGGGCACGTAGGGCTCGAGCTGGGCGTAGTCGCGCATGCCCACCACGCTGGCGGTCTCGGAATACACCAGCACCAGGGGAACCAACGCCACGACCGAGGCTGCGGCGACCACGGCGATCGGGCGCCACGTGCGGGTCGCGCAACTGACGAGGATGCGCCGCAGGTCGGGGAGCGCCAGCGCGGGCACGATCGCCAGCAC
>CAZVHW010000067.1:2761-19431 GCA_964626835.1 uncultured Enterobacterales bacterium
CCCCAGGAAGAATCCCTGATAGAAGCTGGAATACAGCTCGAGCACGGCCCCCACGGCGGCCAAGGCGAGCCAGCGTGCTCGGCGCGGGTTTTCGGGCTCGCGGAGCAGCACGGTGAGGCCCAGCACGCAGGCCATGGCCCAGAACGAGGGGAGCATCTGGTGGTGGACGACCTGGGACAGGCGCAGGGTGGAGAACGCGAAGACGAACGCCCCCACCGCGGCTGCCTCGGATCGCAGACCCATGCCCCGGTGTAGCCAGACCCAGGCCACCCCGAAGTTCAGGGCCAGGACCGTGAAGCACCAGGCCTGCAAGGCGCTGTCCCAGTGCAGGCCCATGAGCCGCCAGAACCAGTAGATCGGCGCGGATCCCAGCAGCAGGTGGGAGTAGCCGTACACGTGTTCGGCCGGGAAGAAGACCGCTGGATCCAGCAGCCGGACCTCGCCCAGCAGTCCGAACATCCCCCCGGAGAGCCACCGAAAGGAGTGCTCGAGCAGATATTGGACCAAGCGGGCGTCGCCGGGATCTCCGGGCATGCCACCCAGACTCTGGCCCATTCCGAGCCAGCCGAAAAGCGCGAGCCCCAGCGGGAGCAGGGCCAGCGCGAGCGCGTGTCGTCGAAGGAGGGCTACTCGCCCAGCTGGCTCTCGAAGGCCCAGACCTTGCCCTCCGACGGGTAGTAGGAGCCCAGGAGGGCGTCGTCGTCGCCGTCGCCGTCGTAGTCGGAGAACGAGGCGGTCCAGCCGTACAGGTCGTCTTCGTACTTGGAGGCGAAGAAGTAGGGGGAGTCACCGGCGCTCACGGTGCCGCCGCCGGTGATGTCGGCGTCGAGCCAGATGTAGCTCTTGGCCTTGATGCCGCTCACCATGTCGCCCATGTGGACGAACACCACGTCGCCGGCACCGTTGCCGTCGAGGTCGGCGGGTCGCTCGGCGGCGGTGCCGCGGCCGAACTCGATGGAGCCCTGGATGGTGAACATGGACAGGGCCGAAGCCGTGCCGCCGTCCATGGCCTCGTCGCCCGGGATGACGTAGACCACGCCGGCTTCCTCTTCGCCGGCGTCGGAGTACCAGCCCGAGGCCAGCACTTCGTCGTAGCCATCACCGTCCGTGTCGTGGGTCCAGCCGGTGCGCCAGCCGATGCCCTCGTCCTCGGAGCCGGAGATGGTCGCCACGTCGGAGGAGCTGAAGGTGCCGCCCATGGCGATGTCGCTGCCCGACAGCAGGTACTGCTTGCCGGCCTTGCCTTCCATCACGTAGAACTTGCCCGAGGCGTCGAGCGCCCACTCGAAGCCGTCGGCGCCCGTGACGAGGTCGGCCATGCCGTCGCCGTCGAAGTCGCCACCGCCGACGGTGCTGCCGCCGTAGCCGCTGGCGCTGAAGCTGGCGAGGGCGTCTGCCGAGGACATGTTGCCGTCCAGCGCTGCGCCTCCAGACCAGATGTCCAGGTCCAGGCTGGAGATGTCGTAGGCCGAGGTGATCAGCTCGACCTTGTCGTCGCCGGTGATGTCTTCGAGGGTGGTGCAGTCCGCACCGTAGTAGGAGGTGCCGTACAGGGCGGAGACGGCGTCGGACGCCGTGATGTCGCCGAGATCGAGGATGTCGGCGCCGCTGAACAGGTGAGCCGCGCCCTTGTAGCCACTGATGGTGTAGACGGGGGAGCCCGCCAGCACCTCGTCGATGCCGTCGTCGTCGAGGTCTTCGACCACCGCCATGCCGTAGCCCAGGTACTCGTAGGCTCCGCCGGTGATGGTCGCGATTGCGTTGTCGGCGAAGTTGGTCGAGTCGCCTTGGCCGGCGCCCGGTAGGATGTAGCAACGCCCCTGGGGATAGGATTCCTTGTCCAGGGACATGTAGCCCCAGTACCAACCGCAGGCGATCATGTCTCGGAGGCCGTCGCCGTCCATGTCGGACATCCAATCGGCGCGCCATCCGATGTACATGTCGTAGTCGTTGTAGTTGCTGCCGAGGTACTCGGCGAAGGCGTCGGCCTGGTCCATCTGTCCTGGTTCGCCGTTGCAGTCGTGATCGATGTCGTCCAGCTGCTCGGGCGCGCCGTAGTACACGTCCGCCAGGGTGTCGTCGCAGTCGTCTCCGCCGTAGTCGGCGTGCTCGTAGCCGTCGCCGTCTTGGTCGTAGTCGGACTGCAGGTCGCAGTCGCCGTCGATGCCGTCGTACCAGACCTCGTCGGCGCCGGGGTAGGACTCGGGGAGGTCGTCGTTGCAGTCTTCCCAGCGGTCGTAGCCGTCGCCGTCACAGTCGTCGGTCTGCTCGGAGCCGTCGCAGTCGGCGTCGATGTCGTCGTAACGATCTTGGCAGGTTTCCTCGGCACCCGGGTAGATGTCGGGGTTGCCGTCGTTGCAGTCGTCACCACCGGCGGGTTCGCCGTCGTAGCCGTCGCCGTCCCAGTCGGTGAGGTCGCCATCACCGGCGCAGTCGTTGTCCTTGCCGTCGTACGGCACCTCGTCGGCCCCTGGGTGCACGTAGGGATCGGTGTCGTCGCAGTCTTCGGGAGGTGCCCAGCAGTCGCCGTCCTCGTCTTCTTCCGGTGGCGGGCAGGTGTCGGTCTCCGGCGTGTCGTTGCCGGCGTCGTTTTCTTCGTTCTTGCAGCCCACCGTGAGAGCGAGTCCGGCGAGGATGAGGATGGCGCGCATGTCCGGGGCTCCTTGGGGCGAGGCCCAGCCATCATATCCCGACAGTCGGGGAGCCGCGGCCCGTCTTGTCGCCTCCTCACGCTTCGTTCACCAGTTTTCCATAGGCAGCCCCGGGTTGGGGTGTGACATCGGGTGTGCGGCTGATAAACGAACAAGAAGAAGGGGAACAGAGTGCGGTGACTGTTTTGGCCTTGTTCGTCCATCCAATTTCGTCCCACTTTGACCACAAGTTTTCCACAACCGGCCCAAGCGGAGGGGTCATTCTGAGCAAGCGTGCGGTGTGTCGGTGATGGAACGCCCTACATTCGCTGTGATGTGAGAGATCTCACAGGAGCGAGGTCGCGAATTCCTCTACTTGGCAATGTCGAAGAGCAAGTTCTTTCGTCAGGTCCACGCGATGGGGGACAAGTGGGAATCCCCTCCACGGCGCACAAAAACCCATCTTCGCCTCGAAGGGCGAAGCTCGAAGAGGCGACAGAATCTACCGCTACTTGTGGCGGAAGACGATGCGGCCCTTGCTCAGGTCGTAGGGCGAGACGGCCACGGTGACCCGGTCGCCCAGGACGACGCGGATGCGGTAGCGGCGCAGCTTGCCGGCCAGGTGTGCCTGTACGTAGGTCCCGGCGCTGGTCTCGACCTTGAAGGTGCCTCCAGGGTGGACTTCCTTGATGACGCCTTCGATTTCGATCAGATCGTCGCTGGCCACGGTGGGTCTCCTCTCGGGGTGAAGTGGGCACAGGCTAATCGGCGACCGCCCTATCCTCAAGGCCCGATCGTGTGTTCGGCGTGCTTTCTGTCTCCTCTCGTCACGAAAGCAACAAGAGCTTGTCAAGTGCTGAACCCGGAGTGCTCCGCGCCCGACGTACTTGACGAGAGGACGTGCCGTTCCCCTCTCCCCCCGCAGCACCCCCCGTTCGTGGAGACCGATCATGCCCGCCCTGCGACCCGTAGCGCCATTCCTGGCCACCGTGCTCGCTTGGGCGGCACTTCCTGCGGATGCCGAGGCCGGCTGGCGTGCACGTGCGAAGGCCCTCGAGGCCCAGGCTACCGAGGTCCAGGCCGACACGGTCCAGCCCGACACGCTCCAGCCCGAGCAGGAAGCTCCGGCGGAGGTCACCGGCTTGCTCCACTTCCATGGCGGTGTTCTCGACGGTGAGCCCGTCGCTGCGGTGCTGGTGGAGGATGGACTGGCCGTTGAGGGACGGCCGGCCTTGGTGCTGTCCCAGGATCAACTCACCAGTGCGGTGGAGGCCGGGAGCCTGGACCAGAGCCAGATCCGCTGGTTGAAGCCCAGCGCCGGCCAGCTCCCCCCCAATCCCCACGCGACCACGGACTTCACGGCCTATACGCTGCAGCCGGGGGAGCTGAAGGTGGGGTTGCTGTCCGTGGGTGTCGGGGTGCTGCCCAACGTGCAGGTCACCACCATGCCCCTCGTCTACTACGCGGGCCTGCCCAACATCTCCGCCAAGATCAACGCCATCCAGGTTGGACCGCTGAACTTGGCCGTGCAGGGCAGCCGCTACTGGCTCCGCCAGGAGAGCTTCCGCTCCGCCTACACCGGGGTGGGTGCCATCGCGTCGCTGCGGGTGGTCAAGGCTTGGTCCGTTCACGGTGGCTTCAACTATGCGGGCTTGTCCGCCAAGGGCATTCCCGATGTCTGCGCACTGTCGTCTCTGCTCACCGAGACCTGTGACGACTGGAACGTCGGCGACCCCCAACCCGTCTCCAGCAGCGGCAGCGCGTTCGGCATCGAGGGCAACGACATCTACGGCGAGGTCCTGTGGGTGCGCGCGGCCACCGACGTTCGTTTTAATCGGCGCGACAGCATCATCCTGCAGGCCGCGTCGGTACCCTTCGCCCGGCTGCAGGTCAACGAGCAGATCGAGCTGCCCGACATCGCGCAGCTGGACGAGGTGCTGGCGTTCGACGGCAGGGTCCCCCTGACCACCATGTACATGCTCAGCGCGGCCTGGCAGATGGCCTGGAAGAACGTTCACCTGCGTGTCGGCGTTGGCACTTCCAGCTTGCCTCTGGCGTGGCTCACGCAGACCACCGAGCTCTCCGTACGCTTCGGCGGCAAGGACCGCGTCGAGCGTGGGCGGCAGTACCGAGCCTGGCGGCGGAACCGACGGGACCTGGCACGCGGCGTGGACGAGGAGCAGGGGACCGACGGGTTGGCGGGACTCAACTAGCACGCGCGGGCGCGCGTGCTGCGTAGGCTCTTACGCAGTGGTGCTTCGTGCGGGTGGCACCGGTTCCTCCCACCCGGGGACGCCGGTGGTGGTGGATTCCGCGCGGGTAAGGGCTTCGAGAGCGGCTTGTCGCTGAATCCGAGTCCGGGACGATGTCCGCTGGGCGGGAGTGGCACGGGTCTTGCTAACGCCCGACTCTTCCCCAACGGAGGTCCGCACCATGCGCATCCGCACACCCAACACCAGCTCCATCCAAGGCGAGAACCCGACCGACCGGCCCGAAACCTCGCCGGCGGTCCCGCCTCTCTCCCAGCTGGTGCGCGGCTCCCGAGGGACGGGGGATCATCCCGCCCTGGCGCGGTTGGCCCGGACTGGCCAGCTGCGGATCGTGCTGGGTTTCGGCGGGCAGGCGCAGCGCTGGTGGGAGGATCTCGAGGGCCTGTACCGCGGTGGTCGCGAGTCCCGCGAGGTCGTCGAGTGCTGCTCCCGCGCGATGGTGGACGAGCTGGACCACGGGCTGGGCTTGCTGGGGCTGCACCCCCTGGGCTTGGACCTGGAGGCTTGGCTGCGCGATCCCTCGATTCGTCCCAGCGATCAGGCTCTGGCGGGTTCCGCCATCTCCCAGCCCGCCATCTTCGTGACCCAGGCAGCTCGCCTGCAGGCTCTGCGCACGGTGGGGCTCGCCCCCGAGGCCATCTCGGAGTGGGCCGTGGCCGTGACCGGCCACAGCCAGGGGATCGTCGCCGCGGCGCTCGCTGCCGAGGGCCTGCCCCCGGCCGCCTTCCTGCGGCGCGCCGCCCGCATCGCTCGCTACATGGCTTGGCAGGGGGCCCGCATGCAGATCGCTTGGGGGCGGCAGCGGAACGGCCGTGCGCCCATGCTCGCCGTCAGTGGGCTGGATGCCGGTTGGGTGGAGGCGGCCGTCGGCGAGCAGCAAGGCGTCACCTTGGCCCTCGTGAACGGGCCGCGCCAGGTGGTGCTCAGTGGAGAGCCCGATGCGCTCGTGCGAATGGAGCGCTGGCTCGCTGCCTGGATCGATCGGCAGCGCGTGGCGTTCTCGAACGGCACCGGGTCGCCGCCTCCCCACGTGTCCATCGAGGGGCTGCCCGTGGGCGCGCCCTTCCACTCCCCCGTGATGGAGCCCTGCTTGGAGGCGCTGCGGGCGGACGCGGATCGAATCGGAGCCCAGCTGGACCCGGCTGGGCTGGTGGTTCCCCTGCTCCGCTACGAGGACGGCGCCCCCTGGCTGGGTGAGCCGGACTTGGTGAGCTCCCAGTGTTTGGGTCGGGTGGATTGGTTGGCCACCATGGACGCGGTGCGGGGTCTGGGTGCCACGTACTTGGTGGACCTCGGTCCCGGCGGCGGCGTCGCCTCGCTGTGTCGGCGCTGCCTCGAGGGTTGGGGCGTGCGCGTGGTGGCGGGTGCCACCGAGGAAGGCCAGGCCGAGCTGAGGGCGCGGGACGAGAGCTCCATCCGGTCGCCCCGTCCTTGGGGCAGTTGGGCTCCGGTCACCTACGCTGGTGCCGATGGCGGCGAGCGGGTCGAGAACGCCTTCACGCGACTGACCGGTGCGCCGCCCGTGCTGCTCCCGGGCATGACCCCCACCACCGTCGAGGCTCCCATCGTCGCCGCGGCGGCCAACGCGGGGTTCCTCGCCGAGCTCGCCGGTGGTGGCCAGCCGAGCGAGGCCATCTTGCGGGATCGCGCCGAGCAGCTCCGTCGGCAGCTCCAGCCAGGGGAGGGGTACCTCTTCAACGCCCTGTACCTGGATCGCTACCTCTGGGACCTCCACCTGGGCGAGAAGCGCCTGGTGCAGCGGCTGCGCGCCGAGGGACATCCGATCCTCGGTGTCACCATCACCGCGGGGCTTCCCCCGGTGGACGAAGCTGCGGCCCTGTTGCGGGAGCTGCGCGGGCTGGGCATGGAGCTGAACGCCCTCAAGGTGGGTGCGGACGATCAGATCGAGCAAGCCCTGGCCATCGCCGACCGCGATCCGGGTCACCCCCTGATCCTGCAGATCGAGGGGGGACGGGCAGGCGGGCACCATGGCTTTGCCGAGCTCGAGGAGCTCTTGCTGCGCTGGTACGGGCGAATCCGCCAGCGGCTCGGGCTGGTCCTTGCCGTGGGCGGGGGCATCGCCGATCCCGAGCGAGCGTGGTCCTTGCTCAGTGGCACCTGGAGCGAGGCCCGCGGGCGGGCGCCCATGCCCGTAGACGCGGTCTTCGTGGGTACCGCCGCGATGGCGGCCCTCGAAGCCGGGACCTCTCCGGCCGTCAAGCGCGCCTTGGTGGCCGCGCGGGGTTCGGAGCGCCTGATGGCGCGGGGCACCGTTGCGGGTTCCGTACGCTCGGGGTGCAGCGGGCTGGGAGCCGACATCCACTACCTGGACAACCACGCGGCCAGGACCGCCGCGTTGTTGGATGCCGTGGCCGGGGACGTCGAGGCCGTGCGGGCGCGTCACGACGAGATCGCCGCCGCTCTGTCCCGCAGCTGCAAGCCCTGGTTCGGGGACCTGGAGGACTTCGACTATCTCGCGCTGCTCCAGCGGCTCGTGGATCTGATGGCCCTCGGGCGACGCCGGTCCCAGGACGATGGCCCTTGGCTCGATCCGACTCACCGCGGTCGTTTCCTGCGCATGCTGCGACGGGCCCTGCGTCGCTGCCATTGGTCGGGCCCCTGGCCCCACGCCGGAGACCTGGACGAGCCGCATTCCTTGCTCACCACCTTCGCGCATCTACTCCCGGCCCTGGCGGAGACGCCCGTGCTTCCCGAGGATGCACGTTTCTTCGTGATCGAGGTCTGTGGGGGTCCTGGCAAGCCCGTGCCGTTCGTGCCGATCATCGACGAGAACGTGCGCCGTTGGTTCACGTCGGACGCTCTGTGGCAGTCCCACGACGATCGCTACGACGCTGAGTCCGTGCTCGTGGTGCCGGGCCCTGGCGGGTTGGATGGCGTGCAGCGCGTGGACGAGCCGGTGGCCGATCTGTTGGCCCGTTTCCTGCAGCCCTGCCTGGCCGGGGCGGAGCGGGTGCGGGACGGGGCGTGGAGTCCGGGGCAGGCGGCTCTGGGTGCCCAGCGCTGTCTGCGCGGCGACCAGGTGAGGGACAACCCGCTGCCCGCCGTGCTCTCGGCGGGAGGGGGGCGTTCCAGGCTCGTACCCAGCGGTTCCGAGGGCGTGAGGCTCGAGCTCGAGCACCCGCTCCCCGAGGGTCCTCCCGTGCGGCTGGCCCTGCCCTTCGAGCTTCGGCCCGGCCGGCGTGTGGAGCTGCGGGCTGGGACCGAGGTGGGCGAGCGACTTCGGTCGTTCTACCGGGAGCTCCTGCTCCGTGACGAGGGCTTCGGAGTCGAGCGTGTGGCCGCCTGGCGGCGGGTCGTGGGGGACGACGCAGCGGAGGAGCCGCTGCAGCTTGCCTTCGCTCTGGCCCTGCCCGCCATGATGCGCGCGCTGTTGAGCGGCGCTCTCGGCGCGGATCCTACCAGCTTGTTGCATGTCGAGGGGCAGCTCGAGCGGCTCGCCACGCCGGGCTCCGGCCCCGTGGAGGTCCGGGTGTCGGAGCCCGAGGTGGCGGACAGGCCTGGCGGGCGCGAGGTGCTCCTGCGAGCGGAGCTGTGCCGTGACGGCCGCGCGGACACGAGGATCGTGCAGCGTTTCTTGCTTCGCCACGTCGAGGCTCCTCTCCCAGCGGACGCCTGTGCGCTAGGCCCCGTCGAGGAACCCACGGCTGGGGCCGTGCCCATCGATCGACCTCGGTCCGTGTTGGACGAGGACTTGGAGGCGCCCGTGGACATGGCCGCGTTCGCAGCGGCGAGTGGAGACCTCAACCCCATCCATCGCGATGCCTGCGTGGCCGCCCTGGCGGGTCTGGACGCTCCCATCGTTCACGGCCAGTGGATGGCCTCTGCGGCCTGCGCACGGCTGACTGCCGGTGGCCGCCGGCTGCGGTGGGTTCGGGTTCGGTACCTGGACACCGTACCTCTGGGGGCCCGGCTGCGCTGCCTCGCTCGCGCCGTTGCCCGTGTGGACGGTGACGAGGTGGTGGAGCTCGAGCTCTCCCACGACGAGCGGCCGGTGCTGGCACTGACGGCGCTCATGGCGGCCCCCGCCACGGCGCTGGTCTTTCCAGGCCAGGGCTGTCAGCGACCGGGGATGGGCATGGAGGGGTACGCTCGCTCTGCAGCGGCCCGCGCCGTCTGGGACCGCGCCGAGCGCCACGCGCGGCGGTGCCTCGGCTTCTCGTTGCTCGAGGCGGTTCGCGACAACCCCCGGGAGCTGGACGTGGCTGGCGAGGTGCTGCGCCACCCCGAGGGCGTGCTCAACGCCACCCAGATCACCCAGGTGGCGCTGGCGGTGATGGCCTGCGCCGGAGTGGCCGAGCTGAGGGAAGCGGGGGCGCTGCCCAAGCCGCGCTTCCTCTGTGGGCACTCCGTCGGCGAATACTCCGCCCTGTCCGCCCTCGGCGGCGTGGTCGAGCTCGAGGACATGGTGGAGCTGGTCTTCCAGCGAGGTGCCACCATGCAGCACTTCGTGGATCGAGATGCCGATGGACGGTCGCCTTTCGCCATGGGCGTGGTGCGACCCGGACGTGTTGGGTTGGACGGCGCGGCGACCGCGGCGCTCGTGGAAGAGGTGGCTCGGCGGTCCGGCCAGCCTCTGTTCGTGGTCAACCACAACGTTCGCGACAAGCAGTATGCCGTGGCTGGCCACGTGGAAGCCACGGCGGCCCTCGAGGCGGCCCTCGCCGAGCGTGGAGAGGGAGGATGGGTGGCCCTGCCTGGGCTCGACGTTCCCTTCCACTCGCCACTTCTGCGTCAGGGCGTGCCGGCGTTCCGGGACGTCTTGGAGCAGTGTGTGCCCGTCGACCTCGACCTAGAGGCATTGGAGGGGCACTACCTTCCCAATCTCGTGGCCCGACCCTTCCGCCTCGACGAGGACTTCGTGCAGGCCGTCATCGAGGCCACGGGGACCACGGTCCTCGAGGATGCCCTCGTCGACCCCCGCGCTCACGGGCGCACCCTGCTGATCGAGGTGCTGGCCTGGCAGTTCGCCTCCCCGGTCCGCTGGATCGAAACCCAGGAGCTCCTGCTGGCGGGATGCGAGCGCCTGCTCGAGCTGGGTCCGGGCGAGGCGCCCGTGCTGGTGGGCATGATGGCCCGCAGTCAGCAGGGGGCGGACACGCCCTTGGAGCTGGTACACGGAGAACGGGATCGCGAGATCCTCCTGGGCCTCGGACCCGAACCCGTCGAGCCGGCGCACGAGGTGAAGTCCGCCGCCGCCGACACGATGGCGCTGGTGGATCGCCCAGCGGTTTCGGTATCGGAGGCTCCGACCCTCGACGATTCGCCTCTGTCCTTCGACCGTAGCGTCCGGCTGTGCCTGTCCGTGGCGACGGGGCGGCCCCTGGCCGACTTCGAGGGTACGGCGAGCCTGGATGGACTCCTCAGCGGCAACTCCGCCCGGCGCAACCAGGTGTTGGCTGCCTTGGGCAAGGAGCTGGGGGTCAGCGCGGTGGACGGCGCCCACGAGCTTCCCATGCCCGCCCTGGTGCAGGCGCTCGAGGCCGCGGCAGGATCGCGCTATCGGCTCCCGGGTCCGTTCATCAGGGCCCATCGAGACCGCGCCTTGGCCGAGCTGGGCTTGGATAGCCGGAAGCTCGAGGCGGATCTGTACGCTGGCTGGGGCCTGGGTCCCGCGCGCCAGAACGCCGTGCTCTGCGTGCTGCCCCTGGTTCATCGGGAGGAGTCTGGGCTCACCGGCGACCAGGCCGTCGAGGCCGCGGTGGCCCGCTATGCCACCCTGCTCGGGCGAGAGATCCCCCGGCGCGAGGCCCCCGCCTCGAACCTGGGTGTGGCCATGGATCCTCGGGCCCTCGAGGAGCTGGGTCGTGAGGATCGGGAGCGCTGGGCTGGCGTGGCCCGCACGGCTCTTCAGGCGGCGGGTCTGGACCCCGCGCTGGTGGACCGCGCCCCGGTAGAGCCCGCGCGCCCCGCGGCTGCAGTCCCTTCTTCGGGCCTGTTCGACTCTCGCCATCACGTGGCCCTGACCGCTTCCGCCAGCTGGGCGCGAGCGGATGCGCTGCGGTGGTATGCCCGTTTGTCCGCCGGTGAGCATGACCCGGATCTGGAAGCTCGCCTGGTGCGCTGTGCGTCCCCGGAGCTGGTGGGTGTGCTGGAGGCCCTCATAGAGCGGGCCCGGCGGCAGAAACGTCCGGCGGCCCGGCGGGCGCTGGAGCGCTGTACGATGCGCGTGCGCCGCGGCGGAGCTCCGAAGCCTTGGGCCGGAGAGACCGCCGTGATCACGGGGGCGGGCCCGGGTTCCATCGCGGAAGCGGTGGTCGTGCGTCTGCTCGAAGGCGGCGCGAGGGTGGTGGCCACCACGTTCCCACCGGCGGAGGAACGGCGGCAGTCCCTGGCGCGCTTCCGTGCTCTGTACCGACAGCACGCCGCTGCGGGCGCCGAGCTGCACCTGGTCCCATTCGATCAGGGCTGCCCTGCGGATGCCGAGGCGCTCTGCCATTGGCTGGTGAGCTCGGCGAGCGAGGAGCGGGGCGCCCGGCGCCAACGCACCAAGGAGCCCTGGCTCCCAACCTTGTGCTTCCCCTTCGCGGCCGCGCCGGCCGAGGGGGACGTGGGCGATCTGGGCGAGCGCATCCGGGCTACCCTGCAGGTGAACCTGGTGGGTGTGGAGCGCCTGGTAGGCGCGATGGCCCGGTATACCGCCCGTGCCGGGCGCCGGGCCCCCAGGGTCCACGTCGTGCTTCCCTTGAGCCCCAATCACGGCCAGGTGGGCCGCGATGGGCTGTATGCCGAGTCCAAGGCCGGCCTCGAGGCGCTGCTGCACCGCTGGCGGTCCGAGTGGGATCGTTGGGGCCACCGGGTCACCCTGGTGGGTGCTCGCATGGGCTGGGTGAGAGGCACGGGCCTGATGGGCGGGCTCGATCCGACCTGGCAGGCCGTGGAGACAGAGCTGGGCATCCAGACCTTCGACACCATCGAGATGGCGGATCTGCTGCTGGAGCGTTGTCAGGGCGAGGCCCGAGGACGAGCCGCGGAAGAGCCCGTGGTGGCCGACCTCACCGGTGGTTTCGGTGCGGCCGCGTCGGGGCTGCGCGAGGTTATCGAGCGGGCCCTGCGTGCTGCCAGGCGGGCGGACCCCGGCGGAGAGGAGGGTGATAGCCCTGCACCCCTGCCACGGCTTCTGTTCGACTTCCCGACCTTGCCCGCCACGGATCCCAACGCGCGCTGTGGGCTCGATCCTTCCCGCGCGGTGGCCATCGTGGGCTTCGGCGAGGTGGGTCCCTTCGGCAACGAGCGGGTCCGCTGGTCCTACGAGCGGCACGGCCACGCTACTCCCGAGGCTGCCCTCGAGCTGGCCTGGCTCTGCGGCTTGGTGCGCTTCGAGCGGGGTCGCTGGGAAGACCGCGCCACCGGCGAGGCCGTTGATCCGTCCGAGATGGCGGATCGGTACGACCTCGATGCTCGCGTGGGGGTGCGGCGGCTCGACCACTTCGCTCCCGGGGGTGTCGAGGCCCTGACCGAGCTGCGGCTCGAGCAGGATCTGATCTTCCACCTCCCTGACGAGACCCTCGCACGGAGCATCGCGGCTGCGGATCCGGATGACACCGAGGTGTTCCAGGACGCAGAGGGGCGCTGGACCCTGCGGTGCCGTGCAGGCAGCCGAGTGCGCCTGCCCCGGCTGGCGCCGCTTACTCGCACCTTCGGCGGGCAGCTCCCCGATGGCTGGGACCTCACCCGGCTGGGCCTGGACGCGGATCTGGTGGAGCAGATGGACCCGGTGGCAGCCTTCAACCTGGTCGCCACGGCCGAGGCCTTCCGCAGCGCTGGCGCGGGCCCCGAGGAGCTGTGCGCCGCCCTGCACCCCACCCGGGTGGGCTCGAGTCAGGGCGGTGGCATCGGCGGCATGCGGGCTATCCGACGGCTGTACGTGGACCCCGTCCTGGATCGCGAGCGGCAAACCGACGCCCTGCAGGAGGCGCTGATCAACGTCTCGCCCGCCTGGGCCGCCTGTGCCCTGCACGGGGGCTACGGGCCCATGGTGCACCCTGTCGGGGCCTGCGCCACGGCGGCGGTCTCCTTGGAGCTGGGCGTGGACATGGTGCTGCGTGGCAAGGCCGATCTGGTGGTGGCCGGGGCATTCGACGATCTCGGCCCCGAAGGCATGCGCGGCTTCGCCGACATGGGTGCCACGATCTCCGACCGCGAGCTGGAGAGCCGAGGCCTCGAGCCCGACCAGGCCAGCCGGCCTTGTGACGCTCGACGTGGTGGCTTCGTCGAAGCCCAGGGCGGCGGCACGCTGCTGCTGTGTCGCGCCGATCGGGCGCTCGAGCTGGGCTTGCCCATCTACGGGCTCGTGGGCGGCGCGTGGTCCCGCGGTGACGGTCTCCAGGGCTCCATTCCCGCGCCTGGGAAGGGGCTGTTGGGCCTGGCCGCCGGGGGCGAACGTTCGCCTCTGGCGCGGTCCCTGGCGGCTTTCGGGCTCGGCCCGGGCGACATCGGTGTGGTCTCCCTGCACGGCACCAGCACGGAGGCGAACGATCCCAACGAGGTGGACCTGCACGCCTCCATCGCCATGGCACTGGGGCGCGACCTGCGCGATCCCCTGCCCGTCATCGCCCAGAAGGGACTCACGGGACACAGCAAGGGAGGCGCGGCGGCCTGGCAGAGTATCGGCCTGGTGCAGGCGATGCTCGAGGGGGTCGTCCCCGCCATCCGCAACCTGGACGAACCCGATGCGGCCCTGGCGCGGCGCCTTCCCCTCTGTTTCCCGGACGAGCCGTTGGAGCTGGGCTCGGGCGAGCTGCGAGCTGCCTTGTTGACCAGCCTGGGATTCGGGCACGTGGGCGCCCTGGTCTGCCTGGTGCACCCCGACGTGCTTCTCACCTCCCTGCCGGCCGAGCGCCTCGAGGCGTACAGCCAGCGGCGCGAGCGCAGGTGGAGGAGCCGCTTGCAGGAGCAGCATCGCGTCCTGCTGGGCGAGCAACCCGCAGTGCAGCTGCGCGGCGGGGACGGGGTCTCCGGTGCCAAGGAGCGCGATCTGCTCCTGAACGCCCCTGTTGGGGAGGTGGGGCCATGATCCGGGGCCTGGGCTTGGACCTGGTGGACTCCCGGCCGTGGCGGGAGGCCCTCGCCGATCCTTCCGGTGCTGCGCTCGAGGGCTGCTTCACCCCTGGCGAGCTCGCCAGGGCCCTCGAGGGTCCCGTGCCCCCGGCCGAGCGGTTGGCTGCCCGCTTCGCCGCGAAAGAAGCCTTCGTCAAGGCGATGGGCGCCGCCCTTGCGGGTGGAGCGCCACCCCATTGGGACCTGCGAGACATCGAGGTGGCCAACGATCCTGGTGGTCGCCCGGTGTTGGTGCTCCACCGCCAGGCCCTCGCCGCCGCCGAGGCCGCGGGCGTCCAGTGCGCTTGGCTGAGCCTGACCCACGAAGGCGATCGAGCAGCGGCCATGGTGGTGCTGGAGGGGTGAAGGAGCGAGGCGGCTGCGCCTCGAGGTCGACGACCTCCTGGTCTTCCGGTTCATCCGGTCGGGGATGTCGTCCAGTCGGAGAAGGCACGCTCACGCCTCGGGTACGAGGACGCACTTGCGCTTGGCCTCGCGCCACTTCTTCCCAGTCCGCTGGCGCTCCAGCAGCAGCGCCCCGTCCAGCACGATCATGCCGGCCATGGCGTGGAAGCCCAGCTCGAAGAAGAGGTCCGGCAGGACCCCGGCGCCGGGCCCGTAGACAGCTCGGAAGCTCGCTCCGCGGGTGATCTGCGCCAGCTCGGCGAAGCTCTCGTTCAGGAGGGAGGTGGAGGTGATCAGCACCTTGTCGCAGGCCGAGAGTTCTTGGGCGTCGCGGGTGACGTGGACACGCTCCAATCGGGTGCTGCGGTCGCGGGCTTCGAGCACGGTCACGCGCTCGGCCTTCGCGCAGAAGGCTCGTACCAGGGGTGTCGAGAAGCCCACCATGCCGACGTGATCGCCCGCCGACGGCTGCGCCAGGGACAGGAGGTCGGCGCCCGTGTGATGGCGGTAGCCGCCGCGGGCCAGGACGATCTGCGACAGGGCGTGGCAGGCGGTGTAGCCCACGATGCGCTCCACCTGGTCACCTTCCACGAAGCCGCGGGTCAGATCCATGGCATCCCGGCCCACGAAGCCGGTGGGATCCAGTTCGTCGTAGGCTCGCCGGTCGTCGTCCGTCGCGAGCAGGTTCCAGGCCAGCCCCGCGGAGCCGTCATCCAGGCCCAACATGGTGAAGGGAGAGACCCGTTCGCTGGCGAGGCCGGGAGGCTTGAGCAGCTCTGCGACCCGGGGAGTGGCTCCAGCAGCGAAGTGGCGGCCGATGCCATCGACCAAGGCTGACTTCAGTTCCTGCATGGTGGGGGTCGTCATGGGGCCGTTCTCCTTGGCTGTCGTCCAGGGGCGGCTCGTGGTGTCGCCCCTAGGCATCGGGGGGCCAAGGTATCCGCTCGCGTGCCTTTGTCACCTGCCGGGCGTCCGCATGCCGCTGCCCTCCGCGGGGCGACCTGGGGGACACGGTGCATGGGTGCGGTGTTTGGCGCGCTCCACTAAGCTCCCTGAACATGTTTGTTGTTCGTGCATTGCACGACTCAGACCAGGCAACGCGAGCCCCGAGCCACTCGACGCCCCCATGAACCCACCACACCTCCCCGATCCGAGGGCAACGTCACGGCCCCCTGCCCCTTGGGGTGTGTTGGCCACCGGGCTGTGGAGCGTCGGGATCCTCGGCGCGGCCTTGTTCGTGTTCGTGATCGTCGCCACGGGACTCCACGTGGCTCTGTTCGCGATTCGGCCCGAGGTCCCCGTCACCGGCCTGGGTGACCACCCGCTCTTCGATCTGGTGTCCACGGCCATGGCGCTGATGGTCTTGGGTTTCGGTACCGTGTTGGTCGTTCTGCTCGTGGACGTGCCCGCCCGCGAGTACCTGGCCCTCCGCCTCCCCCCGCGCGGCCAGGCCCTGTTCTACGCGACGATCACCTCGCTCTGGATCGCCGCGATCCTGGTCATCGGCCCGGCGTTCGGTCACGACCCGGGCCTCTTCCTTGCCGAGCGGCCCCAGGGATCCTGGGTTGGCCTGCTCGCCGCGGCGGCGCTGCGCTTTGTCGGAGTCCCTCTGGCCATCGAGCTCTTTGCGCGAGGCTTCCTGTTCTACGGGCTCACGGCCGGGCGACGCTACGCCGCACCCGGGCTTGTCGTTACGACCGTCGTGGCCGCCGTCCTCCACTGCTTCTTCTTCGCGTCCGGACCGATCTACTGGTTCCTGGCGTTGTTCGAGAGCCTGCTTCTGAGCTTGGCTCGCACGCGGACCGGCTCACTCCTGCTCTCCTTCGCCTTGCACGTAGCCATCGTGATCGGGCTCTTCGGCGGCGCGCTGTTCGCAGGATCGGGGTGAACCTGCCCAGAGCGGGTGAGGTTTCTGATGATCCCCGTCATGCGGCTGACGCCGTCCTGGACGGCGAGCAAGTCCTCCCTTTGCGCTTCGGGCGTGTTCTCCTGTGCCTCCTCCAGCAGGAGCGCCGTGGTCAGCGTGATGGCGGTGAGCGGTTGGGTGAGCTCGTGCGCCAGCATGCCGCGCAGCGGCTTTGTCCAAGGTTGGGTGGTGTGCGGTGGGGGTGCGGAGGCCGCGGAGCCGACGTGGCCGATGAGGTCCACGAAAGCG
Organism: uncultured Enterobacterales bacterium; assembly: GCA_964626835.1. GTDB lineage: Bacteria > Myxococcota_A > UBA796 > UBA796 > JAFGLY01 > CALDOK01. Next base: position 19,279 of record CAZVHW010000067.1, read on the forward strand.
GGGTAGCTCCAGGTTCCGTTCGCATCCTGCAGGTCGTTCACCGAGATCGATGCCCCCTGGCCTGCGGTGGATGTCGACGCAGCGGTGTAGCTCCGATGGGGGCGGCGACCATTGACCATGACGTGAGATGACTCGACGGACCGCACCACGTGA